>NZ_OZ245882.1:319577-639155 GCF_965229465.1 Cellulomonas sp. | reverse complement strand
GTCTCCGACGGCTCGTACGGGGTGCCCGAGGGGCTGATCTCCTCGTTCCCGGTCACCTCGGTCGACGGTCGCTGGCAGATCGTGCCGGACCTGTCGGTGGACGAGTTCTCGCGGACGCGGATCGACGCGTCCGTCGCGGAGCTGGTCGAGGAGCGCGACGCCGTCCAGGCACTGGGCCTGCTCTGAGCCGGGTGCTCTGACGTGTGGGCCGAGGAGGTCGCGGTCGCGCGCCCGGGCACTGGGGTGGGGGCGTTCCTCGGGTGGGTGCTGCTCGGCGCGGGGATCGGGGTCGGCTTCGGGCTCGGTCGTGACGTCGGGACCGTCGGCCTCTTCGGCGCGCTCGGGCTCCTGCTGGTGGTCGGTGTGCTCGTCGTGCGCCAGGGTCCTCGTCCTGCCCAGCTCGGCATCGTCACGGGTCTCGGCGCCCTGCCGCTGTCCATCGGCTGGCTCAACCGGTTCGGTCCGGGCGAGTTCTGCACCGGTGGCGTGACCGGGGCGTCGGAGTGCATCGCGCAGGCGAACCCGTGGCCGTTCGTCCTGGTCGGGATCGTCGTCGCCGTCGTCGGCGTGGTGCTGTTCGCGCGTGCCCGCCGGGCGCCCGGGCGGCTCGTCGCGCCGCCGCGGGCCTGACGTGCGGGTCGCCATCCGGGTCCGGCCCGGAGCCTCCCGGACCGCCGTCGGCGGCACGCACGCCGACCGGCTCGTGGTCGCCGTGAGCGCCCGGGCGGTCGACGGCGCCGCCACGCAGGCCGCGCTCGAGGCCCTCGCCAAGGCGCTCGGCGTGCGGCCGCGCCAGGTCCGGCTGGTGTCGGGGGCGACCAGTCGCGACAAGCTGGTGGAGGTCGACGCCGACGAGGCGGAGGTCGCCGGGCGGCTCGAGGAGCTCCGGACGACCTGACGGTGCGTGTCCGGTCCCTCCCGTCGAGGGTCATTCGTCGCTATCTCTTGCTGCAAGTTGCTGCAAGCGGATACGGTCGGCGACACCTGCCTCGCACATCGACGTGCGGGGAGACGAAGGAGTCGCCATGTCGCCCGCCGACGCCCCCGTCCGCCCCCTGTCTCGAGCCTTCGCCGGCGTGACCGCTCTCGCGGTCGTCGGCGTCGGGCTCGTCGCCGCGGTAGGAACACCCGCCGCAGCCGCCGACCGCACCGTCGCCCTCGTCGGCAGCCTGCAGAGCGAGCTCGGTTGCCCGGGGGACTGGCAGCCCGACTGCACCACCACGGACCTCGCCCTCACCGCCACGGAGGGGGTCTACTCCGCGGACTTCACGGTCCCGGCCGGTGCGTACGAGTACAAGGTCGCGATCAACGACACCTGGGACGAGGCGTACGGCAAGAACGGCGGTGCCGACAACATCCCGCTCGTCATCGAGGGTCCGTCGACGCTGCGGTTCACCTACGACGACACCACGCACCGCATCGCGCTGACCCCGCTGGACCTGGGCGCGGGCTACACGCCGGCGGACGACGCCCTCGTCGCGACCCCCGTGCGGGACCCGGGTGCGAACGAGCAGTTCTACTTCGTGATGACCGACCGGTTCGCCGACGGCGACGACGCGAACGACGCCGGCGGGCTCACGGGCGACCGGCTGGCCACGGGGTTCGACCCCACCGACAAGGGCTTCTACGAGGGCGGCGACCTGGCCGGCCTGCACAGCAAGCTGGACTACATCGAGGGCCTGGGCACCACGGCCATCTGGCTGACCCCGTCGTTCAAGAACCGTGCCGTGCAGGGCACCGGGGCGGACGCCTCCGCCGGCTACCACGGCTACTGGATCACCGACTTCACGCAGATCGACCCGCACCTGGGCACCAACGCCGAGCTGGAGGCGCTGATCGCCGACGCCCACACGCGCGGCATCAAGGTCTACTTCGACATCATCACGAACCACACGGCCGACGTCATCGACTACACCGAGGGCCAGTACGGCTACATCGACCAGGCCACCAGCCCGTACACCGACGCCGGCGGCACGGAGTTCGACCCCGCGACCTACGCGGGCACCGACACCTTCCCGACGATGGACGCCGCGACGAGCTTCCCGTACACGCCGGTGATCAAGCCCGAGGACGCGAACGTCAAGGTTCCGGCCTGGCTGAACGACCCGACGCTCTACCACAACCGCGGGAACTCGACGTACACCGGGGAGTCCACGACGTACGGCGACTTCTCCGGCCTGGACGACCTGATGACCGAGAACCCGACGGTCGTGAACGGCTTCGTGGACGTCTACAACGACTGGGTGGACCTGGGCGTCGACGGCTTCCGCATCGACACCGCCAAGCACGTGAACTTCGAGTTCTGGCAGAAGTTCTCCACGGCCGTGCGCGACCACGCGACCGCCGTCGGCAACCCCGACTTCTTCATGTTCGGCGAGGTCTACGACGCCGACCCCGCCAAGCTGTCTCCGTACCTGCGCGACAGCGACATGAACGCGGTCCTCGACTTCACGTTCCAGTCGGCTGCCGCCAACTATGCCAAGGGCTTCTCGGCGGGCGGCCTGAAGGCGCTCTACGCGGGCGACGACAGGTACACGACCCCGACGACGAACGCGCAGGCGCTGCCCACGTTCCTGGGCAACCACGACATGGGCCGCATCGGGTACTTCGTGAAGAGCGCGGACAACCCGGAGCAGCGCTCCGAGCTGGCGCACTCCCTCATGTACCTGACGCGCGGCCAGCCGGTCGTGTACTACGGCGACGAGCAGGGCTTCGCGGGCGTCGGCACGGGTGGGGACAAGGACGCGCGGCAGTCGCTGTTCGCCACGCAGGTGCCCGAGTACGCCGGCCAGACGCTGCTCGACGGCACGACCCTCGGCTCGGTCGACCGGTACGACACCGACTCGGTGCTGTACGACCACATCGCCGAGCTGGCCGCCCTGCGGTCCGCCCACCCGGCGCTCCAGGACGGTGCCCAGATCGAGCGGTACGCGGACGGCGCTGTCTACGCGTTCAGCCGCGTCGGCGCCGACGAGAAGATCGAGCACCTGGTCGCGACGAACAACGGGACGGCCCCGGCGACCGTCACGATCGACACCCTGACGCCCGGCGCGACGTTCGCGCCGCTGTACGGGACGTCCACGTCGGTGACGGCAGCGTCCGACGGCACGGTCTCCGTGACGATCCCCGCCCTGAGCGCGATCGTCCTGAAGGCCGACACCACGGTGGGTGCCCCGGCGACCGCCGGCGCCCTCACTCTCACGACGCCGACCGCCGGAGCCGGACTGACCGGCCAGGCGCCCGTGACCGCAGACGTGGCGGACGACGTCTGGAGCCAGACGTCCTTCGCGTACCGGGTGCTCGGTGACGACGCGTGGACCCCGCTCGGCACGTCGGAGACGACGTCGCCCCGCGTGTTCCACACCGTCACCGGACTGCCCGACGGCGCCGTCGTCGAGTACCGCGCGGTCACCGTGGACGCCGCTGGGAACAAGTCCGCCGCGTCCACCTACGCGAGCGTCGGCGTCGCCATCGACGGCGTGGTCCCCGACACGGGGCCCGTGAGCCCGACGTCGGTGTCCGTGCCCGGGAGCCACAACAGCGAGATGGGCTGCGCCGGTGACTGGGAGCCCGCCTGCGAGGTGGACCAGCTGACCAAGCGTGCGGACGGCGTGTGGTCCGGCACGTTCGACCTGCCGGTGGGCACCTACGAGTACAAGGTCGCCATCAACGGCTCCTGGGACGAGAACTACGGCGCCGGCGGCGTCGCGGGCGGCGCCAACGCGACGTACTCCGTCACGACCGCCGGCCCGGTGACGTTCTACTACGACGAGAAGACGCACTACTTCACGTCCACCGCGCAGGGCCCGATCCTCACCGTCCCGGGCTCGTTCAACAGCGAGGTGGGCTGCGACGAGGACTGGGCGCCGTGGTGCATGACGACGTGGCTGCAGGACCTGGACGGTGACGGGACCTTCACCTACACCGCGCCGGACCTCGCGGCCGGGTCGTACGAGGCCAAGGTGGCGCACAACCTCGGCTGGGACGAGAGCTACGGGGCCGGCGGCTCGCCGACCGGGGGGAACATCCCGTTCGCGGCGCCCGGCGGCAAGCCCGTCACGTTCTCCTACGTGCTGGCCACCCACGTCCTGACCATCACGGTCACCGACCCGCCGCTCCCCGGCACCGGGCAGTCGCAGGCGCACTGGATCGACCGGGACACGATCGCGTGGCCCGCGACCTGGGCACCTGACCCCGCCGCGAGCACGTTGGCGCTGCACGCCTCGCCCACCGGCGGTCTGGCGGTCCAGGACGGCGCGGTGGTGGGCGGCGAGGGCGACCCCGTCCCGTTGACCTACGACCCGGCGGGGCTCTCGGCCGACCAGCTCGCGAGGTTCCCCGCGCTGACCGGCTACCTCGCTCTGCACCTGCCCGACGGCGCGCCGACGTCCGACCTGCTGCGCGGTGCGCTCCTGGTCACCCAGGCGGCGTCCGACGGCACCTACGAGGCGGCCACCGGGGTGCAGATCCCGGGTGTGCTCGACGACCTGTACGCCGGTGACGCCCAGAAGCGGACCCTCGGCGCCACCTGGAAGAAGGGCGTCCCGTCGCTGGCCGTCTGGGCGCCGACGGCGCAGGAGGTCGCGCTGCTGGTCTGGCCCGGGACGTCGTCGACCGAGCAGCGCGTGGCCGCCACGCGTCAGGCCGACGGCACCTGGACCGTGGCCGGCAAGAAGTCCTGGACCGGTGCGCGCTACCTCTGGGAGGTCACGGTGTACGCGCCGACGACCGACCAGGTCGAGGTCAACCGCGTGACCGACCCGTACTCGGTGGCGCTCACGCTCAACTCGACGCACTCGGTGCTGGTGGACCTGGCCGACAAGGCCTTCCGCCCGAGCCAGTGGGAGAAGGCGAAGCAGCCGGTGGTCCGGCCCGTGGACCAGACGATCTACGAGCTGCACGTGCGGGACTTCTCCATCAGCGACACGACCGTCCCGGCGGCCAAGCGCGGCACCTACCTCGCGTTCGCCACCAACGGCGCCGGCCGCACGCACCTGCGCGAGCTCGAGAAGGCCGGCCTGACCACGATCCACCTGCTTCCGACGTTCGACATCGCGTCGATCCAGGAGGACCGCGCATTGCAGAAGACCCCGGACTGTGACCTCCCGTCGTACGCACCGGACTCCGACCAGCAGCAGGCGTGCGTCACGGCCGTGGCCGACGCCGACGGGTTCAACTGGGGCTACGACCCGCTGCACTGGACGACCCCCGAGGGTTCCTACGCGGTGAACGCGAACGGTGGCGCCCGCGTCGCCGAGTTCCGGACGATGGTCGGCGCGCTGCACTCCGACGGCCTCCAGGTGGTGCTCGACCAGGTGTTCAACCACACCACCGCAAGCGGCCAGTCGCCGCAGTCGGTGCTCGACCGCGTGGTGCCCGGCTACTACCAGCGGCTCAACGCGATCGGCAACGTCGAGACCTCGACCTGCTGCCAGAACATCGCGACCGAGCACCAGATGGCCCAGAAGGCCATGGTCGACTCGGTGGTGACGTGGGCTCGCGACTACAAGGTCGACGGGTTCCGGTTCGACCTCATGGGCCACCACTCGGTGGAGAACATGGAGGCCATCCGCACCGCTCTCGACAGGCTGACCCCGCGCAAGGACGGCGTGGACGGCTCGCGGGTGTACCTCTACGGCGAGGGCTGGAACTTCGGCGAGGTGGCGAACAACGCGCTGTTCACCCAGGCCACACAGGGCCAGCTGGGCGGCACGGGCATCGGCACGTTCTCCGACCGCCTGCGCGACGCCGTCCGCGGCGGGGGACCGTTCGACGAGAACCCGCGGATCCAGGGCTTCGGCTCCGGCGGCGGCACCGACCCGAACGGTGACGCGATCAATGGCTCGGAGGCTGACCAGCTGGCCCGGGCGGCGCACGACGCCGACCTGGTCCGCCTCGGCATGGCGGGCAACCTGCGCGACTACTCGTTCCAGACGAGCGCCGGCACGGTGCAGAAGGGCTCCGAGATCGACTACAACGGCCAGCCGGCCGGGTACGCCGACTCCCCGGAGGAGGTCATCACCTACGTCGACGCCCACGACAACGAGACGCTGTGGGACTCGCTCACGTACAAGCTGCCCACGGACACCCCGATGGCGGACCGCGTGCGCATGAACACCGTCTCGCTGGCGACGACCGCCCTGGCCCAGACCCCGTCGTTCTGGCACGCGGGCGCCGACCTGCTGCGCAGCAAGTCGCTCGACCGAAACAGCTACAACTCCGGCGACTGGTTCAACCTGCTCGACCTGTCCGGCCAGGACAACGGCTTCGGCCGCGGTCTGCCGCCGGCGGCCGACAACTCCACGAAGTGGCCGATCCAGCAGCCGCTGCTGGCCGACCCGGCGCTCAAGCCGACACCGGCCGACATCGCCACGGCGTCGAAGGCCGCGGACGACCTGCTGCGCCTGCGGTTCTCCACGCCGCTGTTCCGGCTCGGCTCGGCCGACCTGATCGAGCAGAAGGTCACCTTCCCGGGCTCCGGCCCGGACGCCGACCCCGGCGTGGTGGTCATGGCCATCGACGACGAGCCGGGCTGGAGCTCCGCGACCCGCCGCTGGACCAAGGACGTGGACCGCAAGCTGGACAGCGTCCTGGTCGTCATCAACGGGTCCGACGAGCCGACGACGCAGACGGTCGACGCGCTCCGCGGCCACCGGCTGACGCTGTCGCCGGTCCAGGCCCGGGGCAGCGACCCGGTGGTCAGGACCACCACGTGGGACAAGGCCACCGGCTCGGTGACCGTCCCGCCGCGCACGGTCGCGGTGCTGGTGGACCCCGCCGGTCACGGCGGGTGGTGGTGGCACCGCTGACGGCATGAGGTGACGACGGGCAGGCCGGTGACGGTCCTACCCGTCGTCGTCCGTGTGGTGCGGACCGACGGAACATCCCTACGGTGAGGACGTGTGCGGGTGCACCGCACGCGGCCGTGCATCCGGCGACCCGCCGGATCGGCCCTCACCGAGGAGGCAGCCGTGGCAGCCCTCGACGACCTGACCGCGACGATCCCGATCGACCAGCTCGCCGCCAAGCTGGGGGTGGACACCGCCACCGCGCAGCGTGCGGTCGACGCCGCCCTGCCGGCACTGCTCGGCGGGCTCGAGGCGAACGCGCAGGACCCGGCCGGCGCCGCGTCCCTCTCGGCCGCGCTCGGCGCCAAGGACCCGGCGCTCGTCGAGGGCGGCGTGGACCTCGACCAGGTGGACACCGACGACGGCGCCAAGATCGTGCGCAACGTCTTCGGCTCGAACCAGGACCAGGTGGTGGCGGCGCTCGGCTCCGACGCGCGCACGCCCGACCAGTCGATCATCGCCAAGGTGCTCCCGCTGCTCGCGCCGATCGTCATGGCGTTCCTCGCCAAGAAGCTCGCGGGGCGCTCCGGCTCCACGCAGAGCGGGGCGACCGAGGGTGGTGGCGGGCTGGGTGACGTGCTCGGGGGCGTGCTGGGCGGCTCCGCCGGCGGCGGGCTCGGCAGCGTCCTCGGCGGGATGCTCGGCGGCGGTGGCTCCTCGGGCGGGATCGACATCGGCGGGATCCTGGGCGGCCTGCTCGGGGGCGGCAAGCGCTGACGTCGACCTGGACCAGCATGTACGCCACGGGGCGCCGCCGACCGTGGCGCCCCTTCGGCACGTCGCACCGCGAACAGGCATCCGTGACCATAGTCAAAAACTTTACAACTAGGCCGGACGAGTGAAATCGGCGGACGGGCATCCCTTTCCCTGCGGGCACACTTCTGCGTGCGCAACACTGCAGAACTCATCAGGGAAAGAAAGACACAAAGGGGTGGACGTGATTCGCGACCGGCTCGTGAGACGCATTGTCGTCAGCATTGCAGGCGCGGCGGTGGCCGTGCCGTTGGCCTTGGCCTCGCCCGCGCAAGCGGTGGTCGATCCCAGCGCACCGATCTGGTACGAGGTCGACGTGATCGGGGTGAGCTCGACCGGCGGGGTCGTCCGGTACGACCAGGAGCTCGGCAGGTGCGGAGGTGCGCAGACCGCGATCAGCTGCACCGTGAGCGCTTCGCGGACCGCCACGCGGACCATCGGAGCAACGTTCGGCATCTCGGCCGCCGGCGTGGCCGCCTCGCTCGGCATCAGCAGTGCGACGGCCGTCACCATCTCGTCGACCTGCGGCGGATCCATCGCGCCACCCACCTATCCGTGGATCGTCGGCTATGCCTCCGGCACCACGTACAAGTACACGATCCGCAAGCGGACCTACCAGTACGGGAGGCTCACGCAGACGGCCACGTCGACGCAGTACGCGTTCAACCCGCTCGGTATCCACTGCGCGCGCGCCAGCTGACCCTCTGCACACGTCGAGAACGAGAAGGGACTGACCTCATGAATCTTCGCCGCATCATGACTGTGTGCACGGCTGCGATGCTGGTGGCGACCGGGGGCGTGGCAGCCGCCACGCCTGCGTCGGCAGCGACGACGTACACGCTCACTGAGACTCTCCGTGCCCCCAACATGACGAACTTCAACGAGCCGCTCGCGACCTGCTCCGGAACGCCGGGCTTCACGTGCGCGATCTCCACGACGACCAGCGCCACCCGGACCGTCGACGCAGCGTTCGGCCTGTCCCGCGCCTGGGTGACGGCTCAGCTGAAGGTCTCGAACGCCACCACGAGATCGGTGACGGTGAGCTGCAGCGCCACGCTGTCCACCAAGTACCGACGCCTCGTCGCCTACCCCGTCGGGACGCAGATCTTCTACAAGATCACGCAGAAGACCGCGTCCGGCACGACGACGTCGGGGACTCTCATGACGTTCGAACCGGCGGCCAACTCCCAGTCCTGCTACCTGTACGCCTGAACCGACACGTCCGAAGGGCCCGCGACACCTGGGTGTCGCGGGCCCTTCGTCTGTGCCGGGTTGCGGAGACCGCGGCAGGTGGTCACGCCAGGGGCGTCAGCCCTTGACCGACCCGGACATGAGGCCGCCGATGAAGTACTTCCCGAGCAGGATGTACACCAGCAGCGTGGGCAGCGACGCGAGCAGGGCGCCCGCCATCGAGATGCCGTAGTTGGTGAGCAGCGCACCGTTGGCCAGGTTGTTGAGGGCCAGGGTGATCGGGCCGTTCTGGCTGGAGGAGAAGAACACCGCGAACAGGAAGTCGTTCCAGGCGGAGGTGAACTGCCAGATCAGGACGACCACGAAGCTGGGGATCGAGATCGGCAGGACGACCGACCAGAAGGTCCGCAGCATCCCCGCGCCGTCCACGCGGGCGGCCTCGACCAGCTCCTCGGGGATCGACATGTAGTAGTTGCGGAAGATCAGCGTCGTGATCGGAAGGCCGTAGATGACGTGCAGGATGATCAGCGACGGCACGCCCGAGGGGATGCCGGCGCCCAGGATGAGCTGGAGCAGCGGGATCATCACGGCCTGGTACGGGATGAACATCCCGAACAGGATCAGGGTGAAGACGATGTCCGCACCCTTGAAGCGCCAGCGCGCCAGCACGAAGCCGTTCATCGACCCGAGGAACGAGGAGATGATCGCGGCCGGGATCACCATCTGGAAGGTGCGCCACAGCGACGGCGACAGGGCCGTCCAGGCGGCGCTCCAGTTCTCCGTGGTCCACACCTGCGGCAGGTTCCAGGCGCGTGACGGGGTGGCGTCGCCCAGGCCCTTGAAGCTGGTCACGATCAGCACGTAGACCGGGATCAGCACGAGGAGCGTGAAGAAGATGAGCAGCGCGTACTTGGCGGTGCGGCCCTTGGAGAACCGGCTCGGGGCGACGTCGCCGGCGGCGGCCGCCGGGCGGCCGAGGGGAGCGGTGAGCTCCGCGGGGGTGACGGTGGTCATCAGTGCTTCTCCGTCCGGTTGAGGTGCACCAGGTACGGGATGATGAGCACCGCGACGATGACGAGCAGGATCGCGCCGACGGCGGCGGCGTTCGAGTAGTCGAAGCTCGACTTGAACACGTACATGTCGATGGCCGGCACCTTCGTCTGGTAGTTGGCCGGCTTCGAGATCGACATGATCAGGTCGAACGCCTTGAGGGACATGTGGCCGACGATGATCACCGCGGACAGGGCGACGGGGCTCAGCTGCGGGAAGATCACGTGGCGGTACGTCTGCCAGCTGCTCGCGCCGTCGATCTGCGACGCCTCACGCAGCTCCTCGGGGATGCCCCGGAAGCCGGCGAGGAACAGCGCCATGACGTAGCCGGACAGCTGCCAGATGGCGGGGATCGCGATGGCCGCGATGCCGATGTCGACGTTGTTCCACCAGTTGTTCTGGAGGAACGGCAGGCCGATCATCTGGAACAGCCGGTTGAGACCGGAGGCGTTCTCGCCCTGGTTGGAGTTGAGCAGCCAGCGCCACACCACGCCCGAGGCGACGAACGAGATCGCCATGGGGAACAGGTAGATGGAGCGGAAGACGCCCTCGAAGCGCACGGGCCGGTCCAGCAGCCACGCCCACACGAACCCGAAGAACATCGTGCCCGCCAGGAAGACGACGGTGTAGATCACCAGGTTGCGCAGCGAGTGCTGGAACGAGTCGGACCCGAACAGCGTGAAGTAGTTCTCGAGTCCGACGAAGCTCACGGGCGCCTTGCCGTTGGCCTGCGCGGCGTTGTGGATGTCCCGGAGCGACGTGTTCGCGTTGACCGCGAGGAGGCCGTAGACGAAGACACCGAGCAGGATCAGGGTCGGTGAGATGAGCAGGAGGGGAGGCCCCCACTTACGGATCTGTCGGGGCACGCGTGCCTCCTGGAGTCGTGACGAGCGTTCGGACGGGTCGGGCGGTCGGATCAGCCGACCCGGGTCGAGCAGGCGCTGCACGCGGCCCCGCCCCGGCCCTGGGATCGCCAGGGCCGGGGACGGGACCGTGTCGTGCGGTGGAGCAGGATCAGCCGGCGTTCGCCTCGGCGGCCGCGACCAGCTCGGCCTGGAAGCCGGCGAGGTCGCCACCACCGGTGGTGAACTTGCTGGTGGCGTCCGAGATCGCGTTGGCCCAGGCGGCCGGGGCCGCTGCGCCGTGCGCCAGCGAGGAGACGATGGTGTCCTGACCGAAGGACGTCATCGCGGACTGCTGGTACTCCGAGAAGTCCTCGGGCTTGGCGTCGTTGCGGGCCGGGATGGAGCCCTTCGCCTTGTTGAACGCGACCTGGCCGTCGAGCGACCCGATCGTCTTCAGCCACGCCTTGGCGCCGGCCGGGTGCGGAGCACCGACGGGCAGCGTGAAGGAGTCGGCGAGGAAGTCGAACACGCCGTCGGTGCCGGGGACCGGCATGTAGACGTAGTCGGCGGGAGCCTTCTTGCCGGCCTCCTCGAACGCGGCCACGGCCCAGTCGCCCATGACGTTGAACGCGGCGTTGCCGTCGATGACCTGCTGCGTCGCGTCCGGCCAGTCGAGACCGTCGCGGTCCTCGTTCGTGTAGCTCATGAGCTTCTCGAAGTCGGCGAGCGCGTCGGTGACCTCGGGGCTGGCCCAGTCGGTCGACCCGTCCCAGAGACCGTTGTAGCCGTCGGCGCCCAGGTCGGACAGGAGGATCGTCTCGAACAGGTTGACCTGGGTCCACGTGGTCGCCACCGAGAGCGGCGTGCGGCCCGTCTTCTCCCTGACGGCGTCGAGCGCGACGAACCAGTCGTCGATCGAGGCGTACGTCGCGGCCGGGTCGAGGCCCGAGTCCGTGAGGAGCTGGGTGTTCGCCCACACGACGTTGGCGCGGTGGATGTTCGACGGGATCGAGTAGATCTTGCCGTCGACGGTGAGGCGCTCGACCAGGTCGGCCGGGAACGCGTCGCGCAGACCGAACTCGTCGTACAGGGCCGAGACGTCCTCGACCTGGCCGGCGTTGATGTAGTCGGTCAGCTCCGCACCCGCGTGGGCCTGGAACGTGTCCGGCGGGTCGTTGGCCTGGAGGCGCGTCTGGAGCAGGTCCTTGGCCGCGGAGCCGGCGCCACCGGCGACGGCGCCGTTGACGAACGTGACGTCCGGGTTCTGGGTCTCGAACACGCCGACGAGGGCGTCGAGGCCGAGCTTCTCGGATCCGCTGGCCCACCAGGTGAAGACCTCCACCTCGTCGCCGCTGCCGGTGCCGCCGGTCTCGTCATCGCTGCCGCTGCCGGTGCTGCACGCGGCCAGCGCGAGGCTGGCGACGGCGAGACCTGCGGCCATGGCGGTGAACTTGCGTGCTGTACGCATGTGACTCCTACGCCTTCTTTGCCGTGGATATGGGTGCTGCTGGCCGGGGGTGGGGTCCCGCGGCCCGTGTGCTCGCCCGGCGGAGCGGGAGCGTCTGCCGGACGATCGGTCGGAGGCCCTGCGTTGCGCCTCGCCCCGATCCGGGTCACATCACATAGCCGTCGTCACATTGAAGTCAAGAAGTGAACGCACGAGTGGCCAAATCGTGATCTGGTGTTCACCCGCTGGAGACGTCCCCTCGTCCGGGGTGCCGCAGACCTCCTGGTCTGGGGCATTTCTCCGCCGTCGTCGCAGGTCGGGGCGCACGTCGCGTGCGCGCTGCGGTCGGCGTGCCCCGCGGGGCGGGGGTTCACCCGGCGCGCGGGCGAGGGCTGTGTATCCTGCGCCGGTGGGCAATGACCGGGTCACACCGGGCTCGCAGACTTCACTGCGTGAAGCCAACCGGGCGCGGATCGTCAGCGCCGTCCAGCAGCGTGGCTCGCTCACGCAGGTCGAGCTGGCCGGCGTCACCGGCCTGTCCCCAGCCACCGTGTCCAACATCGTCAAAGAGCTGACGACCGCCGGTGTCCTGCACACCGCCCCCACCTCGCGCAGCGGCCGGCGCGCGCAGCAGGTGACGCTCGCGCGCAACCTCGGGCTGGTCGCCGGCATGCACTTCGGCACGCGATCGTTGCGCGTGGCCCTCTCGGACGTGGCGCACCGGATCGTCGCCGAGCAGCGCATGCCGCTGCCGCCCGACCACCGCGCCGACCAGGGGCTCGAGCGCGCCGCGCTGCTCCTCACCGAGATGGTCGACTCGGTCGACGCCACCCTGGCCGAGGTGTTGGCCGTCGGCGTCGGGGTGCCGGCCCCGGTCGACGTGCGCACCGGCCAGCTCTCCTCGCTCGGGATGCTGCGTGGCTGGGACGGTGCACCGGTGCCCCAGATGCTCGGCGAACGCCTCGGCCTGCCGGTGTACATCGACAACGACGCCAACCTCGGCGCGCTCGCGGAGGTCCGGCTCGGCGCCGCCCGCGGGAAGCAGCACGTGGTCTACGTGCGCGCCTCGCACGGGGTCGGCGGGGGGCTGGTGCTCGGGGGCGAGGTGTTCCACGGGCGCGTGGGCGCTGCAGGCGAGATCGGGCACACGACGATCGACGACCAGGGGCCCGTCTGCCGCTGCGGGAACCGCGGCTGCCTGGAGATGTACGTCGGCGCCCCCGTGCTGCTGGAGATGCTGCGGCCGAGCCACGGCAACCTCACGCTGCGCGACGTGATCGCCCGCGCCGAGGCCGGCGACACCGGGTGCCGGCGCGTGATCGCCGACGCCGGCCATCATCTCGGCGTCGCGGCGGCCAGCGTGTGCAACCTGTTCGACCCCGAGCTCCTGGTGGTCGGCGGGGAGCTGGCGGACGCGGGGGAGATGCTGCTCGAGCCGCTGCGTGTCGCCCTCGCGCAGCGCACGATCCCCAGCACGGCGGGCCCGGTTCCCGTGGTCGGCGCGGAGCTGGGCGCTGCCGCCGAGGTGCGCGGTGCGCTCGCGGTGGCGCTCGACACGGTCACGATCGCCGGCGCCGGGGCGGTGGTCGTGTGACCCGCGCGCTGACGGCGGCCCTGGCCGTGGTGCTCGCCCTCGCGGGGTGCGCGTCCGCGCCGACCGGCGCCGCCCCCTCCGACCAGGTGATCGCCCTCCTGCTCCCGGAGTCGAAGACCGCCCGGTACGAGGCGGTGGACCGCCCCGAGTTCGAGAAGGTCGTCCGCGACCGGTGCCCCGAGTGCACGGTGGTCTACGCCAACGCCGCCCAGGACGCCGCCACCCAGCAGCAGCAGGCCGAGTCGGCGCTGACGCAGGGCGCGGGGGTGCTGGTGCTCGACGCCGTCGACGCCGCCGCGGCCGTGAGCATCGTCGGTCAGGCGCACCGCCGGGGCGTGCCGGTCATCGCCTACGACCGGTTCATCTCCGACGCCGACCTCGACTACTACGTCTCCTTCGACAGCCGTCGGATCGGGCGGTACCAGGGCGAGGCGCTGGTGCGGGAGCTCGCGGCCGGCCGGACCGGTCCCGACGACCCTCCCCAGGGCGTCCTGATGGTCAACGGTGCGGCGACCGACCCGAACTCGGCGGCCCTCGAGGCCGGCGTCGCCGACGCGTTCGCCGGCGAACCCATCGAGATCCTGGCGTCGTACGACACCCCCGACTGGAGCCCGGACAAGGCGCAGGAGTGGGTGACCGGGCAGCTCACGCAGTACGCGGGCCGGGTCGACGCCGTGTACGCCGCGAACGACGGGACGGCCGGCGGCGCGATCTCGGCGATGAAGGCCGCCGGGCTCGACCCCGTCCCGCCCGTCACGGGCCAGGATGCCGAGCTGGCGGCGATCCAGCGCATCGTCACCGGCGACCAGTCGATGACCGTCTACAAGGCGATCGGTGGCCAGGCCCGCACCGCCGCGGAGCTCGCTGTCCGCGTGCTGCGCGGCGAGGTGCCGGTCACCACCGCCCGCGTGGCCGGGGTACCGGCCTTGCTGCTCAGTCCCGTGCCCGTGACCCTGGACAACCTGCACCGCGTCATCGTCGACGGCGGCGTCTACACCACCGAGGAGATCTGCGTGGATCCCTACACCGGCGCCTGCGCCGCCGCGGGCCTGCTCGACGGGGGTGCCCCGTGACCGAGTCGGTCCTGGCCCTGCGCGGCGTCTCCAAGAGCTATGGCGCCGCCCGCGCCCTCGTCGAGGTCGACCTCCAGGTGCACGCCCACGAGGTCGTCGCCGTGATCGGGGACAACGGCGCCGGCAAGTCGACGCTGGTCGCGGCGCTGACCGGTGCGCTCGTCCCCGACGCGGGCGACGTCCTGGTGGACGGGCGCCCCGTGACGCTCTCCGACCCGTCGGTCGCGCGCGGGCTGGGCATCGCCGCCGTGTTCCAGGACCTGGCCCTGTGCGCCAACCTCGACGTCGTCGAGAACCTGTACCTCGGGCACGAGGCCGAGCGCGGGCTCCTGCTCGACGAGGTCACCATGGAGAAGCACGCGTGGGAGCTGCTCAACCAGCTCGCCGCCCGCGTGCCGTCCGTGCGGGTGCCCGTCGCCGCCCTGTCCGGTGGTCAGCGGCAGGCCGTCGCCATCGCGCGCTCGTTGCTGGGGGAGCCGCGGGTGATCGTCCTCGACGAGCCGACCGCTGCCCTCGGGCTGCGTCAGACAGCGGAGTTCCTCACGCTCGTCGAGCGGCTGCGCGAGCGTGGGCACGGGGTGGTCCTGACCAGCCACTCGCTGGCCGACGTGCAGGCCGTGGCGGACCGGATCGTGGTCCTGCGGCTCGGCCGGGTCAACGGGGTGTTCGACGCCGCGCGGACCAGCTACGAGGAGCTGCTGGCGGCAGTGACGGGGATCGCCCGATGAGCGCCGTGGTCGCGGACTCGGGCCTCGTCGCCACCACCTGGCAGCGCCTGCGCACGGGGGACCTCGGCGTGCTGCCCGTCGCCGTGGTGCTCGTCCTGATCGGTCTGGTGTTCCAGCTGCTCAACCCGCACTTCCTGTCCAGCGACAACCTGGTCAACCTCACGCAGCAGTCGGCCGCCACCGGGGTGATCGCGCTCGGCGTGGTGCTCACGCTGCACGTCGGGCAGATCGACCTGTCGGTCGGGGCCGTGTCGGGGCTGGCCGCGGCCGTCGTCGCCGTCGGCTCCGTGCAGCTGGGCTGGCCGCTGTGGATCTCGGTCCTGGCCGCCGTCGCGGTCGGCGTCCTCGTCGGGTCCATCTACGCCGCCCTGCACACCCGGCTGGCGGTGCCGAGCTTCGTGTTCACGCTGGCCGGTCTGCTGGTGGTCACGGGTCTCCAGATGCGGGTGCTGGGGCCCACCGGGTCGGTCAACCTCCCGTTCGAGTGGTGGCTGGTGCGGTTCTGCCAGACCGCGTTCCTGGCCCCGGCGACCTCGTGGGCGATCGTCGCGCTCGTCGTCCTCGCGTACGCCGCCGGACGGGCCACGGACCGCATGCGCCGGCTCCGGGTCGAGCTGCCGGTCGCGCCGCTCTGGACGGTGGTGGCCCGGGTGGCCGCGCTCGCGGCGGTGCTGTCCGTCGTCGTGGCCTACCTCGGCACCAACCGTGGGGTGGGTGCGGTCTTCGCGCTCTTCGTCGGGCTCGTCGCGCTCACCGACCTGATGCTGCGGCGGACGCGCTGGGGTCGGTTCGTGCGCGCGGTCGGCGGTGATGCCGAGGCCGCGCGCAAGGCCGGCGTCCCGGTCCGCCGCGTGTTCGTGTCCGCGTTCGTCGCGTGCTCGACGCTCGCCGCGCTCGGTGGCGTGCTCGCGGTCGGGCGCCTCGCGGCGGCGAACCAGGGCAGCGGCGCCGGCGACACCAACCTGACGGCCATCGCGGCCGCCGTCATCGGCGGGACCAGCCTGTTCGGGGGGCGCGGATCGGCGTGGTCGGCGCTCGTGGGCATTCTCGTCGTGCAGTCGATCTCCACGGGGCTGACCCTGCTGAACCTGGACCAGTCGGCTCGCCTGGTGGTGACCGGCCTGGTGCTGGCCGTCGCGGTCACCATCGACGCCCTCCAGCGCCGCGCCCGCGAGTCCTGACCCGCCCCGACCCGAGGCAGGGCCGCCCCGACCGCCCCCGGTCGCCCGACCGTCCCCGGTCGCCCGACCGTCCCGGTCGCCGGCCCCTGCCTCCGACCCGATGCGCCGGCCAAGGTTCGCGTGAAGAGATCGTTCCGCTGATCGCAACCAACTCTTCACGCGAGCCGCCGCACGCGGCGTTCTCCGGCCTTCGCGGGGGTCGTGTTCCGCTGCGCCTGTCTCGGAGCTTCCGAGGCTGTGGATGGTCGGCGTCGTGCGCTCGTCGGCTGCGGGACGCTGCGGGCGTGAGCGACGACCGACAGGCCGCGCCGCGTCCGGGGCGGCTCCCGCCTCAGCTGGACGCCGCAGCGCGGGACACCGTCGTGCGGCAGGACGCCGTGGTGACGTCGGCGCAGCTCCACGCGTGGGGAGTGGGCCGTGCGGTCGTGTCACGACGAGTTGCCCGCGGTGACTGGCAGCAGCTGTGGCGCGGCGTCGTCGCCCTGCACTCGGGTGGGATCACCTGGCGACAGCGCGCGCGTGGTGCCCTGCTCTACGCCGGCGACGGTGCCGCCCTCTCGCACACCTCGGCCGCGTTCGTGCACGGGATCGTCCCGACGCCCGGACCGCGGATCGTCGTCAGCATCCCGGTCCGCCGCGCAGTCTCCCCGCAGCCGGGCCTCGAGATCCGGCGCCGGCGGACGATGCCGTACGCAGGTGGGCGAGTCCGTGCCCTCGGCGTCGACGACACCGTGCTGGATCTCGTGCACGAGCTCGAGTCGGAGGATGACGTCGTGGGCCTCGTCTGCGAGGCGGTCCGCGTCGGCGTCCTGCCGGGTCGGCTCCTGCTCCAGGTGGGCCGACGGAGATTCCTCCGGCACCGCGATCTCGTCGTGAACCTGCTCGGGGACGAGGGGACGGGAATCGAGTCGCCGCTCGAGCACCGGTACGTGCGGGACGTCGAACGGCGCCACCGACTGCCGGTCGCGCGCGGACAGGTGCGCGAGCGGACGGGTGGTCGCTGGATCCGCGCCGACCGCGTGCACGTGGGGCTCGGGGTCCGGATCGAGCTGGACGGGCAGCTCGCGCACCCGTCCGGCCGCACAGCCCTCGACACCTGGCGCGACAACGCGGTACTGATCGAGCGATCCGAGATCACCCTCCGCTACCGATGGCAGCACGTCGTGGCCGAGCCGTGCGAGACGGCCGGTCAGGTGGCGTCCGCTCTGCGCTCCCGGGGCTGGCAGGGCCGAGCCACGCCGTGCTCGCCGACCTGCCCGGTCCTCGGGTGACGACCGCCGCGAGCTCGCGTGAAGACTTCGTTCCGCCGAGCGCAACGAAGTCTTCACGCGAGCGCGAGCGGCTGGCGCCGGCGCGGAGCCGTCAGGCGCGGGCGCAGGTGGTGCCGTTGAGCGCGAAGCTCGTCGGGGTCGTGTTGGTGCCCGAGTAGGCGCCGTTGAGGCCGAACTGGGTGGAGCCGCCCGCGGGGATCGTGCCGTTCCAGGCGGCGTTCTTCGCGGTGACCACCGACCCGGACTGCGTGGTGACCGAGCTCCACGCCTGCGTGACGGTCTGACCCGACGGGTAGGTCCAGGTCAGCGTCCACCCGGTGAGCGCCACCGCCGACCTGAGGGTGATGTTCGCCGTGAAGCCGGTGTTCCACTGGTTCACGGAGTAGGTGACCGTGCAGGCGCCCGAGGGTGTGGGAGTGGGTGCCGGCGTCGTCGGAACGGGCGTGGTCGGGGCCGGTGTCGTGGGGGCTGGTGTGGTGGGGGCTGGGGTGGTGGGCGACGGGGTGCTCGTCGTGTCGAGGCCGAAGAAGTGGATCGCCGCGGCGGCGTCCACGGGCAGGTTGTGGCCGACGCCCTGCAGGCTGATCGCCTCGAGCGGGGCGCGGTCGCCGGTGGCGCCGTACCGGGTGCGGGTCTGGCCGCTGGCCGGGGAGTCCGTCGACGCCGGCGTCGCGCTCACGCCCAGCACGTTGGTCCACTGCTTGATCGCCTCGCCGAAGTTCACGTAGCTGAGCGTGGTGTCCTCGGACCCGTGCCACAGCTGGACCCGCGGTCGCGCGCCCGTGTAGCCGGGGTAGGCGGCGCGCGCCAGGTCGCCCCACTGCTGGGCGGTCAGCACGCGGCGACCGCCCGAGCAGTCGCTGTTCCAGGGCGCCTGCGAGGTGGTGCCCGGCGGGGGCGAGGTCGTCGAGAAGCAGGTGGCGGGGACGCCCGCGAAGGCCGACCCCGCGGCGAACACGTCCGGGTAGGTGGCCAGCAGCACCTCGGTCATCATCGCGCCCGACGAGACGCCGGTGACGAACACCCTGCTGGGGTCGGTCGCGTACCGCTGCTGGACGTACTGGACCATCGACACGATGCTCGCGGGGTCGCTGGCGCCGCCGTGCGTGAGGGCCTGAGCCGAGCTGACGTCGAAGCAGCTGCCGCTCCTGTTCGCCTGCGGGTAGATGACGATGTAGCCGTACCGGGTGGCCAGCTCGTCGAACTGAGCGCCGTCGTACATGGCCTGCGCGGTGCCGGTGCAGTAGTGCACCGCCACCAGCACGGCGGGCTTGGCGGGCAGCGAGTCCGGCACGAACAGGCTCATGCCCAGCTGCCCGGGGTTGCTGCCGAAGCTGGCGACATTCACCAGCGAGGCGGCCTGGGCTGCGGGCGCGGTGGTCAGCGCGGCGACCGCGAGGCCGACGACGCCGAGGGCGAGGGTGGTGGCGGCCGCGACGGTGCGGCGCAGGGACGGCTTCATCGGTGTCCTCCGGAAGGTGCGACCGATAGTTGCGAGAGAACTGTCGGAATCGTCCCTCGGAGCATGTCGAACCGCGCCGACGCAGGTCAGGCCACGAAGCGTTTCAGCGGAAGACGATCGTCCGGTGCCCGTCGAGGAGTACCCGGTGCTCCGCGTGCCAGCGCACCGCGCGCGACAGGGCGCGGCGTTCGACGTCCTGGCCGAGGGCGACGAGGTCCTCGACGTGGCGGGAGTGGTCGACGCGCTCCACGTCCTGCTCGATGATCGGACCCTCGTCGAGGTCCCCGGTCACGTAGTGCGCGGTGGCGCCGATGAGCTTGACGCCGCGGTCGTGGGCCTGCGCATAGGGGCGCGCGCCCTTGAACGACGGCAGGAACGAGTGGTGGATGTTGATCACGCGGCCCTGGAGCGCCCGGCACAGGTCGTCGGACAGGATCTGCATGTAGCGGGCCAGCACGACCAGCTCGACGTCGAGCTCGCGGACCAGCTCGAGCAGCCGCGCCTCGGACTGCTGCTTGGTCGCGGCGGTCACGGGGACGTGGTGGAACGGGATGCCGTAGAAGTCGGCCAACGGCTCGAGGACCGTGTGGTTGGACACCACGGCGACCAGCTCGATCGGGAGGTTCTCCGACCGCTGCCGGAACGCCAGGTCGTTCAGGCAGTGCGCGGCGGTCGAGCCCATGACGAGCGTGCGGACCGGCCGGCCGACCACGTCGAGCGACCAGTCCATGGCGAACTGCCGCGCGACCGGGGCGAACGCGGCCTCCAGCTCGTCGCGCGGCGTGGACGCCGTGACCTGCACCCGCATGAAGAACAGCCCCGACAGCGGGTCCCCGAACTGCTGCGACTCGGTGATGTTCCCCCCGTGCTCGGCCAGCAGCCCGGCGACCGCGTGCACGATCCCGGGGCGGTCGGGGCAGGAGAGGGTGAGAACCCAGTGGGTGGCATCGGACGAGACGGGGGACACGGTGTCCGAGAGTAGTGGTCGTGCGGATCGGCTGACACGATGGGCCGCATGACGCAGCCCGACCTCGAGATCCGTTCGGTCACCGTCGACGACGCCGGCGAGCTGCTCACGCTGCGCCGCGCGGCGTTCGTCACGGAGGCCCAGCAGTACGGCGACCCGCACATCCCGCCGCTCACGCAGACGCTCGAGGAGCTCGAGGCCGACCTCCAGCGCGACGGCGTCATCACGCTCGGCGGCTGGTACGGGCACCGGCTGGTCGGCTCGATCCGGATGCTCATCGAGGGTACGAAGGCCACGCTCGGCCGCTTTGCCGTCGCTCCCGACCTGCAGGGGCAGGGCTTCGGCACGCAGATGCTCATGGCGATCCTGCCGCACCTGCCCGAGGGCATCGAGGAGGTCTGGGTGTTCACCGGCCGCGACTCGGTGCAGAACCTCGCGCTGTACGCCAAGCACGGGTACGAGCACCAGCACGACCAGACCGCCGGAGACCTCACGTACGCGTACCTGCGCAAGATCTTGGGCGACGGCGGGCCGACCGACTGACCTCAAGTCAGTCCGGGCACGGGCCGATGCGCAAGCATGCCGGACGCTCGCGAACCCCTCCCGACGGTCCGAGCGACACCGCCCACCGCCGATCGTGCTCGACTGCTCGCGTCCTGGGCGCTCGCCGCCGACGCGATCGACGAGCTCGAGCTGGCCGCTGCGCTGATGGACGAGGCCGGGCTCCCCGCCACGGAGACGGCGTCGCGACGCGCGGGAATCGCCTATCTGCGCGGAACGCCGCAGGAGACGGTCCGCATCCTGGGCGAGCTCGGGATGACGGCCGTCCCGGCCGAGGGCCCGCAACGCATCGAGCACGTCCTGCTCCTGGGTGCACAGGCCGCGACCGGAGACCACCCCGCGTTCGCGCGCCTCGTCGCTCTCGGAGGAAGCATCCCGGCGGAGCACCGCGCCTGGTTCCTCTACGTCCTCGCCGTCGCTGCCGAGCGGTGCGGTCGACTCGAGATCGCCGACGACGCATGGCGGTCGCTCGCTGTCGACGTCGGCGTGAGCTCGTCCCTCGTGCTGAGCCGGTTCCTCTCGGGCTGGGTGGCCGGCCGGGACACCCGCGACGCCGACAGAGCGATGTCGCAGGTGCTGCAGGCAGCGCAGGCCCTGCGCTCGGCGAGCCCTCGGCCCTGGCAGGACGCGAGCACCATGCGTCGGACCGTGGAGGCACTCGACCTTCGCGGCGACTCGGCGGGGGCGGCTCTGCTGACCGCGGCGGTCGGGCGCACCAGTCCGCCTGATCCCCGCTTGGCGGAGCTCGCCGCATGCTACCGACCCGAGGTACGTCGCGCGCCCGTCGTCGTCCCCGTCGTCGTCGCGGCCGTGGCCACCCTGGTGGCGGCCGTCCCGGGGCTTGCTGCCGGAGTCGCCTTGGTGATCATGCTCCGGTCGCGCTGGCGAGCCGTGCCCAGCCTGTCGATGACCGACGAGCGGGTGTGGTTCGGGCTCGGCGCGATGCGTTTCGATGCGCGGAAGGTTCAGGAGGGGGCATCCCAGCAGGTCCGGAGCCTCGTCGTCGTCCTGGTCCTCGGAGGGGCCCTGCTGGCCGTGCTCGCATCCGTCGGCCTGTGGTCGGCCGCACAAGAGGTGTGGCCTGATGTCCCGCTGCTCGTCCAGGTCGCGATCTGGCTCGTGCCTGTCGTGGTGCTGCCGGCCGTCGGTGGTGCGCTCGGGCAGTGGCTGCTGCGTGATGCCGATCTCCGGGCCCTACGCCGCCGCGATGCCGAGCACGACCGGCAGATCGTCGCGGAGGCGCGGCGCTGCGCGTGCTGGGAGGTGGCCAGCCTGATCGGGCCACGCGCCGATGCCTACGTCGCCGTCCACCTGCGCCCGGTGTCCGGACCGGACATGGAGGTGTCGACCGCGGGGCGCGCGGCGACAGTGTTCGCGTGCCCGCTCTCCGGTGTCCGCTGGCTCGCGACGACCGCGGAGTCGGGAGTCTCGACGCTTCTGCTGCGAGGGACGGCTGCCCCCTCGGCCTTCGACGGTGCGCAGCAGCCGATCGGTACGGGGGGCTATCTCTGAAGGTGGTCGCCGGGTCCCCGGGGCGGCCGTCGGCTTGCTAGTCTGTGCCGGTCGCGACTGGCGCAGCGGGTGGGTCACCACCGGGGAGCGACGAAGCAGCAGCAGACCATGGGTCGGACGCCTGGGCCCCCGGTCACCCACACCGGTCCATCACCGAGTGCGCGGTGCCCGACACCGTGCTGACTGCCAGGGAGTGCCATGAGCAACACCCCGATCCTTGACCAGAACATCTCCGAGCTCGACCCGGAGATCGCTGCCGTCCTCGACGGCGAGCTCGCCCGCCAGCAGGGCACGCTCGAGATGATCGCGAGCGAGAACTTCGTGCCCCGCGCCGTCCTGCAGGCGCAGGGCTCCGTGCTCACCAACAAGTACGCGGAGGGCTACCCGGGCCGCCGCTACTACGGCGGCTGCGAGCAGGTCGACATCGCCGAGAACATCGCGATCGCCCGCGCCAAGTCGCTGTTCGGTGCCGACCACGCCAACGTCCAGCCGCACTCGGGCGCCACGGCCAACGCCGCCGTGCTGCACGCGCTGATCAACGCGGGCGACAAGATCCTCGGCCTCGAGCTGGCGCACGGCGGTCACCTCACGCACGGCATGAAGATCAACTTCTCCGGCAAGCTGTACGAGGTCGGCGCCTACGGCGTGGACCCGCAGACGTTCCTCGTGGACATGGACGTCGTCCGGGAGAAGGCCCTCGAGCAGCGTCCCGACGTGATCATCGGCGGCTGGTCCGCCTACCCGCGCCAGCTCGACTTCGCGGCGTTCCGGTCCATCTCCGACGAGGTCGGCGCCAAGCTCTGGGTCGACATGGCGCACTTCGCCGGCCTGGTGGCCGCGGGGCTGCACCCGAACCCCGTCCCGCACTCCGACGTGGTGTCCTCCACGGTGCACAAGACGATCGGCGGCCCCCGCTCGGGCTTCATCCTGAGCCGCGAGGAGTACGCCAAGAAGATCGACTCGGCCGTGTTCCCCGGTCAGCAGGGGGGCCCGCTCATGCACGTGATCGCCGCCAAGGCCGTCGCGTTCAAGATTGCCGCCACGGAGGACTTCAAGGACCGCCAGCAGCGCACCCTGGACGGCGCCCGCCTCATCGCCGAGCGGCTGTCGGCGCCGGACGTCGCGAAGGCCGGTGTCTCGGTGCTCACCGGCGGCACCGACGTGCACCTGGTGCTCGTCGACCTGCGGCACTCCGACCTGGACGGCCAGCAGGCGGAGGACCTCCTGCACTCGGCCGGGATCACGGTGAACCGCAACGCGGTGCCCTTCGACCCGCGCCCCCCGCGCGTGACCTCGGGCCTGCGCATCGGCACGCCCGCGCTGGCCACCCGCGGCTTCGGCGACGCCGAGTTCACGGAGGTCGCCGACATCATCGCGACCGCCCTGATCAACGGCGCGTCGACCGACCTCGAGGCGCTCAAGGCCCGGGTGCTCAAGCTCACCGACGCGTTCCCGCTGTACTCCGACCTGCAGCAGTACTGATGACGGCGCAGCTCCTCGACGGGACCGCCACCGCGGCCCGGATCAAGGCCGAGCTGACCGAACGCGTCGCGGCGCTCGCGGCGCGCTCGGTCACGCCCGGGCTGGGCACGCTGCTCGTCGGCGACGACCCCGGGTCGCGCTGGTACGTGGCCGGCAAGCACAAGGACTGCGCCGAGGTGGGCATCGCCTCGATCCGGGAGGACCTGCCGGCCACGGCCACGCAGGACGAGATCGAGGCGGCCGTCCGACGCCTCAACGAGGACCCGGAGTGCACCGGGTTCATCGTCCAGCTGCCGCTGCCGAAGGGCATCGACACCAACCGCGTGCTCGAGCTCGTCGACCCCGAGAAGGACGCCGACGGGCTGCATCCGACCAACCTCGGACGGCTCGTGCTCCGGGTCAACGAGAAGGTGACGTCCCCGTTGCCGTGCACGCCCCGCGGCATCATCGACCTGCTGCTCCGGCACGACATCGACCTGCACGGTGCGGACGTTGTCATCGTCGGTCGTGGGGTCACCGTCGGGCGCTCGATCGGGCTGCTGCTCACGCGTCGGGAGATCAACGCGACCGTGACGCTCACGCACACGGGCACCGAGGACCTTGCGGAGCACACCCGGAACGCCGACGTCGTCATCGCGGCGGCCGGGGTGCCGGGGATCATCACGGCGGACATCATCAAGCCGGGCGCGGTCGTCATCGACGTCGGCGTCTCGCGGTCCACCGACCCCGACACGGGCAAGAGCCGGGTCGTCGGCGACGTCGACCCCGGCGTGCGCGAGGTCGCATCGTGGGTGTCGCCGAACCCGGGCGGCGTCGGGCCGATGACGCGCGCGATGCTGCTGACCAACGTCGTCGAGACGGCTGAGCGACTCCTGGGCTGACACCACCGCTGGTCGGGGCCAGGCTGTCCGTAAGGACGGCCGGCCCCGGCCGTCGGAGGGAGCACCGCCATGGGTATCGTCCGCCCGCACCTCTGGTTCGACGACCAGGCCGTACCGGCGGCGCAGTTCTACGCGTCCGTGATCCCGCGCACGACGGTCCACTCCGTCACGACAGCCCCGCCCGGCACTCCCGGCCTCGACGAGGGTGCCGAGTTCATCGTCGAGCTGACGATCGACGGCCTGCGGGCGACGTTCCTCAACGGTGGCCCGCACTTCACGCTCGACGAGGCCTTCTCGTTCGTCCTGGACTGTCAGGACCAGGCCGAGGTCGACCACTACTGGGACGTCCTGACCGCCGACGGCGGTCGGCCGAGCCAGTGCGGGTGGCTCGTCGACAAGTTCGGTGTCTCATGGCAGGTCGTCCCGGTCCAGCTGGAGGACGTCATGTCCCGCCCCGACGCCGAGGGGGTCGCCCGAGCCATGGCCGCGATGCTGACGATGGGCAAGCTGGACATCGACGGGCTCGAGCGCGCGTACCGGGGGGAGTAGGTCCGGACCTGTCGGTGACGTGCTGTTGGATGGTCCGGTGCTGACCATCGCGAGCGTGAACGTCAACGGCATCCGGGCCGCCTACAAGCGGGGCATGGGTGCCTGGCTGGAGGCCCGCAGGCCGGATGTGATCCTCCTCCAGGAGGTCCGCGCGTCCGACGAGATCCTGGCGGACCACCTGCCGGCGGGGGAGTGGCACCTGGCGCACGAGGCCAGCGAGACCAAGGGCCGCGCGGGTGTCGCGATCGCGAGCAGGCTGCCGATGACGGCGGTCCGGATCGGTCTGAGGACGGGCGTGACGGGGGACTCCGGCCGCTGGGTCGAGGCCGACCTGGCGCTCCCGGCGCACGAGGGCGCACCGGTGCGGACCCTCACCGTGGTCTCCACCTACCTGCACTCCGCCACCGCCGGGACACCGTCGATGGACGACAAGTACGCGTTCCTGGACCACGTCACGGCGCGGTTGGCGGACCTCGCGGAGCAGGGTGGCTACGCGGTCGCCGCGGGTGACGTGAACATCGCGCACCGCGAGGCCGACCTCCGGAACTGGAAGGGCAACCTGAAGTCCGCGGGCTTCCTGCCGCGCGAGCGCGCGTACCTGGACCGCTGGTTCGACGACCTCGGCTGGCACGACCTGGGCCGAGAGCTCGGCGGCGAGGGACCGGGACCGTTCACGTGGTGGTCATGGCGGGGGCAGGCGTTCGACAACGACGCCGGCTGGCGCATCGACTACCAGCTGGCGACGCCTGACCTGGCCGACGCTGCGGTCCGCGCGACCGTGGACCGCGCGCCGACGTACGCGGAGCGGTTCTCCGACCACGCCCCTCTGGTGGTCGAGTACGACCTCTGACCAGCGTCTGCGGCAGGTGACCGCTACCGTGGGAGCAACCCGGCCGGCAGGGGGGTACGCGTGCCCACACGTGGCTCGACGATGCACGCTCTCCTTCTCGGCCTGCTCCTGGCCGCCGTGCTCGGCGTGGTCCACGCGTCCACCGCGTCCACCGCGTTCGCCGACTTCGCGACCCAGTGCGCGGCGCCCGACCGTACGGTCACCGCCGGTGACCTCACGATCACCGTGGCCGCCGGCGAGACGGTCCTCGTCGCCTCCGGCTTCACCGGCGGGGTGGACGCACTCCCGGCGGGCGGGACCCTGTGCGTCGCGCCCGGGGCGACCCTGAGCGCGAGCTACCTGAACAACGCGGCCGGGGCGTTGGTGGTCGCGACCGGCGGCGCGGTGACCATGCCGTTCGTGGTGGTAGCCGCCGGCTTCTCGCTCGAGCTCGAGGGCAGCGGGACGTTCGAGGGCCTCGGGGTCAACGGCGCGGCCGACATCCATGTCGCTCCGGGTGCCGACCTGACGATCTCCTCCGATCTCAGCCCGGCGGCCGGAGCCTTCGTCAACGAGGGGTCGTTCACCGTCGGGGGGGCGATGAACCTCAACACCGCGGTCTCCTTCGACAACACCGGCATCCTGACGGTCGGGGGCGCCGCGACCGTGAGCGGACCCCTGACCACCAGTGGGCGGGCCACGTTCTCCGCCGGGGTCACCGTCAACTCGACAGGCTCGCTGGTGAACTCGTGCGTCGTGGAGGCGCAGGGCGACCTGGTCAACAACGGCTCCGGCTCGAGCAACGCCGGACTGGTGCTGGTCGGGGGCGGGTTCCGGAACAACGGCAGCTGGCAGCAGTCGCAGGGCGGCGTGACAAGCGCCGTCGGGCTGGTCGACGACGGATCGGTCGGCGGCTTCGGCAGCTACCGGTTCTCGGGCACCACGAGCGTGCAGGGCAGCTGGGTCGGTGCGTCCGCGGCGGACCCGATCCGGGTGCAGACGGCCGCGCCGAGCGGCCAGGTGTTCGACGTCGAGACCGGCACGATCGCGAACGTCCTGCGCACCACGGTCGACGTCGTCGAGCCGGCGTGCACGGCCCCGCCGGCTCCGTCGGCGGATGTCGAGGCCACGAAGACCGGGCCCGCGACCGTGGTCGAGGGCGGCACGGTCACCTACTCGCTCACCGTCCGGAACAACGGGGTGCAGGACGCGGCGGACGTGGTGGTCAGCGACCCCGTGCCGACGGGCCTGATCCTGGACCCGGCCTCGACCGCCGGCACGCTCGTGGGCGGAGTGCTGACGTGGCAGCTGGGGACGGTCTCCGTCGGTCAGGTGGTGACGCTCACCTACTCGGGCACCGTGTCCGCGCCCGCGGGGTCGACGCTGGTCAACGTGGTCCTGTCGACGTCCAGCACGCCGGACCCGGCCCCGACCAACAACGACGGCTCGGCCGACGCCAGCCAGGTGTCCACGGCCGTGCTCGCCGCCCCGCCGCCGCCCAACCAGCCGCCCGTCGCGGACGACCTCGTGCGTGACACGACCACGCGGGTGCTCGTCGTGGGGACCGTGACGGCGACCGACCCCGACCCCGGGCAGCAGCTCACCTTCACGCTGGCCACCGCAGCGACCCACGGCCGGCTGGTCCTGAGCGCGGGCGGCGGCTTCGCGTACGTCTCCGACCCGGACTTCGCCGGGGTCGACACGTTCGACTTCCAGGTGTGCGACAACGCGTCACCAGCCCCGGCGTGCGACACCGGCACCGTCACGCTCAACGTCCGCCCGCGCGCGACGGACGACGTCGCCGTGACGTTCTCGGTCACCCCCGTCGTCGTGCCCGTCCTCTCCAACGACACGGCGGGCGCGCCGCTCGACCCGGCGGTCGTGACGCAGCCGACGAACGGGTCGGTGGTGCTCGATCCCGCCGCGGGGACGGCCACCTACACGCCGGCTCCGGGGTTCACCGGCACGGACACGTTCGCGTACCGGATCTGCTCGCCGACCGAGCCGACGTTCTGCGACACCGCGTCGGTGCTCGTCGACGTGATCCCCCTGAACCTGCCCCCGACCGTGGAGCCGCTGACCCTGACCACGACGTCCGGCACACCCGTGACGGGCACGCTCGTCCTGGCTGACCCGGATGCGGGGGACACGGTCACCGCGCACGGCGGCATCCCGCCCCGCAGCGGGACCGCGAGCGTGGCGCCCGACGGGTCCACCACCTACCGGCCGCTCGCCGTGTTCGCCGGCCGGGACTACTACGGCGACATCGTGTGCGACGACGGCGTCCCCCTGCTGTGCACGACCGGGCTCGTGACCGTCGAGGTGCGGCCGGTGGCGGAGCCCGACGCAGCGACGACTGCGGAGGGGACCGCCGTCGACGTCGACATCGATGCCAACGACCAGGGGGCAGTCGGTCCGGCCGCGGTGATCGTCGGCCCGTCGCACGGCTCCGTCACGATCTCCGACGGGACCGCCCGGTACGTGCCGGACGCCGGGTTCTCGGGCACGGACACGTTCGACTACACGATCTGTGCGGCGATCGCGCCGGACCTGTGCGCGACGACCACCGTGACGATCACCGTGACCGCGGCACCACCCCTCCCGCCGACGCCGTCGCCCGTCCCGGCGCCCGGCACCGAGGACGTCCTCGCCGTGACGGGAGCCGAGCCTGCACCTCTGCTGGTGCTGGGGTCCGTGCTGGTCCTGGGCGGCGCGCTGCTGGTGCGCACGGTGCGGAGGCTCGGGAACTAGTCCTCCGGGAGCGGTGGCGGCGCTCCGTCCGGAGCACGCGGCCGACGACCGCCGCTGGCTACGGTGGGCGGGTGACGAGCGCGCCGTGGACCGGGCCACCCTGGGGGCGCGGTCGACCGGGCTGGATCGTCGTCCCTGCGATGTTCCTGGCGATGGTCACGGTCCTCGGCTGCGCGGCAGCCAGCCGGTGGCATCCGCAGGCCAGGGCGTTCGACCTGCTCGCCGCGGTGCTCCTCCTGCTCGCCCCCGCCGGGCTCGTCGCCGTGGTGCAGCGCGGACCGGTCGCGGCGCTCGGCGCGGTGCTCGCGGTCGCCGGTCCGCTGGCCTACCTGGCGCTCGGCTACGAGCCGGGACCGGTGCTCGTGCCCCTGGCCGTGGTCGTGGTGGCTCTCGGCGCGACGCGGCAGCGGTGGCTCTCGTGGGGCGCAGGCACGGCCGGTGCCCTCGGTGTCGCGGTGCTCGCTGCGGCAACCCCGTCCCCGCGACCGGTGTACGCCACGCTCGCGGTCATCGGGCTCGTCGTCGCGATGCTGCTGGGGGAGGGTGCGCGCGGCCGCGGGGAACGGATGCAGGCGCTGCGGGCCGCGCGGCTGTCCCGGGAGGAGTCGGCGGTCGCGGCTGAGCGGCTGCGGATCGCCCGGGAGCTGCACGACGTGCTGGCGCACTCCCTGTCCGGGATCACCGTGCAGGCCGGGGTCGGGCTGCACCTGATGGACCGCGAGCCGGAGGCGGCCCGTCGCGCACTCGTGGAGATCCGCGAGGCCAGCCGGGACGCCCTCGACGAGGTCAGGGACGTGCTGGGC
This sequence comes from Cellulomonas sp., assembly GCF_965229465.1. Classification (GTDB taxonomy): domain Bacteria; phylum Actinomycetota; class Actinomycetes; order Actinomycetales; family Cellulomonadaceae; genus Cellulomonas. Next base: position 609,377 of record NZ_OZ245882.1, on the reverse strand, counting down.
ATCCTGCGTGCGGACGGTGAGGCGCCGCGGGAGCCGACGAGCACCAGGAGCCTGCAGGCACTGGTGGACCGGGCGCGCGACGACGGGCTGCGCATCGAGGCGCACGGGCTCGACGCGCAGGTCGGCGACCAGGTCGGCACCGTGGTGCTCCGGACGCTCCAGGAGGCGCTCACCAACGTCCGGCGGCACGCTCCGGGCGCATCTGTGCAGGTCAGCCTGGCTGTCGGCGAGAGTGTGATCCTCGATGTCCGGGACGACGGACCCTCGGTCGGCACGCTCGTGGAGGGGTACGGCCTGCGCGGCATGCGCGAGCGGGCGGAGGCCCTCGGCGGCACGTTGACCGCCGCCTCCGGGCCGACCGGGTTCCACGTCAGGCTGGAGGTCCCGCGGTGATCCGGGTGCTGCTGGCTGACGACCAAGGTCTGGTCCGAGGTGGCTTCCGTGCCCTCATCGACGCCGAGCCCGACCTGACCGTCGTCGGCGAGGCGGCCACGGGTGACGACGCGGTCCGGCTCGCGCTCGAGCTCCTGCCCGACGTCGTGCTCATGGACATCCGCATGCCGGGCATGGACGGCCTGACGGCGACGCGCCGGATCGTCGACGACCCGCGTGCCGCGCAGGTGCGCGTCGTGGTGGTGACCACGTTCGAGCTCGACGAGTACGTGGCCGAGGCGATCCGCGGGGGAGCGTCGGGCTTCCTGGTCAAGGACACCGAGCCCGCAGATCTCCTGCGCGCCGTCCGGGTGGTCGCCGCAGGTGACGCGCTGCTGTCGCCGACGGTCACGCGTCGGCTCCTGGCCACCGTCGCGCGCGCGACGCGGGAGGTCGCGGAGCCGGCCGCGCTCTCCGACCTCACCCCACGCGAGCGCGAGGTGCTGGTGCTCGTGGCCGAGGGGTTGTCCAACGACGAGATCGGCGCGCGCTTGTTCCTGAGCCCGCTCACCGTCAAGACGCACGTGCTCCGGGCGGGCACGAAGCTGGGCGCCCGCGACCGCGCGCAGCTCGTTGTCGTGGCCTACGAGTCGGGGCTGGTGCGCCCCGGCTGGTCCGGCTGACTCCGCCCGGAGCGAGCGGGACGCTCCGCCAGGACGACGACGGGCGGTCGGCGCCCGGGGGACGGTGGAGGTGCGGTCGACGGTCGGCCGCCTCGTCCTCGGAGGTCGTCATGCTCGCCACCCTCGTGTCCCACCCGGTCGGCTACGGCTGGGGCTGGGGACCCGGACCCTGGTTCCTGCTCGTCCCGCTGTTCTGGTTCGGCCTGATCGCCCTGCTCTTCGCCCTCGGTGGCCGCCGTCGTCGGCGCTACTGGGCGGGCTGGGACGGCCCGCGCGACGGGGGAGGCGCCCGGACCGTGCTCGCCGAGCGCTACGCCCGCGGGGAGATCGACGAGACCGAGTACCGGGCGCGCCTCGAGGTGCTGCTCGCCTCGGACGGACCCGTGCGCTGAGGTCAGGCCTCCGTCGTGTCCGGCTGCGGGTCGGTCGCGACGGGGGCTCCCGGCAGGTCGCGCATCCCCAGCAGCGGCGAGACCACCACGGGCACCGCGGCGAGCGCCATGATCCCGACCGACACCCAGAGCGTCGGCAGCACGCCGAGGTGCGTGCCGAGCCAGCCGCCGAGCAGGCCGCCGATCGGCATCGAGCCCCACACGATGAACCGCACGGACGCATTCATCCGACCGAGCAGCGGCGGCGGGCACACGCGCTGGCGGAAGCTCACCTGGGCCACGTTGTAGACGATGACGGCGAACCCGAAGGCGGCGCCACCGGCGATGAGCAGCACCGCGGCCGGGATGACGCCGGTGGACGCCAGGGGCATCAGGGCGGAGGCCGGCGCCATGACCAGCGCCGAGAGCGGGATGATCCGGCCCTCGCCGATCCACTGCGCGAGCCGGCCCGCGACCACGGCACCGAGCAGCCCGCCGATCGCGCCGGCCGAGACGATCGCGCCCCATGTCGCGGTGCCCAGGTCGAGCGTGCGCAGCACGTAGATCACCGTCACCGCGCCGGCCAGCGACCCGGCGAAGTTGCCCAACGACGTGCACGCAACGATCCGGCGCAGGTACGGCTCGTGCACGACGAACCGCAGGCCCTCGGCGATCTCGACCTTCAGCGGCCGGCGCGTGCTGGGATGCGGCGGCGTCTCGACGTGCCGGATGCGGCCCACCGCGAACGCCGAGATCAGGTAGGTGACCACGGTGACCGCGATGAGCGCGGGCGCCGTGATCACCCTGAGCAGCAGACCGCCCAGCGCGGGGGCCGCCACCTGCGCGACCGAGGCGGTGGCCTGCAGCTTCGAGTTGCCCTCGACCAGGTGCTCGAGGCCGACCAGGCCGGGGATGTAGCTCTGGTGCGAGACGTCGAAGAACACCGTGGCCGCGCTGATCACCAGGGCGGCGGCGATCAGCAGGGGGATCGACGCGTGCCCCGTGGCGGCCGTCACGACGACCGCCGCGAGCACGGCTGCGCGCACCAGGTCCGCGACGATGAGCACCCGGCGCTTGCGCATCCGGTCCACCCAGGCGCCCGCGGGCAGCCCGATCACCAGGAACGCGGCGTACTCCGCGGCGGTGAGCACGCCCATCTGCCACTCGGTGGCGGCCAGCTGCTGCACCGCGAAGATCGGCAGCGCGAGGGCGGTCAGCTGCGCTCCGAGCTGGCCGAGAGCGTCGCCGGTCCACAGCCGACGGAAGTCCGGGTGGTGCACCAGCGAGCGGGGTCGCGCGGGTGCCAGAGTGGGGTGGTCGGTGCTCACGCACCCAGCATGGGTCGACTGATTGGGAAATGTCAATCACTGTGGAAGGATCGACGCATGACCGACGCAGCACCGCTGGACGAGGCCGCCACGGCGGAGGCCGACGCGGATGCGCGCGCCCTGGCCAGCACGCTGCGCATCCGGATCCTGCGGCTCTGCCTCGACGAGCCGCTCACCAACCGGGAGATCGCGCAGCGGCTGGACCGCAACCCCGCGACCGTCCTGCACCACGTCCGCACGCTCGTCGACCGAGGCTTCCTCGTGGCCGAGCCGACTCGACGGGGGAGCCGCGGGTCGCGCGAGGTGCCGTACCGCGCCACCCGCAAGTCGTGGCACACCCCCGGCGGTCCGAACATGAGCCGGATCCTCATCGACACGTTCCTCGAGGAGGTCGCGCTCGTGGACCCGCAGGAGGTCCTCGTGACCCGCCTCGGCCTGCGTCTCGACGACGACGGCTTGCAGGAGCTGCTGTCGCGCGTGCAGGTGATCTTCGAGGAGTTCGCCGCGCGACCGACCGAGCAGACGCAGACTCCCTACTCGGTGTTCTGGGCGCTGCACGAGGACGTGACGCGTCAGACGCCCCCGCGCAGCGCTGCGATGGGCTCGATCGACGCGGCCTTGAGCGACGGGTAGAGCCCGGCCAGCAGCCCGATGACGCCGCCCGCCAGGGCTGCGACGCCGACCATCCGCAGGTCGAGGATCGGGGTCCACTCCTGCGCGGCGCTGACGCCGACGACGACGGCCACGCCCAGGGCGGCGCCCAGCATCCCGCCGAGCAGCCCGACCACCACGGACTCGACCATGAACTGCGCGCCGATGTCCCGCCGGGTGGCCCCGAGCGCCCGCCGCAGACCGATCTCGCCGACGCGCTCCAGCACGGACAGCAAGGTCACGTTCGCGATGCCGACGCCACCGATGAGCAGCGCCACGCCGCCGAGGGCCAGGAAGATCGTGTTCACGTCGGCCTGCACGCTCTGCCGCACCGTCGAGGTGGCCGGCGGCGTCTGCACGTCGATCGTCTCGGGTGCGTTGGGGTCCAGCGCGGTGGCCAGCTGGCTGCCGACCACCGGCCCGGCGCCGACGGCGAGGTGCAGGTGGAGCTCCCCGGGTGCCGCCAGGCCGAAGTCGGCGCGAGCGGTCCCCTCGGGCATCAGCACGCCGCCCAGGACGTCGGAGCGCCGCACCACGTCGTCGACGATGCCGATGACCTGGTAGGCGCGTTCGCCGATGAAGATCGAGGGCTGGCGGTCCACCCGGACGACGCCGAGGCGCCGCGCGGCGTCCACGCCGAGCACCACCACGCGGTCCGCGCGGGCGTCGTGCCCGGAGTCGAAGTAGCGGCCCTGGACGACGCGGCCGCCGATGGCGTCGAGCGCCCCGGGCGAGGTCGCGATCACGTCGGGCGCGGCCGTGCGGGCAGCCGACGGGTCGTGCACCGGCACCGCGGTGATCTCCGCGTCGCCGACGTCCACGGTGGAGAAGGTCCCCGCAGCCTCGACGCCGGCGAGGCGCTCGGCGCGGGCGGGTGCGTCCCACGGGAGCGTGCCGATCGCGCGCTCGGAGCCGTCCCAGCCGCTGTTGGTCTCCGGCTCGGCCACCGCCTGCGTCGCGGCGACCGCGTCGAACTGCTTGTTGATCTGGCCCGAGGCCGTCTGCGCCAGGCCCACGGTCACCACGACCGACGCGATGCCCAGCACGGTGCCGAGGATGGTCAGAAGCAGCCGGCCCGGTCGGGCACCGATGCCGGCGGCGGCCTCCGCGAGCAGGTCCCGCAGCCCGAACCGGTCGGTGCGCGCCACCCGCTCCGTCACCGCGGTCACGGGATCTCCCGCAGGTAGCCGTCGGCGATCCGGACCCGGCGCTGCGCACGCGCCGAGACCTCGTCGTCGTGCGTGATGACCAGCAGCGTCAGCCCGCCCGCGTGCAGCTCGTCGAACAGGTCGAGCACGCTGGCCGAGCTCTCGGAGTCGAGGTTCCCCGTCGGCTCGTCGGCCAGCAGCACGCGCGGCTGCGCGACGACCGCGCGCGCGACGGCTGCCCGCTGGCGTTCACCGCCGGACAGCACGGTGGGGACGAAGTCGATGCGATGTCCGAGGCCCACCCGGTCGAGCGCGGCCAGCGCCCGGTCACGGCGCTCGGACCGCGGCACGCCGCTGTACAGGGTGGCGAGCAGCACGTTCTCGAGGACTGTCCGGTGCGGCATGAGGTGGAACGCCTGGAACACGAACCCGATGTGACCCGCACGCAGCGCCGCTCGGTCGCGCTCCCCGGCGCCGGCGGTCGGGATCCCGTCCAGCAGGTACTCGCCCTCGGTCGGCTTGTCGAGCAGGCCGAGGAGGTTGAGCAGCGTGGACTTGCCCGAGCCGGAGGGCCCGACGACGGACAGGTACTCGCCCGACCCCACCGCGAGGTCCGCCGGGTGCAGAGCGTGCACCGGCGGGTCCCCGGGGAACTGGCGCGCGGCTCCCCGCAGCTCGAGCACCGGGGCGGGCGGCCCGAGGCGCTCGGGGGTCTCGAGCAGGTCGAGGACGGTCACCCCTTGCCCTCCGCGTCCGCCGTCTTCTTCTTCTCGGTGTCGGCGACACCCACGACGACCAGGTCACCGGCCGCGAGGGGGCGCTCCGCCTTCGAGATCTCCACGTAGCCGTCGGCCGCCAGCCCCGTGGTGACCGTCACCAGCGAGCTGGCCTTCCCGTCGGCACCGGCGAGCTCGACCCGCGACTCCCCGCCAGGACCGGCGGTGAGCGCGGCGAGCGGCACGGCGAGCACCTCGCCCTGTGTGGAGCTGACGGGCACCCGCACGCGCACGTTGGTGTTCTGGAGCGCGAGCACCTGCTCCGGCGTCAGGCTCCCGAGCGTGAACACGACCGCCCGACGGTCACCCTTCGGTGCCGTGGGCTCCTCGGGCTCCTCGCCCCCCGGCGTCCCCGGGTCCGCGGGCGTCTCGACGGAGTCCTTGACAGCCGCGACGGTGACCGGGAGCTCCTGGTCGTCGAGCGTGATCGTCCCCGCGGTGCCGACCGCCAGCAGCTCGGCGTCCGCGCGGGTCGCGCTCCCCGTGATCTGGATCGTGGCGCCGGACACGCTCATGAACTCGCCCGTCACGGTGCCGCCGCGCGTGGCGCTGACGACGTCCACCCGGCGGGGGAGCGTCGGCACGAACACGACCTCGCTGGCCGGCAGGGGGGTGAGCGTGGCGGCCTGCGCCTGTGCCTGGGACTCCCGGGCCGACGTCAGCTGGGCCTGCGCCGACGTCACCGCAGAACGCTCCGACGCGACGTCCTTCGCCGCGCCGGCCTCGGCGCGCTCCGCCTCGGCCTGGGCGAGCGTGCCCTGCGCCTGGACAACCGCGGCCTGGCTGCACGGGGCCTCCTCGGAGGGCGCCGCGCACCGTGCCTGCTCGTCGGCCAGCGTCTGCCGGGCGACCGCCACGGCGGTGTCCAGCCCGATGATCACCGACCTCGCCGGTCCGGTCGCCGCGCCCGCCAGCTCGCGCTGCGCGGCCGCGAGGGCGTCCTGGGCCGACCGGACACCCTCGCGCGCCGCGGTCGCTGCGTCCTGGAGCTCCTCGCCGGCGGCGGGGGGCTCGTACCCGACCTTCTGGTAGAGCGCACGGACGCCGGCGGCGGTGGCCGAGTCGTACGTGTCGGTAGCCGGGTCGCCGGCGTCGATGCCCAGCGAGGCCAGCGCGGCCTTGAGCTGACGGACGTCCGGCCCGGAGACCCCGGCCCGCAGGGACCGGTAGGTGGGCAGGTCGCCCGGCAGCACGATGAGGGGCCGACCGACGATCTCGAGGACGACGGACGCCGCGCCGATCTCGGCGCCCACCTGGGGCACCTGCCCGGTGACGACCGCGGGACCGCCGAGGTCGCCCGTCTCGACACGCAGGGCCACCGGGTCGTCGTACCCGACGTCGCCGCGGATGACGAGCTCGTTGGCGATGACCCGGCTCTCGACGGGCACCGTGATGGGCCCCGCCGTCGGGGGTGCGGCGTCGGCGGCTGCCTTGCCCGGCGACACGATGAGCTGGCTCAGCAGCAGCCCGGCGGCGAGGCAGACGACGGCGACGACCGCCATCACGACGATCGTGCGTCGCCCGCCGGTGACCTGGGTGCTCACGACTTGTCCGCCTGCGCCGCCTTCTCGACCATCGCGTCGAGCTCGTCCTGGTGGGCGTCGATGAAGTCCCGCTCGACGGCGAACTGCGCCTCGAGGACCTTGCGCGCCGACCCGGTGCTGTCCTGGCACGTGCGGTCCGCCGTGGCGGTGGCGATCTCGTCGTCGCGGAGCTCGGCCAGAGCGGCCGGGTCCTGCGAGCCGTCCTCCTCGTCGTACGGGATCTCGTTGACCTTGTCGTAGATGCTGTTCTGCGCCTCCTGCGGGTTGGCGAAGTCGTAGCCGGCCTCCGCCATGCACTCCGCCCAGTCGCGGTAGGCGGCGATGGTGCGCTCGTCCTTCTCCGCGTCCGTGTAGAGCTCCGACATGCTCTCCATCAGGTCCTTGAACTCCGGGTCGTCATAGATCTGACCCTCCTCGTAGACCTCGTGCTGGGCCTTGCCCTGGCAGCCGGCGGTCGTCCAGTCGTACTCCTGCTCGACCGCAGTCTCCTCGTCCGTGGGCTCCTCGGACATCGTCTGCTTGCCGTACAGCGCCTCGTAGAACGCCGTCTGCTCGCTCTCGCTCATGGTCGCCAGGTAGTCGGCGTTCGGGTCGACGTACTCCTCGCCGCCGCCCTGGTTCATCGGCATCTCGGACGACGTCGTGGCGCCGTACCCGTACTGCTCGGCGAACTCCAGGGAGTCCCAGGCGGGCATGTCCTCGTCCTCGAAGCTCTTCGACATCCCGGAGGTGTCCTGCGGGGTGTACTCGAAGCCCTCGTCCTGCATGCAGGCGGCGACGATCTCCTCCGAGCGGGCCATCTGGGCGTCGGCGTCCTCAGGGTCCTGGGACCCGCCCAGCTTCTCCCAGTACGCGGCGAGGGGGCTGTCTTCGTACGTCAGGGTGGCGTCGTCCGTGGGATCGCTCCCGCCACCGGAACAGCCGGCCAGCAGCGTCAACGCGACCACCGCGGAGGCGATCGCGGCGGTCGTGCGGGTGGTTCTCATCGTGTCGGCCCCTTCGGCGGGTGGAGTCACAGTCGGTCTCACTCGTGTGCGCGACGACCATAGCGGCCCAAACCGGCCCAAAGATCCACCACAAGGGTGATCTCCGGGCCGGGTTCCGACGAGCGCCGGGCGTCCGCCCCTCCGCGGAGGCCCGGCGTCGTGGTGTCGCGCACCCGACGCTAGGGAGTCGGTGCTGCGGCGCACATCCACCGCAGGTAGCACAACCTTTTCGCCGCGTCAGACGTCAGTATCGGATGGCGTCGATCACCTTGACCCGGACGGCGAAGATCGCGGGGATGAGTCCGGCGAGCGCGCCGACGCAGACCGCCGCCGCCATCCCGACGAGCGCGGCGCTGACGGGGAACGGTGGCATGTCCTGGATCCCGCCGCCGAACACCCGCTCGACGGGGATGTTCTTGATGATCGCGACCGCGAGCACGACGCCGACGATCCCCGCCACGACGGTCGCGACGACCGACTCGAGCATGACCCCGAAGAACACGCGCCCGGACGTGGCGCCGAACGAGCGCCGGATCCCGATCTCCCGGATCCGGTAGCGCACGGTCACCAGCGCGATGTTCACCAGGCCGAGCCCGCCGAGCAGCAGCGCGAACGCGCCGACGCCGATGCCCACCCACTTGGTCGCCCGGTCGAGCCCGCCGGTGTTGTAGTTGTTGTCCTGGACGTCCACCTGCCAGCCGGGCGCCACCGCCTGCATGTCGCGCTTGATCTGGTCGCCGAGGTCCGTCGACAGGTCGGTGGGCACCCACAGGTACATCGACGGCACCTGCGCGGGCATCATCGGCGCCTGTGCCGCGGCGCCGGAACCGGATCCGCCGGACTGCATGCCGGAGCCGTCCGGACCGATCCACCGGTGGAACTGGTCGTACAGCACGTAGGCGAGGGGCTCGGCGTCCACCCACTCGTCGCGCAGCACGCCCACGACGGCCGCCCGGACCGGCGACCGGTCGCCCAGCTGCACGGTCGGGTGCGACGAGAGGTCGGACAGCCCCTGAGCCTCCAGGAACGCCTCGTTGACGACGAGCGTCGGCGCCAGGGCCTCCTCGTCGGCGTCGGTGAACCAGCGGCCCTGCTCGGGCACGATCCGGTTGATCGTGCCGAGGTCGGCGTCGACGGCCTGCACCTGCGTGGTCCGGGTGCCGTCGGGGTACCGGATCATCGCCTGCGTCCACTCGTTGCGGCTGGCGTAGGTGATGTCGTAGCGCTCGAGCACGCGCTCGAACTCGGCGTCCCACCCGGTCGGCGGGGTCGCGTCCTCGCCCGTCGACCACGCGTTGACGTTGAGCGTCACCACGCGTCCGGACTGGCGCTCGGTCTGCTCCTTGAACGACTGGTTGAGCATGGACACCAGGGCGGTGACGCCGGTGATGGCGGTGACCGCGCAGGCCACGCCGATGAGCGCGAGCAGCACGCGGAGCTTGTGGATCCGCAGCTCTCCCCAGGCCTCGACGATCGCGCCGACGACGCCGGTCATGCGTGCACCCCCGCCTCGCCCGAGGGCTCCGGCAGCCGGCGCTCGGTGCGGGCCGACCGGTCCGCCACCAGCGTCGGCACGTCGCCCACCCAGTCGGAGGTGGTGTCCAGGCTGATCGGCACCAGCACCCCCTCGGTCAGCCGGTACTGCCGCTCGGCGCGTGCGGCCACCGCCAGGTCGTGCGTGATGGTCACCAGGGCCGCGCCGGTCTGCGACGCGATCTCGTCGAGCAGGTCCATGACCTCGCCGCCGGTCTCCACGTCGAGCGCCCCGGTCGGCTCGTCGGCCAGGATGACCCGCGGCCCGCGCACGAGCGCCCGGGCGATGGCGACACGCTGCTGCTCGCCGCCGGACAGCTTGTCGGGCATGGTGTCCACCCGGTCGCCCAGGCCGACGCGCTCGAGCATCTCCGCGGCCAGGCGCGTGCGCGACCAGAACTGCCGTCCCCGCGCGTAGAGCAGGGGGGCGGACACGTTCTCCAGCGCCGTGCGCCCGGGCAGCAGGTTGAACTGCTGGAACACGAACCCGAAGTCCCGCCCGCGGCGCTTGGTGCGTGTGCCGTTGGAGAGCTTGCCGATGGGCACGCCCTCCAGCAGGTACTCGCCGGTGGTGGGCGCGTCGAGCAGGCCGAGGATGTTGAGCAGGGTGGACTTGCCGGTGCCGGAGCGGCCCACGATCGCGACGTGCTCGCCCGCGTCGACCGCGAGGGTCACGCCCTGGAGGATGTGCAGGATGCGGTCGTCGGGCAGCCGGACCGACCGCGTGACGTCGGTGAGCTCGAGGAGGCTCATCCGCCGCACACAGCCGGGTCGTAGTTGAGGCTGCAGTCCACGGGCTTGCCGGCACCGCCGGGCACCGGGATGAACTCCAGGATGGTGTCGCCGGCGACCAGGCCCTCGGTGACCTGCACGTTCTCGCCGTCGGTCAGGCCGAGTCCCACCGGCCGCTTCTCGTTGCTGCCGTCGGCGGCGACCACCCAGACGTTGCCCTTCTGGACGGTGCCCTGCACCGCCGTGATCGGGACGACGACGACGTCGGCGGCCGTGCCGTTGGTGATCTCGACGTTCGCACCCAGCCCGGGGAAGGCCGTGACGCCCGCCGGGACGGCGCAGGTGACCGTGCCGGACGTGCTCGTGGTGCCGGCCTCGGGCTCGGTGCCGGTGGCGGCGGGAGCGGCGCCGACGCGCAGGCCCGTGCAGTCGAACGGGGCCGGTCCGCCGTTCAGCGTCACGGTCGCCTGCGTGGGGGCGCCGACCAGCCGGTACTGCTGGTCCGGCGTCAGCGTGCCGGTGACCGAGAGCGTGCCGGGTGCGACCTTGCCCACCTCGTCACCGACCGAGACCACCTGGTCCTTGAGCGTCGGCAGCGACAGGGTCCCGGCGACCGGCGCCTTGACGGTCTCCACCACGACCTTCGGCTTGCGCTCCGTGGTGGTGACCTCCCCGGTCTCGGGGTTCGTCTTGACGATCGGGTCCTGCGGCGTCTCCTGCCGGATCTCGAGGATCGGCGTCCCCGCGGCGACGGCCGCGCCGTCCGCGGCGAGCAGCTTGGACACGGTGCCGGCCAGGGTGGCCCGCACGACGACCGCCGGGTCGGAGGTGACGGACGCCTGCACCGTCACGGCGTTGGTCACCGTGCCGGTGGCCACCTCGACGGTGGGCTCGATGATCGCCCCGGTGGGCTGCAGCGACGTGTCGACCGTGCTGACGTCCGCACCGGCGAACGCGATCTTCACCAGGGCGGCCGCGATGATCGCCCACAGGATCAGGCGGATGGTCGGGAAGATGATCCGGCGGGTGACCCCCACGGTCGGGCTCCTCGTTGTCGTCGGGACGTGCGACCGGAACGTATCGACCTCGCGGCGCCGGGAGGATCCGTCCCGAGGATGATGTGTTCCTGATACTGCGGGGCAGACACTACTGCGCGATGCGTACTAGAGGTCAAGGCCGCGCGGACGACGACACCCGTCCGCCGGTCGTCAGGTCAGGACGCCGGACCCGACGCGGTCGCGAGAAGGAACGCCGGCGCCCGCAGACCCTCGGCCGCGAACGCGTCCGCGACGGCCTGCGCCACCCGGTCCACCTGGTCCGCGCCGACCAGCGCGATCGCCGACCCGCCGAACCCACCGCCGGTCATCCGCGCACCCGTGGCGCCCGCGGCCCGAGCGGTGTCGACGACGAGGTCCAGCTCCCGGCAGGACACCTCGTAGTCGTCGCGCAGCGAGGCGTGCGACTGGTTCATCAGCGTCCCGACCAGCCCGACCTCGCCGGCGTCGAGCAGCGCGACGAACCACGTGACGCGGTCGATCTCGTTCACCACGTGCCGGACGCGGCGCACCTGCACGTCGTCGTCGAGCTTGTCCAGCGCCCACTCCAGGCCGCGGGGATCGTCGGAGATCTCGCGCAGCGTGCCGACGCCGAGTCGCCGAGCCGCCGCCTCGCACGAGGCCCGGCGTGCCGCGTACTGGCCGTCCACCAGGGCGTGCTCGGCGCGGGTGTCCACCACCAGGAGCGCCAGTCCCTGCGCGGAGAGGTCGAACTGGACGTGCCGGACGGAGCCGTCGAGGCAGTCGAGGAGCAGGGCGTTCCCCGCCCGGGCGCGCAGGGCGGCTGCCTGGTCCATCCCGCCCGTGGGCGCCCCGGCGATCTCGTTCTCGGCGCGCACGCAGAGCGTGGCCAGCGTCGCGCGTCCGTCGTCGGACCCCGCCAGGTCGAGCGCGAACGCCGCGTCGAGCGCGACCGCGACCGACGCCTCGAGGGCGGCTGACGACGAGAGCCCGGCGCCGTATGGCACGCACGAGTCGACCGCGACGTCGAACCCGGAGACCGCGTGGCCGGCCTGCCGGAGCGCCCACGCGACACCGACGACGTAGCCCGCCCAGCCGTCGACGGTCCCGGGTGCGACGTCGGCGAGCTCGATCGTCCGGAGACCGGCGGGCTCCTGCGCGGACACGAGCCGCACGGTGTCGTCGTCGCGTCGCCGCAGCGCCACGTAGGTGCGGTGGGGGAGCGCGATCGGCAGGCAGAGGCCGCCGTTGTAGTCGGTGTGCTCGCCGATCAGGTTCACGCGACCGGGCGCGGACCAGGTGCCGTCAGGCTCCGCCTCGAACCGGGTGCGGAACAGGGCGGCGGCGCGGTCGGCGCCCTCGGCGGGGGTCCAGGCTTCGAGCCACTCGGGGGTCATGCCAGCTCCTGCAGACGGGTCGCGATGCGCTCGGGGGTGGTGTCGCTGATCCAGGCGCCCATGCCGGACTCGACGCCGGCCAGGTACTTGAGCTTGCCGGGCGCGCGCAGCACCGAGAACAGCTGGAGGTGCAGACGTGAGTCCTCGCGACCCTCGCGCACCGGGGCCTGGTGCCAGCCGGAGATGTACGGCAGCGGGATCGCCTCGCCGTCCGGGCCGACGAAGAACCGGTCCAGCCGCTGCAGCAGCGACAGGTAGACGGTGGACAGGTCCTCGCGCTCCGCGTCGGTCAGGGCCGGCAGGTCGGGCACGTCGCGCCGCGGGGCCAGGTGCACCTCGACGGGCCAGCGTGCCGCGAACGGCACGTACGCCACCCAGTGCTCCGACTCCAGCACGATCCGCTCGCCGTGCGCCAGCTCGGCGTCCAGCACGTCGCGGCCCAGCAGGCGGCCGGTCCGCTCCCGGTGTGCGCGGGCCTGAGCGAGCATCGCGGTCGTCTTCGGGGTGAGGTACGGGAACGCGTAGATCTGCCCGTGCGGGTGGTGCAGCGTGACGCCGATCTCCTTGCCGCGGTTCTCGAACACGAACACCTGCTCGATGCCGGGCAGCGCGTGCAGGGCCTCGGTCCGCTGCGCCCAGGCCTCGACGATCGTGCGCATCCGGCGCGGCGTCACCGTGCTCAGCGACGCGGTGGAGTCCGACGAGAAGCAGATGACCTCGCACCGACCGGCGGCCGGGCGGACCGTCCAGAGGGGCTCACCGTCGCGCTGCACGGGGACGTCGGGGATGCCCGGCACGGCGAGCAGCGACGGGAACCGGTTCTCGAACACCACGACGTCGTAGTCCTCCGCCGGGATCTCACCGTCCTGGTAGACCGCGCCGGGCTTGGCGGGGGCCAGCGGGTTGGCGTCCGCGGGCGGCAGGAACGTGCGGTTCATCCGCTGGGCGGCCATCGGGATCCACTCGCCCGTGAGGGGGTCGCGGCGCAGCTCCGGGCCGGTGACCGGCTGCGGGACGCCGTCGGCGCCGGGGACGGGGGCGAACCGGTCGACGAGGGGACGTGCGTCCTCGAGCGTGCGGGTGGCCGCACCGGACACGTACGGCTCGGTGTCGTCGAAGTAGAGCAGCTCGCGGCCGTCGGCGAGCGTGGTGGTGGTCAGGCGGACGGTCACGGGGTGGCTCCAGAGGTGTCGACCGTGACCAGGGCGGTCTCGGTCAGGTGTCGTCGGGCGTCGGCGGGCAGGGCGTCGTCGGTCAGCAGGGTGTCGACGTCGTCGAGCGGGGCGATGCGGGCCAGGCCCACCACCCCCCACTTCGTGTGGTCGGCGAGCACGGTGGTCGCCGCCGCGCAGGCCATCAGTGCGCGGTCGGTGGCGGCCTCCGCGAGGTTGGGGGTGGTCAGGCCCTGGGCGTCCAGCCCGTGCACCCCGAGATAGGTGCGGTCGACGCGCAGGCCGGCCAGCGTGGCGTCGGCGACGGGCCCGACGAGCGCGTCCGACGGGGTGCGCACCCCGCCGGTGAGGATCACCTCGATGCCGCCGACCCCGTACAGGGCGTCCGCGATGCGCAGCCCGTTCGTCACCACCGTGAGCGGACCGATGCCCGCGCCGGCGAGCAGCTCGGCGAGCAGGAACGTGGTGGTGCCCGCAGAGAGCGCGATGGCCTGCCCGGGCTCGATAGTCGCCAGCGCCGCGCGGGCGATCGCCGCCTTCTCGACGCCGGCCCAGGAGCGTTTGGCGTCGAAGCCCGGCTCGTCGGTGGGCCGTCCGGGCGCGTCGGGGGCGACCGCTCCGCCGTGCACCCGCCGGACCAGGCCGGCCCGGGCCAGCTCGGCGATGTCGCGCCGGACGGTCATGTCCGAGACGTCGAGGCTCTCCACCAGGTCGGCCACGCGCGCGGCGCCCTCGGAGCGCACGGCGGCGAGGATCCGTTCCTGGCGCTGGGAGGCGAGCACTCGAACAGCATCGCACTGAAACAAACAAACTTCAACACGCCCGCCCCTCACGAGGCACCGACGCCGCGATCGGTGTCAGCGGCCCGCCGGCGTGAGGCCCAGCGAGCGGCCCGCGAGGCCCCGGCGGCGGGCGGCCAGCGAGCGGGCGACCTCGCGCAACGCCTGCGCGGCGGGCGAGTCCGGGGCGCTCAGCACCACGGGAGTCCCGTCGTCGCCGGCCTCGCGCAGCCGGACGTCGAGCGGCACCTGGCCGAGCAGCGGGACGTCCCCGCCGGTGATCCGGGTCAGGTTGTCCGCGACGGTCTGCCCGCCGCCGGAGCCGAAGATCTCCAGCCGCGAGCCGTCGGGCTGCTCCAGCCACGACATGTTCTCCACCACGCCGACCACGTGCTGGCGGGTCTGCACGGCCACGGACCCGGCGCGCTCGGCCACCTCGGCGGCGGCCACCTGCGGGGTGGTGACCACGACGAGCTCGGAGCTCGGCAGCAGCTGCGCGACGGAGATCGCGATGTCCCCGGTGCCGGGCGGCAGGTCGAGCAGGAGCACGTCGAGGTCGCCCCAGAACACGTCGGCGAGGAACTGCTGGAGCGCGCGGTGCAGCATCGGGCCGCGCCACACGACCGGCTGACCGGGCGGCACGAACATGCCGATCGAGACCACCAGGACGCCGAACGCCTCGGGCGGCAGGAGCATGTCGTCGACGCGCGTCGGCTGCCGCGTGACACCGAGCATGCGGGGGATCGAGAAGCCGTAGATGTCGGCGTCGACGATGCCCACCTTCAGCCCGTCGGCCGCCATCGCGACCGCGAGGTTGGCCGTCACCGACGACTTGCCGACACCGCCCTTGCCCGACGCGATCGCGTACACCTTGGTCAGCGAGCCCGGCTGCGCGAACGGGATGACCGGCTCGGTGTCCGTGCCGCGCAGCAGCGTCCGCAGCGCCGCCCGCTGCTCGGCGGACATCACGCCGAAGACGACCGCGACCTCGTCGACACCCTCGACCGTGGCCGCCGCGGCGCTGACGTCGCGGGTGAGCGTGTCCTTCAGAGGGCAGCCCGGGGTCGTCAGGTCGATGCCGACGGTCGCGCGCGTCCCGTCGACCTCGACGGAGCGCACCATGCCGAGCTCGGTGATGGGGCGCTTGATCTCCGGGTCGAGCACGCGGGAGAGCGCGTCGCGGATGGCATCGAGCAGCGGGTCGGTGGGGTCCGGCATGCCGCCCATCGTAGGCGGCGCGCGGACTAGCCCCGGGGGGCCTTCCGTCCCCGCTCGGCCGGCTCCGGGTGCTTCTCGGGCTCGGCGTCGCGCTCCGCGGTGAGGTCCTCGAGCAGGTTGCGCAGCTCGGAGCGGACGAAGTCGCGGGTGGCCACCTCGGACAGGGCGATGCGCAGCGCCGCCATCTCGCGCGCCAGGAACTCGGTGTCGGCCAGGTTGCGCTCGGACCGCTGCCGGTCCTGCTCGGCCTGCACGCGGTCGCGGTCGGTCTGCCGGTTCTGCGCGAGCAGGATCAGCGGGGCCGCGTACGACGCCTGGAGGGAGAGCATGAGGGTCAGCGCGGTGAACCCGTTGACCGCCTTGTCGAACCGCATGTCCGCCGGCGCCCACACGTTCCAGGCGATCCAGACCAGGCAGAACAGCGTCAGGTAGATGATGAACCGCGGCGTGCCCAGGAACCGGGCGATGCTCTCCGAGATCTTGCCGGACGCGTCCTCGTCCAGCTGCGGCTTGCGGATGAACCGGCGCCGCGTCTCCAGCGGGGTGTCGAGGCGCTCAGCCACGGGTCACCCCCGGCCGCGGGCTGCCCAGCACGCCCGTGCTCGAGAAGTTGCCCTCGTCGTCCGTCTCGCGCCAGTCCTCGGGCAGCAGGTGGTCGAGGACGTCGTCCACCGACACCACGCCGAGCAGGCGCTTCTCGGAGTCCACGACCGGCAGCGCGAGCAGGTTGTAGGTGGCCAGGTTGCGGGTGACCGCGAGCAGGGGGGCGTCGACAGGGATGGACTCGATGTCGGTGTCGACGATCGAGCCGATGGCCTCGTGCGGGGGCTCGCGCAGCAGCCGTTGGAGGTGCACGACGCCGATGAACCGGCCCGTGGGCGTCTCCAGCGGCGGGCGCGCGACGAACACCATGGAGGCCAGCGCCGGGGTCAGGTCCTGGCGGCGCACGTGGGCGAGCGCGGCGGCGATCGGGGTCTCCGGGCCGAGGATCACCGGCTCGGTGGTCATCAGACCGCCGGCGGTGTTGTCCTCGTAGGCGAGCAGGCGTCGGACGTCCTTGGCCTCGTCGGGCTCCATGAGCTCGAGCAGCTCGGCGGCCTGCTCGTCGGGCAGCTCGCCCAGCAGGTCTGCGGCGTCGTCGGGCTGCATCGCCTCGAGCACGTCGGCGGCGCGCGTGCGGGCCAGGCCCTGCAGGATGCCCACCTGGTCGTCCTCGGGCAGCTCCTCCAGCACGTCGGCCAGCCGCTCGTTGTCCAGCGCGCTGGCCACCTCGAGCCGTCGGGTGAGGCCGAGGTCGTGCAGGACGTCCGCCAGGTCGGCCGGCTTGAGGTCTTCCCACTGCGCGAGCAGCAGCTCGGCGCCCTGCGCGGCGCTCGCCTGGCCCAGACCGGTGACCTCGTCGACGGACACCAGCAGCGTCTCGCCGCGGCGGCGCAGGAGGCCCCGGCCACCCGCGGGCTGGCGTCGGACGAAGATCTTGGAGATCACCCAGTCGCCGTTGCGCTGGAGCTCGATGGCGACGTCCTCGATGGTGGCCGGGCCGGACCCGTCGACGAACTCGACCGTGCGGTCCAGCAGCTCGCTCACGGCGAGGGTCTCGAACGCGCGCTGCTCGAACCGGCGCATGTTCACCAGGCCGGTCGAGATGACCTGCCCTGAGTCGATCGAGGTGACGCGCGTGAGCGGGAGGAACACGCGTCGACGTGCCGCCACCTCGACGACCAGCCCGACCGCCCTGGGCATGCCCTTGGGGCGCACCAGCACGACGACGTCGCGCACCCGTCCCACCTGGTCACCGAGGGGGTCGAACACGTTGGTCCCGGCAAGGCGCGCGACGAACACCCTGGTCCCGACGCTGCTCACGTCGGTCAGCCTAGACCGGAGCCTGCCCCGTGGCGGTCGCCCCGCCGGTGGACCGGGCCTGGCGGTCCGTACGGCGCTGGGGGAGGATCGCCGCATGTCGTTCTCCGGTAACGCTCGTGCCCCGCGCACCCCCACGCCGCCGCAGGGTGAGACCGTCGCGTCCTACGCCACCTACCTCGAGGCGCAGAAGGCGGTGGACCACCTCGCCGACAAGGCGTTCCCCGTGCAGCTGGTGACCATCGTCGGCGCCGACCTGAAGATGGTCGAGCGCGTGACCGGGCGCCTCTCGTACCCGCGGGTCGCCCTGGGCGGGTTCCTGTCCGGCGCCTGGTTCGGCCTGTTCGTCGGCCTGCTGCTCAGCCTGTTCACCACGCCAGGGGCGCAGAGCCCGCTGGTGCCCGCGATCTTCATCGGCGGCGCCTTCGGGCTGCTCTTCGCGATCCTCACGTACTCGTTCTCCCGCGGGAAGCGGGACTTCACGTCGACCAGCCAGATCGTCGCGTCGTCCTACGCCGTCCTGTGCCGGGCGGAGCAGGCGCACAAGGCCCGCGAGCTGCTGCGGGAGATCGGCGGCGTGCAGTCCGGCTGGCCCGCGCGGCCGGCCGCCCCGATCACCACCACAAGCCCGTCGGATCCGTCGGCTGCGTACCCGCCGGCTGCGGCCCCCGCTGACCCGTGGGGCTCTCCGACCGTGCCGCCGGTCGCGCCGCCCGGACCACCCGCTCCGCCGAGCGGACCGCCGTCCGACCTGCCCGGGCCGTCCGTGCCGCCGAGCGGGACGCCGAGCGCGCCGAGCGGGCCTCCGCACGCGCCCTGAGCCGCGCGGCCCGGCGCTCGCGGAAGGTCGGTTCCGGGTCGACCTGCGGGGCGTCCGGGAAGCCGCTGCGGGCCTCCCGGAGCGTCGCCGCCTTCGAGAACAGCAGTGCGAGGTGGGCGCCGTCCATGTCTGCCTCCTGTGTCGGGGATGTCCCTCTCACAGGTGGTGACGTCGATGGGCGAGCCCGATCGACACTCAGCGGCCGAGCAGTCCTGCCATCCACGCCTCGATCGCGTCGGGCTCGCGGGGGAGCGCCGCGGACAGGTTCTCGTTGCCGTCGGCGGTGATGAGCACGTCGTCCTCGATCCGCACGCCGATGCCCCGGTACTCCTGCGGCACCAGCAGGTCGTCCGACTTGAAGTACAGGCCGGGCTCGATGGTGAACACCATGCCGGGCTCGAGGACGCCGTCGAGGTACAGCTCCGCGCGGGCGACGGCGCAGTCGTGCACGTCGAGGCCGAGGTGGTGGCTGGTGCCGTGCACCATCCAGCGGCGGTGGTGCTGGTTCTCCGGCAGCAGCGCCTCCTCGGCCGTCACCGGCAGCAGGCCCCACTCCTCGAGCCGTGCGGCGATCACCTGCATCGCCGCCTCGTGCACGTCCCGGAACCTGGCGCCGGGCACCGCGGCCTCGAAGCCGGCGTCCGCCGCGTCGAGCACCGCCTGGTAGATCCGGCGCTGGACCTCCGTGAACGTGCCGTCCACAGGCAGGGTCCGGGTGAGGTCCGCCGTGTAGAGGGAGTCGACCTCCACACCGGCGTCGACGAGCACCAGCTCGCCGGGCGTCACCTGGCCGTCGTTGTCGATCCAGTGCAGCGTCGTCGCGTGGTCGCCCGCTGCGGCGATGGTCTCGTAGCCGACCGCGTTGCCCTCCTGGCGGGCGTGGCCGACGAACGCGCCCTCGATGACGCGCTCGCCGCGGCGGTGCGCGACCGCGTCGGGCAGTGCGCGGACGATCTTCTCGAAGCCCTCGATCGTCGTGTCGACGGCCAGGCGCATCTGCTCGATCTCGTGCGCGTCCTTGACCAGGCGCAGCTCGGACAGGGCCTCGGCCAGCCGCTCGTCGCGCTCCCCGGCGGCCTCCGTCGCGCGGATCTGCTCGACCAGCTCCTCGATCGCCTCGTCGGCCTCGGGGACCACCCGCACCTGCACGCCGTCCTCGCCGACGTCCTTGGCCAGGGCGTCGCGCAGGTCGTCGAGATGCGCGGTGCGGACCCCGGTGAGCGTCTCCAGGTCCTCCAGCGTCGGGCGGGCGCCCACCCAGAACTCGCCGGAGCGCGAGTCGGAGAAGAACTCCTCGGTGTCCCGGCCGGCGAGCGGGCGCATGTACAGGACGGCCCGGTGGCCGCCGCCGTCGTCGCCCGTGCCGTCCTCGACCGGGTGCAGGACCAGCACGGCGTCGGGCTCCTGCTCCGACCCCAGTCCCGTGAGGTGGGCGAACGCGGAGTGCGGCCGGAACCGGTAGTCGGTGTCGTTGGAGCGCGGCCGATGCGTCCCGGCCGGGATGACGAGCCGGTCGCCGGGGAACTGCGCCGAGAGCGCCGACCGACGGGCGGCGGTGTGGTCGGCCGCGGCGCCGCGCGCGACCGTCGACGCGGGACGCGGACCCCAGCCGGAGGTGATGAACCGCACGAACTCGGCGGAGCTCGGGCGCTGGGACCGGTTGCTGCCCCGGTCGGCGAGCGGCTGGGTGGGGGCGGTCTCGGGCGTCAGGTCCTCACTCATGGCGTCATCCTCGCACTCGTCCCGACTACCGTGACCCCGTGCGCATCGACCTCCACACCCACTCGACGGCGTCGGACGGCACCGGTGCACCGGCCCAGGTGGTGGCGGACGCGGCGGCCGCCGGCCTCGACGTGGTCGCCCTGACGGACCACGACACGACGGCGGGCTGGGCCGAGGCGGAGCGAGCGGCTCACGTGCACGGCATCGCCCTGGTGCGCGGGACCGAGGTGTCCGCCCGGTCCAGCGGCATCTCCATCCACCTGCTGTCCTACCTCCAGGACCCGACGCATCCCGCGCTCGCCGTCGAGCTGGACCGGACGCGGGACGCCCGGCTGAACCGCGCCCGGCAGATCGTCGAGCTGCTCGCGGCCGACGTGCCGATCACCTGGGACGACGTGCTGGAGCAGTCGCGCGACGCCGTCGTCGTGGGCCGCCCGCACGTCGCGGACGCCCTCGTGGCCCGTGGCGTCGTGCCGGACCGGGACGCCGCGTTCGTGCACCTGCTGGCCTCGGACGGGAAGTACCACGTGCCGCACTACGCCCCCGACGGTCCCACGGCCGTGCGCGCCATCCGCGCCGCCGGCGGCGTCCCCGTCTTCGCGCACCCCGGAGCGGACGCCCGCGGCCGGATCGTGCCCGAGCGCGTGTTCGACCGTCTCGCCGCCGCCGGCCTGGGAGGCATCGAGGTGGACCACCGCGACCACTCGCCCGCGCAGCGGGTGCGGCTGCGGGGCATCGCCGACCGGCTCGGCCTGCTGGTCACGGGGTCGAGCGACTACCACGGTGACGGGAAGGCCAACCGCCTGGGGGAGAATCTCACCGCGCCCGAGGTGCTCGCGGCGATCGAGGAGCAGGGGACGACGGGCGTGATCAGACCATGAGTGACGTGTTCGACGCCTATCTGTTCGCGTCGGTGTTCATCACGCTGTTCGTGATCATGGACCCGCCCGGCGTGGTGCCGATCTTCCTGGGGCTCACCGGCGCGATGACCCGCCAGCAGCGCAACCGCGCCGCCCGGCAGGCCGTGCTCGTGGCGCTCGGGGTGATCGTGGCGTTCGCCCTGTTCGGGCAGTCGCTGCTCGACTACATGCACATCACGCTGCCCGCCCTCCAGGCCTCCGGCGGGCTGCTGCTGCTGCTCATCGCCATGGAGCTGCTGACCGGGAAGATGGAGGAGCCGCAGCCGTCGGGGAACGGGAAGGTCAACGTCGCGCTCGTGCCGCTGGGCACACCGCTGCTGGCCGGCCCCGGCGCCATCGTCGCCACCATGGTGTTCGTCCAGCAGTCCGACAAGACCGTGGCCGACTGGGTGGCCATCGCAGCCGGCGTCGTCGCCGTGCACGTGGCGCTCTACCTGGCGATGCGGTTCGCCAACGTCATCCACCGCATCCTGGGCGAGTCCGGCACCATCCTGGTCACCCGGATCGCCGGCCTGCTGCTGGCCGCCATCGCGGTGCAGCTGGTGGCCGACGCGGTGACCGCCTTCATCAAGGCTGCCTGACCGACCTCACCAGTCCGCCAGGTCTCCCAGCGGGATCGGGTCGAGGGGGTACGGCGGGGGCGGGGGCGAGCCTGCCGACCGCGCGAGCAGGTGGGGCATCGCGACGTCCCGGACGAGCAGCAGCACCTCGGCGGCCACCGCGGGGGCGTCCTCGGGGTGCCGCAGCACCCACCACCGGTCGAGACCCGGGTCCAGCAGGGCGCCGATGCGGCTCGACCAGCCGCCCGCCCACTGGCCGAACCAGGCCGGCGGCCGGGCCGGGACGGAGGGATCCTGCGCCCGCCGCTCGGCAAGACGCTCGGGCGTGACGT
The DNA here is from genome assembly GCF_965229465.1 of Cellulomonas sp. Classification (GTDB taxonomy): domain Bacteria; phylum Actinomycetota; class Actinomycetes; order Actinomycetales; family Cellulomonadaceae; genus Cellulomonas. The sequence goes on along the minus strand of NZ_OZ245882.1, from coordinate 587,457 downwards.
GGGCGATCTCGAAGGTGAACATGGTGGCGGTCGGCGACGTGTGCATCGTCGTCTGGAACGACAGGAGCGCGAGGTCGCCCGACGCGACGGGCAGGTGGAAGTGCGGCGCGGAGCCGCGCCACCCGAGCGTCCGCAGCCCGGGCACCACCGTCGACCGCATCATCTCCAGGCGCACGTCCTTCGCGTTCATGCGCACACCTTGGCAGCCGCGCGTGGGTGTCCGGGTGGTCGGACGCGACGATGCACCCGTTCAGCGGCCGGGACGACGGACGGGTGCGTGCTCCGCGGAGCATGCACCCGTCCGGTGAGGAAGGCTCAGGCCTCGGTGGCCGACGCCTGCGGGGCGCCGCCGCCCTCGGCCGCCTGGCCGCTGCGGGTGCGACGACGGCTGCGGCTGCGGCTGCGACCGGTCGACCCACCCTCGGTGCCCTGCTCGGCGGACGGGCCGTTCGACGGTGCCTCGGACGGTGACGTCGCGTTGCCCGTCACGTTCTCGGTCCCACCCTCGCCGCGACCGCGACCGCGGCCACCGCGACGACGACGGGCACCCTCGCGGGCCTCGCCGGTCTCGTCGGCCGGGCGCTCGGTCGCCGGTGCGTGCGTGCGCGCGGGAGGCTCCTCGCTCCGGCGCGGCGCCGACCCGCCGGAGCGCTGGTCGCTGCCGCGACGCGCGTCTCCGCCGCGGCTGTTGCCACGGATCTGGTCCGAGTGCGTGCCACCCGCGGGGCGCCCGCCGCCACGCTTGCCGGTCTCGCCCAGGTCCTCGAGCACCTCGGCGCCCAGGCCCTCGCGGGTCTGCTGCGACTTGGGCAGGCGGCCCTTGGTGCCCTCGGGGATGTCGAGGTCCTCGTACACGTGCGCCGAGCTGGAGTACGACTCGATCGGCGCCGGGATGCCGAGGTTCAGCGCCTTGTCGATCAGGCCCCAGCGGGGGATGTCGTCCCAGTCGACGAACGTGACCGCGGTGCCCTTGGCTCCCGCGCGGCCGGTGCGGCCGGTGCGGTGCAGGTAGGTCTTCTCGTCCTCGGGGCACTGGTAGTTGATGACGTGGGTGACGGCCTCGACGTCGATGCCGCGGGCGGCCACGTCGGTGGCGACCAGGACGTCGACCTTGCCGTGGCGGAACGCGCGCAGCGCCTGCTCGCGGGCACCCTGGCCCAGGTCGCCGTGCAGCGCACCGGCGGCGAAGCCGCGCTCGACCAGGTCGTCGGCCACCTTGGCGGCCGTCCGCTTGGTGCGCGCGAACACGATGGTCAGGCCGCGGCCACGGGCCTGGAGGATGCGGGCGAGCATCTCGACCTTGTCCAGAGCGTGCGCGCGGTAGACGACCTGCTTGATGTTCTTGACCGTCTGGCCGTCGTCGTCCGGGTCGGCCGCGCGGATGTGCGTCGGCTGCGTCATGTAGCGGCGTGCCATCGCGACGACGGCGCCCGGCATCGTGGCCGAGAACAGCATCGTGTGGCGGCTTGCCGGGGTGGCGGACAGGAGCGTCTCGACGTCGGGCAGGAAGCCCAGGTCGAGCATCTCGTCGGCCTCGTCGAGCACGACGGCCTTCACGTGCGAGAGGTCGAGGTGCTTCTGCTTCAGCAGGTCGATCATGCGTCCGGGCGTGCCGACGACCACGTCGACGCCGGTGTTCAGCGCGGCGATCTGTGGCTCGTACGCGCGGCCGCCGTAGACCTGGAGCACGCGGACCTTGCGGCGCGAGCTGGCGGTGGCCAGGTCGCCGGCCACCTGGACGGCCAGCTCACGGGTGGGGACCACGACGAGCGCCTGCGGCTTGCCGGCGTGGGGCATCTGGTCGTAGCCGTCCTCGCCGGGTGCGACCACGCGGTGCAGCAGCGGGACGCCGAAGCCGAGGGTCTTGCCGGTGCCGGTCTTGGCCTGGCCGATGATGTCGTGGCCGGACAGCGCGACCGGCAGGGTCATCGCCTGGATGGGGAACGGGTGCGTGATGCCGGCGTCGGCCAGCGCCTGGACGATCTCCGGGCGGACGTCGAAGTCCGCGAACGAGGCCTCCACCGCCTGCACGGAGGACCAGGTGTTCTTCAGGGGGCGGGTCATGGGCTCGGCCAGAGCAGAGACCTGCTCCGGCGTCTCGTCGGTGGTGGTCACGAGGACTCTTCACTGCGAAGGGTGGTGTGCCGCGCGCTGCCGGGGCCGACGGGTGTCGGAGCGTCCCGGGCGACAGCGGAGTTCACCACGCGGGTTGGCCGGCAGCCGATCGTGCAAGTCGACTCGCGAGCGTCTTCCGGACGAGGTCCGGGGCTGCGCGAGAATGGGTGTGATCGTCGAACAGATGGGGAAACCGAGACGACCGGGCAACCGAATTACCTGCACAGTCTATCTGACGCCTCCCGCCGGCCGGTCGCCGCCCCGCCGGGGCTACGATCCTCGGATGACGACGACGCACGCAGGCACCGGTGCCGAGACCGACTCGACGGCGGGCGACGTCCCCCCGACCGGGTCCCTGGAGCACGCGGACGCCGTGGAGCTGCTCGGTCTGGTCGCCCAGCTGGAGCACGTCGCGTTCGCCCGCCTCGCGGCCGACTCGGCCCTCGCGCCGACGATCGAGCAGCGCCTCGAGCTCAGCCGGTTCGCCGCCGCGGCGGTCGCTCGACGGGACCGGGTGCTGGCCCGGATCACCGAGATCGGCGCCGACCCCGTGGCGGCCGTCCGGGCGTACGACGCGGTGCTGGACGACTTCGACGCCCGCACCCCGCCCGGCTCCTGGTGGGAGCGGCTGCTCAAGGCCTACGTCGGGTACGGCGTGGCCGACGACTTCTGCCGGCTGGCCGCGGAGGGCCTGGACGCCGGCTCCCGCGCGGTGGTGCTCGAGGTGCTCGACGACGCCTCGCACGCCGAGCTGGCCGTCGCGGAGCTGGATGCCGCGGGCTCCGCGGACGGCGTGCTCACCGCGCGTCTCGCGCTCTGGGGCCGACGACTGGTCGGCGAGGCGCTCGGCGTGGTGCAGCGGCTGCTGGTGCAGCGCCCGGCGCTCGTGCGCCTGGTCGCGCTCGGCTCCGCGAGCCAGCCCGACGCCCCGCCGAACGCCCCGACCAAGCTCTTCGGTGAGCTCACCGCCCAGCACACCCGTCGGATGGCACGCCTGGGCCTGACCGCCTGACGCACCGCGAGAGCCCCGCCCGGACGGATCCGGGCGGGGCTCTCGTGTACGTCGGTCAGATGTTGCCGAAGCCGACGCGACCCTTCGTCTCCGAGCCGATCTCGACGTAGCCGAGGCTCGCCGTCGGCACGATGACCCGGCGTCCGCGGACGTCCACCAGCTCGAGGGCCGGCCGGCCGCTCAGTGCGGCGGCCACGGCGGCAGCGACCTCGTCCGGCGTCTGGTCGGACTCGAGGCTGATCTCCCGAGGCAGGTTCTGCACGCCGATGGTGATCTCCACCGTCATCTCCTTCACGTCCTTACTCCACGCTGTGGTTCTCGAGGTCGTACCCGTGCCTACGTCAGCCCGGTGGGCCGTGGCACGTCGTCCGATCCTAGGCGTCCTCGTAGACGAAGTCGGGCCGGATCAGCGCGGACACCCCGCCCCAGGCCAGCTGGGTGACCAGCTCGACCGTGCGCTCGGGCCCGACGTCGCTCGGCTGGCGCAGGCGGTGCGTCGCCGCGCCCTGCGCCATCGCGATCAGGGCGACGGCCAGCATGCCCGCGTCGTCCAGCGGCAGCGCTGTGACCTGCGACAGGACGACGGTGATGCGGCCGGCCGCCTCGGAGGACGCGTGCTCGACCCGGGCCCGGACGTCGGCGTCGTGCGTGACGTCGGACTCGAACAGCAGCGCCGACGACTCTCCTGCGCCCTCGACGAACATGATGTACGCCTGCACGATCGCGGCGATCACGTCGCGTCCGTCCCCGCGCCGCACGGGCCCCTGCTCGATGCCGGCCACGGCCTTCTCCACCGCGACGAGCAGGTCGGCGCCGTTCTGGTCCACGACCGCGAGGTACAGGTCGAGCTTGGAGGGGAAGTGGCGGTACAGGACCGGCTTGCTGACCTCGGCGCGTTCCGCGATGTCGTCCATTGAGACGTGGTGGAAGCCCTCGGACGAGAAGAGCTCCTGGGCGACGCGCAGCACCTGGGCGCGCCGCTCGTCGCGGGCCATCCGGGGGCTCCGGGGCCTCGGGGTCGAGTCGTCTGTCCCGTCCGTCATCCCGCGATGGTAGCCACGGGATGTGTCCGGGATGCGACGATGGCCGGGTGACAGCCCCGGAACCGCTCCGGACGGACCAGGGACCGACGCGTGCGTCTCGACGCTCGTCGGTCCCTCGTCGTCGTCCGCGGGCGGCGCGCCGGCACCGGTCGGGCACCGTCCTGAGCATGGTCCCGGGAGTCGTCGCGGTCGCGATCGGGCTGACTCTCGGTGCGGGCGGCGGGTTCTGGGTCGTGAGCGCACCGCGAGCCGCCGCGATGGTCGACGACGTGCTGGGCACCTCGTCCGCCGCCCCGGCCGAGCCGGTGGATCGCGTGGGCTCGCAGAGCCGGGCGTTCTCCGGCCGCGCCTCGATCGTGCCGGAGCCCGTCGAGGTGCCCCACGGGATGCTCCCGACCGAGCAGCCGCCCAGCATCGTCGCCCTCCCGCCCGGGCTGACCGCTGCCGACGTGGCCGCCGGGCTCCTGTCGAGCGAGATCCCCGAGTCCGGGTCGGGCACCTTGACCGTGGTCCCCGGGGTGGATCCGGGGCCGGGCACCGGTGCGGTCCGCACCGTGCGCGTGGAGGTCGAGGACGGGCTGGCCGTCGACGGTGCCGCGTTCGCGGCGACGGTCATGGCCACGCTGAACGACCCGCGCGGCTGGGGCGCGGACGGCTCGTTGTCGTTCGCCCGCACGGACGGCGTCGCGGAGCTCAGGGTGGTCCTGGCGTCGCCCGCGACGGTCGACGACCTCTGCGCACCGCTGCGCACGGGCGGCGAGGTGTCGTGCGGGCGCAACGGGCACGCCGTGCTCAACCTGCGCCGGTGGGTGCTGGCGACCGCCGAGCTGGCGGGCGACAAGGTGAGCTACCGGCAGTACCTGGTCAACCACGAGGTGGGCCACCTGCTCGGGCACGGGCACGAGCGGTGCGGCGGCGCGGGTCAGCTGGCGCCCCTGATGCAGCAGCAGTCGTACAAGGCGGCGCCCTGCATCCCGAACGCGTGGCCGTTCCCCTGAGCACCTGAGCGCCGCGCGCGGGTCGTGCGCGGCGGTGTCGGTGGCTCGTGATGGGATCGGCTCCGTGACCAGCCCCCCGCACGCCCTGCGCCTCGTGCGCCCGGCGTTCGCGGACGTCCCTGCGCGTGGTCCCGGGACCCTGGTGGAGCTCGACCCCGACCAGTCGGCGGCGGTGTCGGCCACCGACCGTGCGCTGCTCGTGCTCGGCGCGCCCGGCACCGGCAAGACGACGGTCGCCCTCGAGGCGGTCGTGGCGGCCGTCGAGGCGGGCATGTCGCCGGAGGACGTGCTCGTCCTGTCGTCGGGCCGGCGCGCGGCGGCGGACCTGCGGGACCGGCTGTCGGCGCGGCTGCGACGGACGTCCGGACGGCCCCTGGTGCAGACCGCAGCCGCCGCGGCGTTCTCGGTGCTCCGCGCCCGGGCGTCGCTGCTGGGCGAGCCGCCCCCGACCCTGGTCTCCGGCGCCGAGCAGGACCTGCTGATCGGTGACCTGCTGGCCGGGCACGCCGCCGGAGAGGGCGTGTCGCTCGCGTGGCCGCCCGAGGTCCGGCCCGACGTGCTCGGCCTGCGCCCGTTCCGCGACGAGCTGCGCGACCTGCTGATGCGCGCGGCCGAGCGCAGCCTCACGCCGGTGGACCTGGCCGCGCTCGCGGACGCCCACGGCCGGCCTGCCTGGGCCAGCGCCGCCCGGCTGTACGAGGAGTACCTCGACGTGGTCCAGCTGCGCACCGGCACGCCGGACCTGGGGGCCCGGCTGGACCCGGCGGTCGTGGTCGACGAGGCGGCGCAGGCGCTGCTGACCTGGGAGGACGAGGTGCCCGGCGCGGTCCGCCCGCGGTGGCGGCTGGTGGTGGTGGACGACCACCAGGAGAGCACGTCGGCGACGGCGCGCCTGCTGCGGGTGCTCGCGGACGACGGGGCGCGCCTGCTGCTGCTGGCGGACCCGGACGCGGCGGTGCAGACGTTCCGGGGCGCGACGCCGTCGCTGGTCGGGCGCGCGGGCCTCGACGGTCCCGGACCCGGGGAGCTCGGTGCCCGCACGGTGGTGCTGCGCACCGCCTGGCGGCACGACCCCCGGCTGCGCGACGTCGTCGGTCGGGTCGCGGAGCGGGTCGGCGCGGTCGGCGCCGTGCAGCACCGGCGCGCGGTCCCCGCCCGGCCCGACGGCGGCGAGGTCCGGGTCGCGGTGCTGCCCAGCACCGCGCAGGAGGCGGCGTTCGTCGCGCACGCGCTGCGCAGCGCGCACGTCGAGCGGGGCGTCCCCTGGGGCGAGATGGCGGTCGTCGCGCGGTCCGGGGCACAGGTCACCGCGCTGCGGCGTGCCCTGGCCGGAGCGTCGGTGCCGGTGAGCGTGCTGGGCAGCGACGTCCCGCTGCGCGAGGAGCCCGCCGCGCGGCCGCTGCTGGACGCGATGCGCGTGTGCGTCGGCGCGGCGGAGCTCGACGCCCCCACGGCGGCGCGGCTGGCGTGCTCGCCGCTCGGCGGCCTCGACACGGTCGGCCTGCGTCGCGTGCGTCGCGCGCTGCGCACCCACGAGCTGGCCCAGGGCGGCGGCCGCACCAGCGACGCGCTGCTCGTCGAGGCGCTCTCGTCGGACGACGGAGCGGCCGCCCTGCCGACCGCGGTGCGCCCGATCACCCGGCTGGCGCGGGTGCTCGCCGAGGGGCGTCGGGCCGCGGAGCTCCCGGCCGCCGATGCGCAGACCGTCCTGTGGGCGCTGTGGCGCACGGCCGAGCAGGCCGAGCCGTGGCGCCGTTCCGCGCTCGCCGGGGGAGCCGCGGGCGAGCGCGCGGACCGTGACCTCGACGCGGTGCTGGCCCTCTTCCGCGCGGCGGAGACCTTCGTCGACCGGATGCCGCGGTCGTCGCCGGCCGCCTTCGTCGACTGGCTCCAGGCGCAGGACCTGCCCTCGGACTCGCTCGCGGCCCGCGCGCGGCGCGCCTCGGTGCAGGTGCTGACCCCGGCGGGCGCGGCGGGGCGCGAGTGGGACGTCGTCGTGGTGGCCGGCGTGCAGGAGGGCTCCTGGCCGGACCTGCGCCTGCGCGACTCGCTGCTCGGCGCCCAGGCCCTCGTGGACCTGGTCGCCGGCCGCGCGGTGCCGGGCGCCTCCGACGACGCCCAGGCGGCCGGGGCCGCGCGCGACGCGGTGCTGGCGGACGAGCTGCGCTCGTTCGTCGTCGCCTGCTCGCGTGCCCGCCGCTCGCTGCTGGTGACGGCCGTGGACGACGCCGACCACCAGCCGTCACCCTTCGTCGAGCTCGTCGACCCGTCCGACGACGACGGCGACACCCGCCGCACCAGCGTCCCGAGCCCGCTCGACCTGCGGGGACTCGTCGCGCAGCTGCGGGCGCACCTGGAGCAGGCGGCGCTCGACGGCGTCGAGCCGGACCCGGCCGCCGCCCGCACGCTGGCGCGACTGGCGGCGGCCGACGTCACCGGCGCCGATCCGGCCCAGTGGTACGGCCTGGCCGAGCCGTCCAGCGAGGCGCCGCTGTGGGAGGCGGGCGAGCGCGTGCCGGTCTCGCCGTCCAAGGTCGAGACCGCGCAGCGCTGCGCCCTGCGGTGGGCGCTCGAGGCCGCGGGCGGGACGTCGTCGGCGAGCGGCGGGCAGAGCCTCGGCACGCTGCTGCACGCCATCGCGCAGGAGCACCCGCGCGGCACCGAGGCGGAGCTGTCCGCGGCGCTCGACCGCCGGTGGGGCGAGCTGGGCCTCGGCGCGGGCTGGCCGGCGCTCGCCACCCGGCGCAAGGCGGACGCCATGGTGCACCGGCTCGCCGTCTACCTGCGGACGGCCGGGGAGCCGCTGCTGGTGGAGGGGTCGTTCGCCGTCGACACCGAGCGCGCGTCGCTGCGGGGGTCGGCCGACCGGATCGAGCTCGTGCAGGACGGCGCCGCCGGCCCCGTGGTGCGGGTGGTGGACCTGAAGACCGGCGCCAGCCCGCCGAGCGTCAGCAAGGCCGCGGAGAACCCGCAGCTGGGCGCCTACCAGCTGGCGGTCGACGCGGGCGCGTTCGACGGGCTGCCCGAGGGTGCCACGAGCGGGGGCGCGCAGCTGGTCTTCCTCGGCACGGGCGCCACCGCCACGACCCGGTCCCAGGACGCGCTCGGGCCCGAGGTGGACGGACCCAGCTGGGCGCGGACGATGGTCGACCAGGTGGCGGACAAGATGGCCGCCTCGACGTTCCAGGCCACCACCAACGACCTGTGCGACCGCTGCCCCGTGCGGCGCTCCTGCCCGGTCCGCGGCGAGGGCGGACAGGTGGTCGCATGACGCTGACCGCCGCGCAGATCGCCGCGCTCGTGGGCCAGCCGCCGCCCACGCCCGAGCAGCGGGTCGTCATCGAGGCCCCCCTCGCGCCGTCGCTCGTGGTCGCCGGTGCCGGGTCCGGCAAGACGGAGACCATGGCCGCACGGGTGGTCTGGCTGCTGGCCAACGGCATCCTGGCGCCGGACCAGATCCTGGGCCTGACCTTCACGCGCAAGGCGGCCGGCGAGCTGTCCGAGCGGGTACGCAAGCGGTTGCGCACCCTCGCCCGGGCGGCCGCGGCCGAGGGCGTGGTGCTCGGCGGCGAGGTCGACCCCGAGCGCGGTGCGGCCCTGGCCGGCCTCGCGCGGCCGACGATCTCCACCTACAACTCCTACGCGGCGTCCCTGGTGTCGGACCACGCGCTGCGGCTCGGGCTCGACCCGTCGGCCCGGCTGCTCGGCGAGGCGGCGCAGTGGCAGCTGGCGTCCGAGGTGGTCGAGGCGTGGAGCGACGACCTCGACACCGACGCCGCCACGTCGACCGTGATCGAGGCGGTGCTCACCCTGTCCGGTGCGCTGGACGAGCACCTGCTCGACGCGGCCGGAGCGCGCAGCGGGATCGAGGGCATCATCGAGGACCTCGTCGCGACGCCCGCGGGCACCCCGCCGCGCGAGCCGTACGCCGAGATCAAGCGGCTGCTGCGGTCGCTGGGGGAGCGCGTGCGCGTGCTCGACCTCGTCGCCGAGTACCGGACGCGGAAGAGGGCGAGCGACGCGATCGACTTCGGCGACCAGGTGGCGCTTGCCGCGCGGCTGGCCCTCGACGTGCCCGAGGTGGGCGCCGGTGAGCGGCAGCGGTTCCGGGTCGTCCTGCTCGACGAGTACCAGGACACCTCCTACGCCCAGCTGACCCTGCTCGGCGCGCTGTTCGGTGCCGGGCACCCGGTCACGGCGGTCGGGGACCCGCACCAGTCGATCTACGGCTGGCGCGGTGCGAGCGCGGGCGGGCTGGAGGGCTTCCCGACGTCGTTCCCGCAGGTGCACCCGGACGGCTCGCGGTCGCCGGCGGACGTCCACCTGCTGTCCACCTCGTGGCGCAACGACCGGCTGATCCTCGCGGCGGCCAACCACGTGGCGGCGCCGCTGCGAGCCTCGGCCACCCGGGTTGCCGTGCCGGTGCTGGCCGCGCGGCCCGGTGCGGGCGAGGGCCACGTCCACGCGCACGTCGCCGAGACGGTCGAGGACGAGGCGCGTGCGGTCGCGCAGTTCGTCCGCGACCGGTGGCAGCCCGCCGGACCGGGACGCGACCGGGTCACCGCCGCGGTCCTGTGCCGCAAGCGGTCCCAGTTCGAGACGCTGCGCCGCGCCCTGCGCGACGCCGGGCTGCCGGTCGAGGTCGTCGGGCTCGGCGGCCTGCTCTCCGCGCCCGAGGTGGTCGACCTGGTCGCCCTCCTCCAGACCGCTCACGACCCGTCCCGCGGCGACGCCCTCATGCGCCTGCTCACCGGCGCGCGCACTCGGCTCGGCGCCGCCGACCTGCACGCGCTCGCGGCGTGGTCCGGCGAGCTGGCGGCGCGGCACGGTGGTGACGCGGGGTCACGGGGGCGCACGGCGGCAGCCTCGGACGAGGTGGTGGTCGAGGCGGACGCGGTCGACGAGCGCAGCATCGTGGACGCTCTCGACGCGATCACCGAGCTCCCGGCGCAGGGGTGGACCAGTCGCGGTGGCCGGACGCTCAGCGCGGTCGGCCGGGCGCGGCTCGCCGACCTCGCCCTGACGTTGCGGGTGCTCCGCGCGCACACCTACCTGTCCGTGCCGGAGCTGGTCGGCGAGGCGGAGCGGCTGCTCGGGCTCGACATCGAGGTCGCCGCACGCGCGCGCACCTCGCCGGGTCGTGCGCGCGCGCAGCTGGACGCGTTCCGGGACGTGGCGGTCGAGTTCGCCCGGTCCGCCGACCATCCCAACCTGGGCGGCTTCCTCGCGTGGCTCGAGGCGGCGGACACCCGCGAGAACGGCCTGGACATGCCGGTCTCCGAGCCCGACCCGGACGCGGTGCAGCTCATCACGGTGCACGCGGCCAAGGGCCTCGAGTGGGACGTCGTCGCCGTCGCCGGGCTGGTGGACGGCGGGCTGCCCGCCACCGCGACGCAGGGCAAGGACGGACCGAAGGACTCGGCGTGGCTGACCGGGCTCGGCTCGCTGCCCTACCCGCTGAGAGGCGACCGTCACGACCTGCCCGAGTTCGCGTACTCCGGCGCCGACGACCCGAAGGAGCTCGAGGACCGGCGCAAGACGTTCCTGCTCGCGGCCGGCGACCACGAGGTCGCCGAGGAGCGCCGCCTCGCGTACGTCGCGCTCACGCGTGCCCGGTCCGACCTGCTGCTCACTGCCGCCTGGTGGGGCGACGGCTCTCGCGTCCGCAAGATCTCCCTGTTCCTGGACGAGCTGGCCGAAGCCGGCCTGGTCGAGACGGGCGGCTGGGAGCTGGCGCCCGAGGACGGCGGGACGAACCCCCGCGACTCGCTCGTGCTCACGGCCACCTGGCCCTCGGACCCGTTCGGCGCCGACGCGAGCGCGACCCGTCGGCGGCACGTCGACGAGGCGGCGGGACGCGTCCGCGCCGCCATGGCCGCGCAGCAGGTGGTGGTGCGACCGCCGGACGAGCCGCAGGTCGCGCAGGCCGACCCGCCGGACGCCCATCCGTGGGACCTGCTTGCCGACCGCCTGCTGGCCGAGCGCGAGCGGGTCCGGACCCCGTCGGGCGAGGTCGAGCTGCCCGCGCACCTGTCGGCCTCGGCTCTCGTGCGTCTCGACGGCGACCCGGCCGAGTTCGCGCAGCACCTGCGTCGCCCGGTGCCGGCCGAGCCGTCGCCGCAGGCCCGCAGGGGCACCCGGTTCCACGCGTGGGTCGAGGGCTGGTACGGCAGCGCGTCCCTGGTGGACGTCGACGCGCTGCCCGGTGCCGACGACGACTCCGCGGTCCTGGACCTCGACGAGCGCGCGCTCCGCGAGGCGTTCCTGGCCACCGAATGGGCCGACCGCTCGCCGGTCGCGGTCGAGGTGGACATCGAGATCTCGGTCGACGGCTACGTCCTGCGCTCCCGGATCGACGCGGTCTTCCCCGACCCCGCCGGGACCACGGAGGAGCCCGGCGTCGTCGTCGTCGACTGGAAGACGGGGTCACCGCCGAAGGACGAGGCCGCACGGGCGTCCCGCGAGCTCCAGCTGGCGGTCTACCGGCTCGCCTGGTCGCGCTGGACCGGAACACCCCTCGAGCGGGTGCGCGCCGCGTTCTGCTACGTCGGCGCGGGCGTGACGGTCTACCCGGAGCGGTTGCTGGACGAGGCGGAGATCGCCGACCTGCTCAGCGCGGCCACCCGCGGCCCGCAAGCACCGGGAGCGGTCGCGCCGCGGGTCAACCGACGCGGCGCCCGGACCAACACACCCACCCGCCGCCGTGCGGGATGGGAGGGCTCAAACGCGGCCCCTGCCCGACGCGCCACCCCCCGGCCGTCGGCGCCCACGCTCTTCGACGGCGAGTGACCTCAGTTCACGAACCCGCCGAGGTCGCGGGCGTTGTGCAGACCGCCCCACGAGACGGAGCGGTCCGTCACGCCAGCAGCGGTTCGGCCTCGGCGTCCCGGTCCTCGCGGGTGTGTGCGTCGAGGTCCTCGAGCATGGCGACTGCGTCGTCGATGATCTCCGCGTCCTGGGTGCGCACCCCGTAGAGCAGCCACCGGGCGAGCGCGAGCTCCCCGGCGAGCAGGGCGCGGTCGGCCAGGTGCGGGTCGGTGAGCTCGGTCCGGCGCAGCTGGTACGCCTCCATGATCGAGTCGGTGGCGTCCGGGTGGGCCGCGACGAGCAGCCACGCGAGGTCGTCGGCGGGGTCGGCCACGCAGGCGTCGCCCCAGTGCAGGATCCCGGTGACCGTGTCGCCCCGGACCAGGACGCGGTCGCTGGTGAGGTCGCCGTGCACGACGGTCGGGCGGAAACGCCACATCGCGACGTCCTCCAGCCGCTCCTCCCAGCGCCTCAGCAGCGCGGGCGGGACCTTGCCGGTGCGCGCGGCCTCGTCGACCTCTGCCTGGCGGCGCTGGCGGTACTCGCCGGCGTCGTAGGCGGGCAGGCCGGCGTTCTCGATGATGACGGTGGGCAGCTCGTGCACCGCGGCGATCGCGCGGCCGAGCGACGCGGCGAGGCCCGGGCCGGGGCCGAGGTGCTCGAGCCGCAGCGGCTCCCCGGGGATCTCGGCGTGCACGGCGGCGCGCCCGCCCTCGGGCAGGTGCGCGAACCCGGCCGGGGCGGGCACGGCGAACGGCAGCTTCCCGCGCTCCGACTCCCCGGCGAGCATCGCCAGCAGCACGACCTCGGCCTCGAGCGCTGCACCCGCAGCGGCATGCTGCGGGGCGCGCACCACCCAGCGGTTGCGGTGGGCGTCGATGACGACAGCCGTGTCGAAGTCGGACCCGGGCTGAGCGGGCCGTCGGACGTCGAAGGCGTCGAGTCCCGGGACGGCGACGGTCGCCAGCGCGGCCAGGGCGAGGGGGGATCGGACCACCCGCCCAGGATAGGCGGGCCGCGGAACCGTCCCGGCCCAGCCGCTCGGCGTGTCTTCGTCCGATTGGTCCCGTCGCGCCCGCTTTCCGCGGGCCGGTGGAGTCGGCGCCGCGTACGGTGACCGGCGTGATCGTTCCGGATGACCTCCCGCTGTCCCGTGCCGGCGTCGACCGGGCCGCGCTGCTGCGCACCGAGGACGGGTTCGTCCGCGACGCCCTCGCCGACCCGGCGACGCGCGTGCTCCTCGTCTGCGACGCCGCGGTGGTGACCACGCCGGGGCCGGCGGTCGCGCTGCTCGACCCGGCGGACGTCGCCCGACTGCTGCCCGCCGACGACGAGGCATGGCTGCTGCTCGGCCGGGGCGACGGCGGCGAGGCGTACCTGGCGCGCAGGGTCGTGGACCGCAGGCCCGCGCCGGCGGTGGGGGAGGCGTCCGACGTGCTCGTGCACACCGCGCCGACCAGCACGGGCCCTGCGGTGGCGCCGACGCTGCCCGACGGGCTGAGCTGGACGGCGCTGCGGGACATCGGTGCCGACCTGTCGGCGCAGGAGGCAGGGCTGGCCACCACGGCGGTCGCGCTCGACGCCTGGCACGCCCGGCACCCCCGCTGCCCGCGTTGCGGCGCCGAGACGCGGGTCGCGCAGTCGGGCTGGACGCGGGTGTGCGTCCTCGACGGGTCGGAGCACTACCCACGGACGGATCCCGCGGTGATCATGGCGGTGGTCGACGCCGACGACCGGATCCTGCTGGGGCACGCGGCCCACTGGCCGGCCGGGCGGTGGTCCACGCTCGCGGGGTTCGTCGAGGCGGGGGAGTCGCTCGAGCACGCGGTGCGCCGCGAGGTCGCGGAGGAGACGGGCGTCGTCGTCGGCGACGTGTCCTACCGGGGCAGCCAGCCGTGGCCGTTCCCGGCGTCGTTGATGATCGGGTTCAGCGCCCAGGCCCTGTCGACGGCGGTCACGGTGGACGGCGTCGAGCTCACGGAGGCGCGCTGGTTCTCCCGGGGCGAGCTCGCCGACGCGGTGCGCACCGGGGAGGTCATCCCGCCGGGGCGGGCGTCGATCGCGCGGGCCCTCGTGGAGGAGTGGTTCGGCGGGCCGCTCAGCTGAGGCGGTCGCGGACCTGCGCGAGCGACGGGTTGGTCACAGCGGACCCGTCGGGGAACACGACCGTGGGGACTGTCTGGTTGCCGCCGTTGAGCGACTCGACCAGTGCCGCCGCGTCGGGGTGCTCCTCGATGTTCACCTCGGTGTAGCCGATCCCTGCGGAGTCCAGCTGCGTCTTGAGCCGACGGCAGTACCCGCACCAGCTGGTGGAGTACATCGTGAGGGTGCCGGTCTCGGGCAGGGTCTGCGTGGTCATCGGTCCTCGTCGGTCGGGTGTCGAGCACGGTCGTGGCGAGATCGTCGCCCAGGGCAGCAACGTCCGCAAGCCCGGGACTCTTCCCGGGTCGCTCGGACGGGGTCGCTCGAACGGGGGTTGTCCACCGGTCGCGTCGGGCGTGTGGGCCGGTGCTGCGAGACTGTGCCCGATGTCCGCCGAAGCCCTCCTGGACGCCCTCGACCCCGAGCAGCGTGCCGTCGCGACCACCCTGCGTGGACCCGTCCGCGTGCTCGCGGGCGCCGGCACGGGCAAGACCCGGGCGATCACGCACCGCATCGCGTACGGCATCCAGGTGGGCGCCTACCGGCCGGCCAACGTGCTGGCCGTGACGTTCACCGCCCGCGCCGCCGGCGAGATGCGGACGCGCCTGCGACTGCTGGGCGCGTCCGGTGTCCAGGCCCGGACGTTCCACGCGGCCGCGCTGCGCCAGCTGGGGTTCTTCTGGCCCAAGGTCGTCGGGGGGCCGCCGCCGCGGATCCTCGAGCAGAAGGTCAAGCTCGTCGCGCACGCAGCCCAGCTGGTCGGCATCGAGACGGACCGGGAGAGCGTGCGGGACCTGGCCTCCGAGATCGAGTGGGCCAAGGTCTCGCTGGTCACGGCCGACGACTACGCCAAGGCCGCCGCCGCCACCGACCGGCCAGGGCCCGGGGGCATCGACCCGCAGTCCGTCGCGCGGCTCATGGCGGCGTACGAGTCCGCCAAGGACCAGCAGGGCGTCATCGACTTCGAGGACGTGCTCCTCCTGCTCGCGGCCATGCTGGCCGAGCGGCGCGACGTCGCGGACTCGGTCCGGGAGCAGTACCAGCACTTCGTGGTCGACGAGTACCAGGACGTCAGCCCGCTCCAGCAGTACCTGCTCGACATGTGGCTCGGCGGCCGGCAGGAGCTCTGCGTGGTCGGCGACCCGAGCCAGACCATCTACTCGTTCGCCGGAGCCTCCGCCCACCACCTCACCTCGTTCACCGCCACGTACCCGCGCGCCACCACGGTCGAGCTGGTCCGGGACTACCGCTCGACGCCGCAGGTGGTCGGCCTGGCCAACCACGTGATGCACGCGTCGCGCAAGGCGGGCGGACCGGCGCCCCTGGAGCTTCGGGCGCAGCGCGCCGACGGGCCCGACGTCTCCTACACGACCTACGCGGACGACGACGCGGAGGCCGCGGGCGTGACCGCGGCGATCGCGGAGCTGATGCGCGGTGGCGTGTCCGCCGCCGACATCGCGGTCCTGTTCCGGACCAACGTGCAGTCCGAGGCGTTCGAGGCGGCCCTGTCCGACCGCGGCATCGCCTACCAGGTGCGCGGGAACGCCCGGTTCTTCGCGCGGGCGGACGTGCGCAAGGCCATGGTCCTGCTGCGCGGCGGCGCCCGCGCCGTCGACCCCGACCTGCCGATGCCGGACGCGGTCCGGGACATCCTGCGCAATGCGGGCTGGACCGAGAGCCCGCCGGAGGGCCGGGGTGCGGCACGCGAACGTTGGGACGCCCTCCAGGCGCTCGTCACGCTGGCCGACTCGCTCGCTGCGGCACCGCCGACCGGCAGCGGGCCGCCGACCGTCGCCGACCTGGTCGCGGAGCTCGACGAGCGCGCGTCCGCCCAGCACGCCCCGACCGTCGAGGGCGTGACCCTGGCGTCCCTGCACGCCGCCAAGGGCCTCGAGTGGGACGCCGTGTTCCTGGTGGGACTCTCCGAAGGACTGCTCCCCACGGTCCAGGCGCAGACGGACGCCGCCCTGGCCGAGGAGCGGCGCCTGCTCTACGTCGGGATCACCCGGGCCCGCGTGCACCTGCACCTCTCGTACTCGCGCGCCCGGCACCCGCGTGCGCGGGCGAGCCGCACGGTCTCGCGGTTCCTCACCGACCTCTGGCCCGACGAGCGCCGCCGCCCCGGAGTGCCGCGGCGCGAGCTCGACGACCGCCAGCAGGCCGTCGTCGACGCGCTCACCGCGTGGCGCGACGCCCACGCCGCCGAGCTGCGCCGCCAGCCGGCCTCGGTCCTGACCAGCGCGACCATCCGCGCGATCGCGGAGCGCTGCCCCGGCACGCTCCAGGAGCTGGGCTCGGTCCGCGGGGTCGGACCGATGACGCTGGCGGACGTCGGCGAGGACGTCCTGGAGACCGTACGCGCGACGGTCGCGCAGCCCGCTCGTTGACCCGATCGGGCGTTGGCGGAAACTCGTCGAGATTTCTTCGTTTATTCGGTTGTCCGCCGTGCAAGCCCGGTCCTAGTCTGGGCGACGTCCTTGTTGAGGGATCACGCCGAGAGGCGGGGATCCGAGCCGGAGAGGGGGTGGGTGCACCGATGAACACAAAGATCCAGACGCCGGACGCATATGCGTTCCTGCCGCGATCTGTCGCGCCCACCATGTTCCGGTTCCAGGGGATCGCTCTGCCCATCGGCGGCAGCGCCCTCGAGCTCATCGGCGGGTCGAAGCGTCGCACGGCGACCGATCCCCGCACGCAGCTGATCCGGACTCCCATGATCTGACCTCGATACGAGGCATCAGGCCGCGGAGTCCGAACTCGGACCCGCGGCCTTTCTGTTTCTCCCGATGATCCGGGTGGGACGGGTTGGCAGTCGGTCCGGCACCGACGCAACACGCTCACCAGCAAGGACATCAGGAGGACATCGTGCGGCTCACGACGCTGCTCGACACGGTGAACCAGGGCGGATCCGGCGCGTGGCCCCTCACCGACAGCACTTCGACGACCGACGACCGCCAGACGTTCGACCAGCTCGTCGCCGACTTCATCCCGTGCCGGGCGGGCGACCCCGAGCTGTGGTTCGCCGAGCGGACCGCGGAGGTCGAGAAGGCCAAGGCGCTGTGCCGCGAGTGCCCGCTGATCGAAGGATGCCTGGCCGGCGCCATCGAGCGTGCCGAGCCGTGGGGCGTCTGGGGCGGCGAGGTGTTCGTCGGTGGTGTGGTGGTCGCGACCAAGCGTGGTCGCGGTCGCCCGCGCAAGAACGCAGCACCGGCGGCCTGAGGCCGACCGTCACTCGGCCCGGCGAGCGCCCACCAGCGACGCCGGGAGGGCGGTGCACCCGCACTCGGGGTGCACCGCCCACGCGCGTCTGCGCGGCACGGCGTCCGGCAGCGACACCTCGTACGTGACGCCGGGGCCCAGGCCGACCAGCCCGTCCAGGTGGGCCAGCACGGCCGCGGCGCCGATCCCCGCGCAGACGGCGGCTGTCACGGCCGGCTCGCCCGGGGTCGCGCCCGCGCGCAGCTGGGCGACCAGGGTGGGCCAGGCACCGTCGGCGTCGGCGCGGTGCAGGTCCAGGCAGCGCAGGCAGGCGCCCCTGCCCGGCACGACGAGCGGACCGACGACCGTGTCGGCCTCCCGGACGACGACCCCGAGGTGCGACGTGCCCCCGGACACCAGCGCGGGACCGCGCGCCGGGTCGGCCGCCCGGTCCTCCACCAGGACCACGAGGTCGGGCCGACGGTCCGTGGCCGTCGACACGTGCGGAGCGACGTCCCGCAGCAGTCTCGCCGCGACCTGCTCGCGTGCCGACCCGGCGTCGGACCACCGATACCCGCAGCCGCCGACGTCGGTCGAACGCACGGGACGCTCGTCGTCGAGCAGCAGCGTGCCGACCCCGGCGGCCGCGAGCCCGACGGCGATCCCCAGCCCGGTGGGCCCGAGCCCGAGGACGGCAACGACCCGGTCCGCTCGCGCCCGGACCAGCCCGGCGCCGTCCCCGTCGGCGCGCAGCAGCGACCAGACCTCCGCGTCGACCGACGCCGGACCCCGCAGGGCCGCACCCGGCGGCCGCTGGTCCGTGAGCCGCGCGTCCACGAGCAGCGCGACGAGCAGGGCCGCCCTCTCCGGGTCGACCCCGCGGGCGCCCGCGCCGGCGGCCAGACCGGCCAGGTCCGTCCGGGCGTCGACGGACGCCAGCAGGTCCGCCTCTGCGGCGGTCAGGTCGGTCAGGCGGACCGCCCAGCGCGGGTCGGTGCCCACCTGGACCTCCGTGGCGGTGCGTCGCAGCACGCGCAGCCCGGCGCGCAGTCGCATGGGTCCCCTCTCGGCGTCGGGGTCACTCTGGCAGCGCTGCCGTCCGCCGCGCGGGCGTCATCCACAGCCCCGGACATGCCGAAGGGCACCGTCCGTCGCGGACGATGCCCTCGGGCGGGGTGGTGGTGCTCAGGCCTTGCCGAGGATGCGGTTGAGCTTGGTGCCGCAGACCGGACAGACGGCCTTGGCCATCCTGCGGCCCGACTCCGAGATCACGACGTCGCCCTCGGCCTCGCGCTTCTCCTTGCACTTCACGCAGTAGAACTCGCCTGCATACGTCTCAGCCATGGGGCCCTCCCTCGGTGTCCGTGCACCGGACCGGGGAACCGCCGGCCGGCGGCTCGGACGTGCTGGTGCAACAACGCCCTCGCGACGTCCACGGTAGTGCTCCAGACGCCCACAGCCCGCGGAATCGTGCAGGACGCGCCGTGCGTCGACGGGTGAACCGGGGCCTGTGGGCCCTGCGCGCTAGCGTGCACCTGTGCAGCCCACGCAGGACCTGTCGCAGGTCGAGATCCGCCGCTCACGCAAGCGCGTGCGCACGGTGACGGCCTGGCGCGAGGGCGACCGGACCATCGTGGCCATCCCCGCGCGGTTCACGCGGGCGCAGGAGCGCGAGTGGGTGCGGCGCATGCTCACGCGGCTGGCGGCCCAGGAGCGACGACGCCGACCGTCCGACGACGAGCTCATGTCCCGCGCCACGGACCTGTCGACCAAGTACCTCGGCGGTCGAGCGGTGCCGACGACCGTGCGCTGGTCGACCAACCAGGGCCGTCGCTGGGGGTCGTGCACGCCGTCCGACGGCACCATCCGGATCTCCGACCGGGTGCGCGGGATGCCGCGGTGGGTGCTCGACTACGTGCTGCTGCACGAGCTCGCGCACCTGCTGCACGCCGGGCACGGCCCGGAGTTCTGGGCGGAGCTGGACGCCTACCCGCGGACACTGCGCGCCCGGGGGTTCCTGGAGGGGTACGCGTACGCCGCCGAGCGAGGGGCGCAGCCGTCGCCGGGGGAGTCCGACGACGACGTGGACCGGCCGGCCGACGAGGTGGACGACGGTGGGGTCGACGAGCCGGAGGACGTCGTGTCCGACGAGGTCGACGTCGACGAGCTCACGGCCGATACCGACGACGAGGCGCTCGGGCAGCTCGAGCTGGACTTCGACGACCCGGGAGCTCGCAGGGCGCGGTGACCCTCGCGCCGGCGAACCCCGCGGGAGGACTCGTGCCGCCGACCGACGGCCGTCGATCGGAACGGTCAGGTCAGGCTTGCTGCCCCGCGTCGGGGTCCTCGCCGAGGATCTCCGCCAGCGCGCGGTCCACCTCGGCGGCGTCGTCGACGGCGGTCGCGCGGCGTGACGCGTAGCCCGACGGGTCGTCCAGGTCCTCGGTGCCGGGCAGCAGGTCGGGGTGGTCCCACACGGCGTCGCGTGCTGCGGCGCCGTTGTCGCGGGTGATCTGCGCCCAGAGCGCGGCCGCATCACGCAGCCGCCGGGGCCGCAGCTCGAGGCCGACCAGGTTGGCGAACGTCTGCTCCGCCGGCCCACCGGCGGCCCGGCGGCGGCGGATCATCTCGCGCAGGGCCATGGTGTGCGGCAGGTGGGGGAGCGCGGCGGTGGTGGTGACCTCGTCGACCCAGCCCTCGACGAGCGCCAGCGCCGTCTCCAACCGTTCGAGGGCGGCCTTCTGCGCGGGCGTCGTGTGCGGCGCGAAGACGCCACCGGAGAGGGCCTGCTGGAGCGCCGCCGTGTCGGTGACGTCGATCGAGCGGACCGCCTCCTCCAGCTGGTCGGCGTCGATGGTGATGCCGCGCGCGTACGCCTCGACGGTCGCGAGCAGGTGCGAGCGCAGCCACGGCACGTGGGTGAACAGGCGGGTGGCGGCCGCCTCGCGCAGGGCGAGGAACAGGCGGACCTCCTCCGCGGGGGCGTCGAGACCCTCGGCGAACGCGTCGACGTTGGCGGCGACGAGCGCCGTGGCGGGCTTGTCCAGCAGGGGGAGCCCGATGTCGGTGGTGCCGAACACCTCGTGCGCGAGGGTGCCCGCGGCCTGACCGACCTGCATGCCGAAGACGGCGGACCCCAGCTGGCGCAGCAGCTGAGACGGATCGATGCCGCCGGGGAGACCGAGCCCGCCGTCCGACCCCTCGGGCAGGGCACCGCCGAGCGCGCCGACGAGGGCCACGGACAGCGAGGACGCGACCGGCTCGGTCAGCGTGCGCCACGTCGGCAGGGTCGCCTCGACCCACTCGGCGCGGCTCCAGGCGCGTGGCGTGCCGGTGGACGGAGGCAGGTCGGTGGCGGCGTCGAGCCAGAGCTCGGCGACCCCGAGCGCGTCGATCACCTGGCGCGTCTGCCCGGGGCTCAGGGAGGGGTCGCCGCCCGCGGCGGCCTGCTGGCGCGCGAGGTCGTGGGCCATCTGCCAGTTCACGGGGTCGTCGCCCGAGGCGGCAAGCAACGCCTGGACCTGCGCGAACACCTGCTGGAGCGCGGCCGGGTCGTCCGGCAGGCCGGATGCCGCGGCCATCGCGCCGGGGTCGAAGCCGCGCTCCTGGAGCTCGCGGATGGCGTCGTCGGCGCCCTCGCCCAGCATCGCGCGCATGACCTGCTCCCAGGCGGGCACGCCACCATCGGCTCCGGGGACAGCGGAGTTGTCGGGGCTCACATGGACCTCCTGCGACGATAGGGCCGGCTGCGAACCACGGTAACCACGCAGCACAGGAACGAGGGATGGTGGCCGGGCAAATTCGCTCAGGGCGCAGCGCGCGACCGGGCGCCTCAGCAGCCGCGCCCGGGACCCCCGACGACGTCGTCGTGATCGGGCGCGGACCGATCGCGACCGCGGTCGCGTCCGCCTGGGACGGGAACGTCCGCACCCTCGACGAGGTCCCGGAGCAGAACCCGCAGGACGCGCTGGCCGGCGCCACGGTCGTCGTGCTCGTGGCGCACTCGGGCGATCTCGTCGCCGCGGTGGTCAAGGGCCGACGCGAGCGGGAGGCAGCGGTCGTCGCGCACACCCAGCGGGTCCTCGGTGCCGCGCGCGCGGTCGGTGCACGACACGTCGTCGCCGTCGGGTCCGCGGTCGTGCACGGGGCCTGGACCGACCGCCCCCAGATCAACGACGCCGACCCGTTGCCCCGCACGGACGACGCCGCGCGGGACGGGCTGGTGGGCGACCTGCTCGCCGTCGAGGCGGTGCTGGAGCGCGCGGGTCGGCGCCGGTCGCCCCTGGTCACGGTGCTGCGGCCGGCCGCGGTGGTCGGCCCGGGCATCGACACGTTCGTGACCCGGCACTTCGAGGCCCCCCGCCTGCTCACGGTGCGCGGTTCCGTCCGCCCGTGGCAGTTCGTGCACGTCGACGACCTGGCCGCCGCCGTGCGGTTCGCCGTGGACCACGCGCTCGGGGGCGTGCTCACCGTGGCGGCGCCGGACGTGCTCGATCCCGCGCAGGTCGAGGCGGCCTCGGGGATGCGTCGGGTGGAGCTGGCGGCCGCGACCGCGTTCGGCACCGCCGAGCGGCTGCACCGGGTCGGCGTGCTGCCGGCGCCCGCCTCCGAGCTCGCCTTCGTCGTCTACCCGTGGACCGTCGCGGCGGACCGGCTGCGCGCGGCCGGGTGGGAGCCGCGCTGGTCCAGCGCCGCCTGCCTCGACGTCCTGCTCGAGGGGGTCCAGGGCCGGGTCGCAGTCGCCGGGCGCCGGGTGGGCACGCGGGACGCGGCCACGCTCGGCGCGGCGGGGGCTGCGGTCGCGCTCATCGGCACCGCGGCGGTGTGGCGTCAGGCGCGGGCGCGTCGCCGCGGGTGAGCGCGACGGGGGATGATGTGGGCGTGCTCGACCAGCCGCCCTCCCCGTTCGACGTCGACGCGCCCCTGGGCGAGCCCGAACGCGTCAGCCCGCGCTCCATCACGCTCTCGGCCGGCATGCTGGTCACGGCGCTGCTGCTCGGTGTGCTCGTCATCCTGCCGGTGCCGTACGCGATCAGCAGCCCGGGTCCCACCCGGGACGTGCTCGGTGCGCACGACGGCACGCCCCTGATCCAGGTCGACGGCGCCGAGACGTTCGACTCCACGGGCGAGCTGCGCCTGACCACCGTGTCCGGCACGGGCGGTCCCGGCTTCCCGTCGAGCGCGGTCGGCGTGATCCAGGCCTGGCTGTCGCGCTGGGCGGTGGTCCAGCCCGTCGAGCTGCTGTACCCGCCGGACCGCACCCAGGACGAGATCGACGAGTCCAACACCGCCGAGATGGTCTCCTCGCAAGAGAACGCCGCGGTGGCCGCACTCACCGAGCTGGGGTACGAGGTGCCGGCGACCCTCGTGGTGGCAGGTGCCGTCGAGGGGACCGACGCGGAGGGCAAGGTCGAGGAGGCAGACGTCATCGTCGCGCTGGACGGTGTCCCGGTGCCCGACTACCAGGGGCTGATCGCCCAGCTGGACGAGGTCGAGCCCGGCGACACCGTGACGCTGACGCTGCGTCGGCACGGGCAGGCGGTCGACGTCCCGATCGTCACCGGGAAGAAGGACGACGGGCGCGCCCAGATCGGGGTGTTCATCGACCCGTCGTTCGACATGCCGGTGGACGTGACCATCGACATCGACGACATCGGCGGGCCGAGCGCGGGCACCATGTTCGCGCTGGGGATCATCGACAAGATGACGCCGGAGGACGAGGCGAACGGCGAGGACATCGCGGGGACGGGCACCATCGACGTCACCGGCGAGGTCGGGCCCATCGGCGGGATCCGGCAGAAGCTGGCCGGCGCGACGCGCGACGGGGCCACCTGGTTCCTGGCGCCGGCAGCGAACTGCGACGAGGTCGTCGGGCACGTGCCGGAGGGGCTGCGCGTCGTGCGCATCGAGACGTTGCACGACGCCCGCGAGGCGATCACCGCGATCGGCGCGGGCACGGCCGACGACCTGCCCACCTGCCGCTAGTCAGTCGAGCGTCGAGCGCACCGCGGCGACCAGGCCCGGCACCAGGTCCGGACCCTGCCCGACCTGGTCGGCGGAGTCGTTGGCGCGGCTGCGGACGGCGCACCACGACGGTCCGTCCCGCAGCGCCCCGACGACGAGTCGCACGTCCTGCCGCTCGGGGTGGGCCAGCAGGTACTCGAGCGCGGCGTCGGTGTCCTGCGGCATCGCCTCCTCGGCGGCCGGGGGCAGGACGACGCGCTCGACGGTGACCGCCATGCCATCCACGGTCGACGGCCAGGACAGACCGGCGAGCAGGGTCTCCAGGTCCGGCGCCGCGGGCAGCTCCTCCTGCTCGACGGACGTGAGGTGGGCCGGGTCGGACGTCGCCGCGGCCAGGACCTCGGGGTCCAGCTGGGCGGCGAGGCCGGGCTCCGTCTCGAGCATCGCCTGCGTGCGGACGAGCGCGAAGACGCGCACGGGACCGTCCCAGCCGGCCTCGGCGACGTGCTGCTCGATCTCGCGGACGGATCCGGCCAGTGCGGCCAGTGCAGGGGTGGGTTCGCTCACGGGCTCATGGTCGCATTCCTGTGGGAACCTGTGCCTCGACCGGCACGTTCAGCGTGCGAGTGGTGTGCGTCCTGTGCGTGCCGCTCGCCGCTACCTGACAGCACCCTGTTACCGACGACGAGGACCGCCACGCCGTGACATTCGGAAGCCCGCCGCCGCCCCGGACCAGCCCGCCCCGCGCGCGCCGGCGCGGAGCGCTCGCACCCACGCTGGTCGTTCTCGGCGTCCTCGTCGTCCTCGTCCTGCTCCTCGCCCAGGTGTGGACGGAGGTGCTCTGGTACCGCCAGCTCGGGTTCGGCGGCGTCATCGCCACCGAGTGGGGCACGCGCGCCGTGCTGTTCGCCCTCGGGTTCCTCGTCATGGGCGGCGCGGTGTTCTGGAGCCTGAACTTCGGCTACCGGTCGCGTCCCGTGTACGCGCCGTCGACGCAGGAGCAGGCGAACCTCGACCAGTACCGCGAGGCCATCGAGCCGCTGCGCCGCCTGGTGATGATCGTCGGCCCCGCCGTGCTCGGCCTGTTCGCCGGCGCCGCAGCGTCCCAGCAGTGGCAGACCATCCAGCTGTGGATGCACGGGGGGACCGTCGGCAAGACCGACGCCCAGTACGGCATCGACCTGGGCTTCTACCTGTTCACGCTGCCCGGCCTGCGGTTCGTCGTCTCGTTCCTCATGGCCGTGACGGTCCTCGCGGGCATCGGCGCCGTGGCCACCCAGTACCTGTACGGCGGCCTGCGCGTGGGCGGCCCGAGCGGTGGGACGCCGCGCACGACGCGTGCGGCCCGGGTCCAGCTGACGAGCATCGCGGCCGTGCTCATGCTGCTCATCGCCGGGAGCTACTGGCTGGACCGGTACTCGATCCTCATGAAGTCGGGGCAGAAGTTCGTCGGCGCCTCGTTCACGGACGTGCACGCCGTCATCCCGTCCAAGGCGATCCTCGCGGGCATCGCGATCTTCGTCGCCGTGATGTTCATCGTCACCGCGATCCGCGGCAACTGGCGCCTGCCCGCCATCGGCGTCGGCCTGATGATCGTCGCGGCCATCGCCGTCGGTGGGATCTACCCGGCCGTGGTGCAGCGGTTCCAGGTGCAGCCGAACCAGCAGGACGCCGAGGCCGAGTACATCCAGCGCAACATCGAGGCCACCCTCGACGCGTACGGGCTCGACGACGTCAAGACGACGGAGTACGACGCGGAGGTCACGGCCGAGGCCGGTGCGCTGCGCGAGGACGCCGACACGACGGCGTCGATCCGTCTGCTCGACCCGCAGATCGTCAGCCCCTCGTTCAAGCAGCTCGAGCAGATCCGCGCGTTCTACGACTTCCCCGACTCCCTGTCGGTGGACCGGTACGAGGTCAACGGCGAGAGCCGCGACACCGTGATCGCCGTCCGCGAGCTCTCGCTCGAGGGCCTGGACGCGCAGCAGCGCAACTGGACCAACGACTCGACGGTCTACACCCACGGCTTCGGCGTCGTCGCCGCCTACGGCAACACGACCGCCGGCCGTGGGGCGCCCGACTTCTGGGAGGGCGGCATCCCGTCCACCGGCGACATGGGCGAGTACGAGCCGCGCATCTACTTCAGCCCCAAGGCCCCGACGTACTCGATCGTCGGAGCCCCCGAGGGCGCGCGGCCCTGGGAGCTCGACTACCCGTCCGACAGCGGCTCCGGTGCGGCGAACAGCACGTTCCCGACGCAGACCGTCTCCGCGGGCCCGTCGATCGGCAACCCGTTCACCAAGCTCCTCTACGCGCTGAAGTTCGGCTCCGAGCAGATCGTGTTCTCCGACCGCGTGACCAGCGACTCGCAGATCCTCTACGACCGTGACCCGCGCGACCGCGTGCAGAAGGTGGCCCCCTACCTGACGCTCGACGGGCGCGTGTACCCGGCCGTGGTCGACGGCAGGGTCAAGTGGATCGTCGACGGCTACACGACGACGGACCAGTACCCGTACGCGGCCTCCCGCTCGCTCGACGACGCGACGACGGACTCCCTGACCGAGTCGTCCGAGACCGTCCAGGCGCTCCAGCCCAAGACCGTGAGCTACATCCGGAACTCGGTGAAGGCCACGGTCGACGCCTACGACGGCTCGGTCACCCTGTACGCGTGGGACACCGAGGACCCGATCCTCAAGGCCTGGGACGCGGTGTTCCCGTCGACGCTCGAGCCCCTGTCGTCCATCGACGGTGCGCTGATGAGCCACCTGCGCTACCCCGAGGACCTGTTCAAGGTGCAGCGCAACCTGCTCGCCCGGTACCACGTCACCGACGCCGGCCAGTTCTTCTCCGGCAACGACTTCTGGGCCAACCCGAACGACCCGACCAGCAGCGTCGCCGTCCCGCAGCCGCCGTACTACCTCACGCTGCGGATGCCCGACCAGGAGGAGGCCCGCTTCTCGCTGATGTCGTCGTTCATCCCCACCGGCACCAACGCGCGCAACGTGCTCACCGGCTACCTCGCGGTCGACGCCGAGGCGGGCAACGAGGACGGGAAACCGTCCGACGACTACGGCACGCTCCGGCTGCTCGAGCTCCCACGCGACTCGACCGTGCCCGGACCCGGCCAGGTGAACAACAACTTCGTCGCCGACCCGGACGTGTCCAACGAGCTCAACATCCTGGGTCGCGGCGACTCGCAGGTGGCCCGCGGCAACCTGCTCACCCTGCCGATGGGCGGCGGCCTGCTCTACGTGCAGCCCGTGTACGTCCAGGCGCGCACCGGCACCACGTTCCCGCTGCTGCAGCGCGTGCTCGTGGCGTTCGGCGACGACATCGGGTTCGCGGACACGCTCGACGGCGCGCTCGACCAGGTGTTCGGCGGCGACTCGGGTGCCGACGCCGGCGACGCGGGGACCGATCCCGACACGGGCACGCCGCCGACCGACGAACCGACGGCCGAACCGACGGCTCCGCCGACCGACCCCGGCACCGGGACCGGGACCGGCACCGACGCAACCGCTCGCTCCGACCTCGACCGCGCACTCCAGCAGGCCAAGGAGGCCATCGCTGACAGCCAGTCGGCACTGGCGCGCAACGACTTCGCGGCCTACGGCGAGGCGCAGCAGCGGCTCGACGACGCGGTGCGGGCCGCCCTCGACGCCGAGGCGCGACTGGGCGAGTGACGTGGTCCGGCCGGTGGTGACGCACGCCACCACCGGCCGGGCGCCCACGATTAGGCGGCCCCTCAGGCGTGGGGTAAGTTGTACTCACCGACGCGGGGTGGAGCAGCTCGGTAGCTCGCTGGGCTCATAACCCAGAGGTCGCAGGTTCAAATCCTGCCCCCGCTACAAATGAAGTTGCAGGTCAGAGGCCCTTTCGCTCAGCAGAGCGAGAGGGCCTCTCTTGTTGATGTGGGCAGAATGTGGGCAGGAACTGCCCCTGAACGTCCGTGGACTTGGTGGGACGAGCCCGTACATCACCTCTGGCCGTGCGTGGTGCACGGTGCGGTGAAGGCGGCTGTAGCAGCGCGGCGCTCCACCTGGCTCTGCGGATTCAGTTGTCGCGTGTGGCCGGGTCTACGGCTTCGGCGCTGTGGTGGAGCCGCGTCCCGGGCGCAACCCCCGCCTCCTCCAGCCGCCAGATGAGCACACCAACGCTGCGCTGCACCTCGCGCCATTGCGATTCGGGGTGCGTCTGGCCGCCGTCACGTGCACGGTGCGCGTCGAAGGACGTCAGGTAGGCCTTCAACCCTGCCCGTAGCAGCATCAGCTCGCGGCTGGTGAGCGTCATTGTGTGCTGGGCGTCGTTGTCCACGCGATCTCCTCGGGTTGCCCCGCGATAGCCGGGACGTCGATGGTAGGTGCCGCCTCGCACGGTTGGAGATAGAGGCCAGAGGGCTTTGGCACCTGGTACGGAGCACCCTCAGGAGGCGTGGAGTCGGCGGACTTCATCGAACTTTGATGCGACGACAACGAGGGATGGCTGCCGGTCAGGCGAGGCTTGTCCGGCGGGCGTGCCTACCGCGCGCGTTACGTGCCCCGCCCGGGGCCCCCGACCTGGGCGGGGCACCGGCACGTCGAGAGACAAGAACAGAGAGTTATCTTCCGCCGAGTCGTCCTGTGATGGGCTGGCTAGGGGTGGTGACCTGATCGTCTGCGGTGCGCGGCGGCGGGCACCGACTCGATGTGACGAGGGCGCTCGTAGCGTCGATTGGCGTCGTCGCGCCTTCGATGGCTCGAGGCTCGATGCGACTGAAGGCGAAAGCAGCGACGCCACCAGTGCGGCCATCAAGCGGCCTGAGAGCTCGGAAGGGCCATACGAGGTCGACCGTGTTGTCGACGGTGACACGGTGCGCGTCCTCGTCGACGGGTCCAGCAGATCCGTTCGTCTGGTCGGGATCGATACTCCGGAGACGAAGGACCCGCGCAAGCCGGTGCAGTGCTTCGGTGATCAGGCGTCGGCGCGCGCGCACGAGCTGCTGGACGACCAGCGGGTGTGGCTGGAGTTCGATCCGACGCAAGGACGCGAAGTCCGCTACGGCCGGCTGCTGGCGTACGTCTGTTCGGCGATTCGACGATGATGAACGAGGTGATGGTGCGCGAAGGACTCGCTCACGAGTACACCTACGACTCGGCCTACGAGTACCAAGGTCTGTACGTCGCGGACGAGCACGCCGCCGATGCTGCGTCCGCAAGGCTTTGGTCGCCGGACGCGTACGCCGGCGACACGGAGCAGTCAGCGACGTAACGTGCTGCGGCCGGCTTCGACGCCCGTCTTCAGTCCTTGGGCGCGGCACCGCCGGCTGCGCGTTCCCACCCCAGTACGTTCGGGTTCGTGAACGTACTCGCGGCGCTCTCGATCAGGGGCACCCAGTGACTGACCAGCTCACCGAGATGAGCCCTCTCGCGTTCCAGCAGCTGGCCGCGGCGCTTGCGATCCGCTCGCTCGGCGCCAAGGTCCAGGCCTATGGGACGGGCCGGGACGGCGGCCGCGACTTCACCTCGCGAGGCATCCTGCAGTGGTCGGCCAATGACTACGCCCGTCAGGACTTCTGGGACGGCTATACGGTCTTCCAGGTCAAGAAGAAGGAGACGCTTGCCGCGACGCCTTCGGTGAATGCAACCTGGCTGATCAGGGAGATCCTGGCCGAGCTCGATACGTGGACGGACCCCGATGGCAGTCGTGGGGAGGCGCCCGACTACCTGGTGTTCGTGAGCAACGTGCCACTCACACCGGTTCCGGCGACCGGCGGTTTGGACTTGCTGCACGAGAAGGTCAGCGAGCACCTGCGAAGGCTGAAGGCCTCCGACAAGGAGGACCCCCCCGACAAGAAGGCGCGTGCTGCCCTTGCGCGCCGCATCCGCGCGTGGCACGTGTGGGACGGCAACCAAATGTGGTCGCTGCTGGACGCGTATCCCGAGATCAGGCGCGGGTACCGCGGCCTGCTCACGGCAGGAGACGTCCTGGCCACGCTCCGGACCGATTCCCTACCCGACACCGACCTGGAGGACGCGCTTCGTCGTCACGCGATGGGCCGGCTCATCGCAGACCGGTATATCTACTTCGACGAGGCCGGCGCGGACGTGGCCGACAAGACCCAGCTTCAAGACATCGTCATCGATCTGCCGGTTGTGGGCTCCGACCTCACGGCGGAGCGCATGATCCTTCGCCACGTAGTGGAGCACGGCGAGCGGAACCTTCGCGCGGGTGGGGCGCTGGTGCCTGCCAGACGGCACATCGTCGTCGCGGCCGGCCCAGGCAACGGCAAGTCGACCGTGAGCCGGTTCCTCGCCCAGATCTACCGCACCGCGATGCTCGACAGCTCTAGCCTGGTGACGGCCCATGCCACCGTCGCCTCGGGCGTTCGCACGGCCTGCGGACGCCTCCGCGTGCCGATGCCGACCAACCGTCGATGGCCCCTCCGGATCGACCTCGCCGAGTACGCGGCGCGATACTCGGGCGAGAAGGAGTCAACGTTGCTGCGTTGGGTCGCAGAGAAGGTCAACGAGACCTCGGCCCTGGGTGACGTGAAGGCGCACCACATGGACTCCTGGCTTCGACGCTGGCCGTGGCTGCTGATCCTGGACGGACTCGACGAGGTCACCTCGGCCATCGTCCGTCGCCGCCTCGTGCAGGACATCGAGGCGTTCGTCGCGGACGCAGACGCTGCTGACGCCGACGTCCTGATGGTCGTCACCACGCGCCCGACGGGCTACGACGAGGCCATCGATCCGGAGTCATTCGAACGACTCAACCTGGCGCGGCTTTCGCCCTCGCAGGCGCTGGCCTACGGGTCCCTGGTTACGGGTGTCCGGCTCCGTGACGAGGCCGAACGTCTGCGGCTCGTCCTCGCCAGGCTGAAGGACGCGGTAGAGAACGAGACCCTTCGACTGCTAATGCAGACGCCGCTGCAGGTGCTGATCCTGACGTTCGTGCTGGAGTCGACGGCCAACTTGCCCACCGACCGCTACGGGTTATTCGACCACTACTACGACACCGTGTTCCGGCGAGAGACCAACAAGTCGAACGACCTGTCGCGACTGCTGCAGCAGCACAAGCCCCATGTCGAGGCACTCCACGAGCTCGTGGGCTTCGAGCTGCAGTGTCGAAGCGAGCGGGCCGACGGCGCAATGGCATCCATGACGCTTCCCGAGCTCGAGGGCCTTGTCCGACAGATCCTGCAGCCGGTGGGCTTCGACGTCGACGGAGACGACGCCACCGTAGTCCAGGGGATTCTCAACGCGGCCACGCTCCGGCTCGTGCTGCTGGCACCCCGCCCCGACGAAGGCATCGGTTTCGAACTGCGATCGCTGCAAGAACTCATGGCTGCTCGATACCTCACCTCGGCCAGCGACACGCTCCTGCCGGCCCTGCGCGTCGCGGCACCCAACCCGCACTGGCGCAACACCTGGATGTTCGCCGCGGGTCGCGTGTTCGCGGGCAGTGATGAGCGGCTGCGAACCGGCATGGTGGACCTCGTGGGGCAGCTGGACAAGGACGCATCGGGACGACTCGCGGAGATCTTGCCGATCGGTCCGACGCTCGCCCTGGACCTGGTCGACGATGGGCTGGCCCGGAGCTTTCCGAACCACCAAGAAGCGCTCCTGAGACAGGGAATGGGCAGCTTGGGCGAGCCGCGGCCTGACGCGCTGGGCATCGCGCGGGCGCTGGTGAGGGCAGCCGACGAGTCGCACCGGCTGCGCGTCATCGTCGCGAACGGGCTCCGCTCGGCGCTAAGCGCCTCCGAGCCGACGGCCAGCTCAGCCGCCGAGGTATGCCAATGCATCGGGCCAGCGGTCGCTGAACTCGGACTCGCCGATGATCTTCGGGGGCTCGCCACGGTCCAGGCCGACCAGGTCGGGCGTAGCGCTGCGACGTTTCCCGAGCGAGGCGACCTTGAGCTCGAGGCAGCGAGCCTCGCAGGTCCGGCCCACGAGAGCCGGCTTCGAGCAGCCGCCAAGGAGCTCCTCGACATGAGCGACCGGCAACACCCCGAGGCGTTCGCAGCGGTGTACGAGGTCTTGAGCGACCTCGAGACCGCCATCGCCCTCGAGTTGGCACTGGAGACCGTGGGCGACTCCGACCTCATCGCCGAGATCCGCGACCATGTCCTTCCCCGGATCCTGCGAAGCCCTGTCGGTAGTGAACTCCGGCGGTTGCTCCAGGGCGCTTAGCCCGAGCGGGTGCGTCGGCGGTGCTGGCTGACGCAGATCCGGAACCCGACCGTCACCACCACGCGACGTCGCCGAATGCCCGCTCGGCGGCGATTACCTGATGGTCCAGCCCATCACGGATGGCGCCGATCGGTGCGCGTCGTCGCTCGATCGTGCGGTCCACCATGCCCACACCCACGGTCCCAGGCCGACTGCGACGACGAGTGCGGGCAGAGCGAGGAGGCCCGCGCGCCCGACCATCGTCTTCTCGTAGGTGTCGATGGGCTGCACCATGGCAGACACCTTGTGCTGCTCTGCGAAGGTGACGAGTCGGGTACGCATCGTGCTTCCGCCGACCGCCGTTACGTCGTACCCGATCGGTCCTCCCACGGCTTTTCGCGATGCCCGGGGCGCCGACCGGAACGAAGACGCCCGGCGGCCGAGTCGAGCCGTGGAATCTTGCCTGGGTCGCGGCGTCATCCGCGGTGATCTTCTGCGGAGCGATGGGCATGGTGATCGACCCGCCGGGTCCGTTGATCGTGATCTCGGTGGGCAAGTTAGCCAGCGCCCACCACGTGAAGGCCGGTGAAGGGCTGGGCCGTTGCGGTCAGCTCGTTTGCGCGCGGCCCATCACGAGCGTTTCGGGCGAGGGCCCGAACGTGGGGAGCGGCGGGGAAGACGCTTGGGCGTTGCTGATCCGTTCGGCCGCGTCGCGATAGTGCTCGAGAGTGCGCTGGTGCAGCGCCGGAGTTACCGAAACGCTCGTGCCACGCAGCTTCGCCGCCGCGTACTCCGGGAGGTCAGTGATCTGTTCTCCGGTCAGATTGGCGGCTCGGATGCGAACGTGCCCCGAGCTGGCGAGTCGGTCGTAGGTCATTGCGTTCCAGGCCCCGATCTGCGCCATCGTGTCGACCGCCCCGTTGAGCACTTCGCCTGTGGATCGGCTGGTGCGAGAGCGGCCAGCGGATTCCACGAGTGGCGCGATCTCCGCAAGGAGGTGCCGCGCGGCCGTCGTGTCAGTGCGGACTATCGAGTCACCCGGTCCGGGGGAGATGACGTCGTGGAGATCGCCAAGCACGCGCTGCCATGCTCTGGCGCGGACGATCTGCGGAACGCGCGCGAGTTCCGGGCTGTCCGCCACGTGACGCAGGTCGACGCCGTGGAAGGCGGCACAGTGCGCGTTGACGGCGAGCCCAATGCTGGCGAAGTCGTGCAGGGTCGCAAGGGAGTAGTCGGGATGCGTGAGGGACCCCCATGCCGATCTGCGCAATCTGGTGATCCGATCCGACAGCTCGGTGATCGGGTCGAAGAGGCGCACCGGTGGGTTCGCCAGCCCGATGTCGTCGAGCGGCCCGGCGCCCGTCCGATCCTTCGACCGGTGCACGGCCTGTGCCGCCCACGCCCTCGACTCCTCGAACGCCGGGAGCCAACGTCGCACGTTCGACCAGTGAGCGCCGGCTTGGCCCGCACGTAAGCCGAGTGTCTCGGAGCAGCTCAGCGCGGCTCCAGTCAGGTCGGCGACGCGGCCTAGCGCACGTCGTCGAGCGCCAAAGTCCCACACCACGGGGCCGTCGGGAGAGCGCGAGATCCCCTTGCCATCGGTATGGGTCGCCAGGAGGTCGATGGCTGCGCCGAGCGCCTTGGCGGCGTACGCCCACGGGTGGTCGATAGGCGTCGGTGTCGACGGCAGCCGGTGGTCCTTGTCCTCGAGGGTCGGGATGGACGTGACCATTCGTAGGGCGGCGTACTCGACGGGGTCAGTGCCGTCTCGCGCTGAGCTGGTGCCATAGATCGTGGAGACCCTCGCAGGGTCGACCAGGTGCCAGACGTGCCTCTCAATCGCGTCCAGCAGTCCATGGAAGGACGCCACCGCCAGGTGAGCCTCGGTGAGGTCGTTGTACGGATGTGCCTGCGTCTGAGCTGCCCCGTCATGGACGTGCCGCGCGGCCTGCTGCATGAGTGTTCCGTACGTGGTCACAACCGGAGCCCGGAAATCGTCGCGCGAGCGCTTTGCAGGCGATGCTCGACGCGCGTCAGGCACGAGAGCTCGGCGCTGTCGATCTGCCGTTCCGCGAGGACGTGGCTGACTTCAAGCGCGGTTCCGACCAGTCTCAGGACTACGCCGCACGCCGCATCTCGGTCCTCGCCCGGCCGCAGCGGACCGAGATCCGCCGCCGGTGCGCCCGCGCCCACATCGTCGTGCAGCCATTCCAGCTCATCGCGTGCCTCACGTAGGTCCATCGCGACGAAGGCGAGCTGGACACTCTCGGCGAACTGACCGACAAGGCTGAGCCGCAGCGCCGAGTGACCGGCGGTGTAGAGGAGCGACCACAGTCCCGCCCACGTTGCGGGCGTCCGTCCGAGCAGCGCACCCGCTGGTGCATCCCATCCCATGGACATCGTTCCTCCCGACATGTGCACTGGTCCGCTTCACTTCGCGAGCCTGCTGCGCCGCCGGGTGGCTCAACGTGCTCGGCACCCAGCTTGTTGACGACCGGTCACAAGCAGGTACGCGGGACGGTCTGCAAGACGCGGTCGGAGTCGCGCCCGACGTAAGCGTTCAGCCGGGTCCGCACCCCGAACCAGTCCGGCCTACTTGATGCGACTCCGACTGCGGCGTTCGCAGGCCGCGGCCGGGTCCGACGGTGGCGACGGTGGGCAGGCACGGCAACGACCGCCCGGATCCCCGTGCGCGGGCAGCAGGCGGCCACCCCGTCGATGAAGTTTCGATGCAGGTTGCCCTCTAGGACCTACAGGTCCCAGGTGTGAGGCCCTCAGCACGTCGACAGTTCTGACGGAACCGTTCTCGAGGAGCTCGCATGCATCCCGCCCTTGTCCGACTGCCCGCCGTCGTGGCGCTCGCCGCGTCCCTGACCGCCTTCCCGGCTTTGGCCTTCGCGACGCCGCCCAGCGTCGGCGCCGTGCCCCAGGGCGCCAGTTCAAGCTCGGACCCCGGAGCGGAGCCTCACGACCCCGCGACACCGTCCACACACGACATGGAGGGCATGGAGGCCACAGACGACATGGAGGGCATGCCGGACATGGAGGGGATGGACCACGGTGGCGCGGACGTGGGGACCGGCGACGAGCCGGCCGGCGAGCACAGCGAGCACAACCCGAGCACTGAGGACGGCGGTGGCCACGCAGACGCGGCCCCGCCGACGTCCCGCCCGCGCGTGGCCGTGCTGTCGGCCTTCGCCGGCGTGAACGCGGTTGTGCTGGTCACCGCTGCGGTGCTCCGCCGCCGGGACGGCGATCGCCCCCGCCACCGGCCCCGCCCGGCCGCCACCCCCACCGCTGCCTGACCCTCGCGAAGGACACCCCGATGACCACGCTCACTCCGCCGCCACCCGAGCTCGACGTCGTCGACCCGGACGTCACGCCGGGCCCGGACCTGACCCCGCCGCCGGTGGGCCGCAACCTCATGACGATCCCGTGGATCGCCCGGTCGCTGCGGTCCGGCTGGTACCCGAAGATCTTCCAGATCCCGGTCGCTGCGGTCTTCGGACTGGTCGCCTACCAGCTGCTCGTCGGACCCGACGTGGCCCACGAGAACGCCGGCACCGCGTTGATGTGGGTGCTGTGGTGGCCGGTCATCCCGATCGTGTTCGTGCTGCTCGGCCGGTTCTGGTGCGCCGTGTGCCCGTTCGGGGCGATCTCGGACTTCGCGCAGAAGTGGGTCGGGGTCAACCGGCCTGTGCCGAACTTCCTGAAGAACTACGGCATCTGGATCATCGACGCCTCGTTCCTCGCCATCACGTGGGCCGACCACGTCTGGGGCGTCGTCGAGTCGCCGTGGGGATCCGGCGTGCTGCTCCTGCTGCTGACCACCGCCGTCATCGCCTCCGGGGCCCTTTTCCAGCGCCGCACGTTCTGCCGGTACCTGTGCTTCCTCGGCGGGCTGTCCGGCAACTACGCCCGCACCGGCATGGTCGAGCTGCGCGCCGACTCCGGGATCTGCAAGACGTGCAAGGCCAAGGCCGTCTGCTACAACGGCAACGACAAGGTCGCCGGCTGCCCGTTGTTCACGTTCCCCCGCACGATGGAGGACTCCGCGAACTGCAACCTGTGCGCGAACTGCATCAAGTCCTGCCCCAACGACGCGATCCAGGTGCGGCTGCGCAAGCCCACCAGCGAGCTGTGGTTCATCACCAAGCCCAAGATCGAGCAGTCGATGCTCGCCATGGCGATCATGGGCATCGTCCTGATCCAGAACATCACCATGCTCGAGGTCTGGAACAGCGTCCTCGCCCAGATCGAGGCGCTCACCGGGATCACCAGCTACGCCGTCATCTTCACCGTGGCGTTCGCCGTCGCCGTGTCGGTGCCCGTGGGCCTGCTCGCCCTCGCATCTCGCATCGCGGCGGGCCGCAACCTCGAAGACACCAAGATGAACTTCGCTCGCTTCGGGTACGCGCTCATCCCCCTGGACGTCGCCGCGCACCTCGCGCACAACCTGTTCCACCTGCTCGCCGAGGGCGGCTCGGTCTACTACACGGTCGCCAACCTGTTCGGTGCCGGCGTCAGCGGTGACCCGGCACTGATGAGCACGGGCACCATCCAGGTGCTGCAGTTCGCGCTCCTGGCCCTCGGGATCGCCGGCTCGATCTACACCGCAAAGCGGATCTCCTACCGCCGATACCGCACCGCCGCCCGCAGGCGCTCCACGCTGACGCCCTACGTCGTGATCATCGCGCTGCTCGGTGCGATCAACGTGTGGATGTTCCTGCTCCCCATGGCCCACCGCATGTGAGCAGTGGGCACCGCCTTCCCGATCATCACCCTCTCACCGCGACCCCAGGAGGCCGACCCATGCCTGCGCCCCGCTCGACGGCACACGAGACGACCACGGACCCATCCACACCCACGGCGCTCCGAGTCGCCATCGTCGGCGCCGGCCCGGCCGGCATCTACGCCGCCGACATCCTGTCCAAGGCCGGCCTTGACGTCAGCATCGACCTCTTCGAGCGGCTGCCCGCGCCGTTCGGCCTGGTGCGC
This sequence comes from Cellulomonas sp., assembly GCF_965229465.1. Taxonomy (GTDB): domain Bacteria; phylum Actinomycetota; class Actinomycetes; order Actinomycetales; family Cellulomonadaceae; genus Cellulomonas. The sequence continues at coordinate 551,027 of NZ_OZ245882.1, read as the reverse complement.
TACGGCGTCGCGCCCGACCACCCGCGGATCAAGCAGATCATCGTCGCCCTGCACAAGATCCTCGACCGCGGCGACATCCGCCTGCTTGCGAACGTCGACTACGGCACGGACGTGACCCTGGACGACCTGCGCCGGTTCTACGACGCCGTCATCTTCTCCACCGGGTCCATCCGCGACGCGAGCCTGCCGGTGCCGGGCATCGACCTCGACGGCTCCTACGGCGCCGCGGACTTCGTGTCCTGGTACGACGGGCACCCGGACGTCCCGCGCACGTGGCCGCTGAACGCCCAGCACGTCGCCGTCCTCGGCGCGGGCAACGTCGCCCTCGACGTGGCTCGCATCCTGGCCAAGCACGCCGACGACCTGCTGCCCACAGAGATTCCCGCGAACGTCTACGACCAGCTGAAGGCGTCGCCCGTCACGGACGTGCACGTGTTCGCCCGGCGCGGCCCCGCACAGGTCAAGTTCTCGCCCCTGGAGCTGCGCGAGCTCGGTCACGTGCCGGACGTCGACGTCATCGTCTACCCCGAGGACTTCGACTTCGACGAGGGCTCGATGGCCGCCATCCACTCGTCGAACCAGACCAAGCAGGTGGTCAAGACCCTGACGGACTGGACGCTCCTGGAGGTCGAGGAGCACACGTCGAGCCGGCGCATCCACTTGCACTTCCTGCACAAGCCGGTCGAGGTCCTCGGCGAAGACGGCAAGGTCATCGCGCTGCGCACCGAGCGCACCGCCCTGAACGGGGACGGCAACGTGTCCGGCACCGGCGAGCTGCACGACTGGCCCGTCCAGGCCGTCTACCGCGCGGTCGGCTACTTCGGCTCGCCGCTGGCGGACATCCCCTTCGACGACGTCGCCGGCGTGATCCCCAACCGCGAGGGCCGCGTGGTCGACGTCGACGGCGAGCACCTGCCGGGCGTGTACGCGACCGGCTGGATCAAGCGCGGACCGGTCGGTCTCATCGGGCACACGAAGTCCGATGCGTCCGAGACCATCAAGCACCTCGTCTCGGACGTCGACCGCCTGCAGCGACCCGAGCACCCTGACCCCCGGGCAGTCACGGCACTGCTCATCGAACGCGGCATCGACCCCATCGAATGGTCCGGCTGGCAGCTTCTCGACGCCTACGAGCAGTCGCTCGGAGCGGCGCAAGGCCGCGAGCGCATCAAGGTCGTTCCCCGAGAGGAAATGGTTGCTGTCAGCCGCCGTCAGCCGTGAGCGTGAGCTTGGGCGGTGGGGGCTGAGCCGCGGGCTGTGCGCCGGGTCCGTGGTTTCACCACGGCCGAGCTGCGCCGTAGCGCGGTCCAGGCTCCCGCCGCCAGTACGGCGAGCCAGCCAAGACCCAGCACGAGGTATCCGGCCTCGTCGAATGTCGACGTGAGCGCGGCGTCGGTCAGGACTCGGATCCCGCCGTAGCCAGGCAGGACCTCCGCCCACCCCGGGGGCGCACCTCGGAGCATCGGGCTCTGAGCAATGCCCAGGTCCATGAAAGGCAGCAGGAACGCGACGAAGACGCCGCTCACCCGGCCCAGAACGGGCCCGATGATCACTCCGAGGAAGGCGTAGGTCAATGCCACCAGGAGGTTCGCCATGCCGTAGAGCACCCACTGGTGCGCATCGAAGACCAGCGCCGTCACGGCGAGCGAGGCCACCGTGGCCAGGGTCGCCGCCATCGAGACCACCGTGAGCCGAGCACTCGCCAGAGTGCTGGAACGCATGCCGGCAAGGGTCAGCCGCTGATCGCCGGAGCGGGCGTCCAGTGCGAGGAACAGTCCCGCCAGGGTGGCCAGGGACGCCACGGCGATCGGTGCCATCGTGCCTGCGTGCATGTGCGCGGGGTCCATCGCCCGGGTCACGAGCGTGCCGCCCTCGTTGAGGACGACTGGCGTCGAGCCGGAGGGTGTGATCGCGTCGGCGAGCAGGACGAACACCGCCGGCACGACCGCGAGAAGCACCCACAGCACCGGGTTGCGACGCCACTCCCGCAGGCCGGTGCCGAGCGCTGCGCGCAGCTGGTCCGGCCGGGAGCCGGCGGCGAGCGTTCGCCGCGCGGCCGCCCGGCCCGGTGGCCGAATAACCACGAGCGCGACCGTCGCGGATGCGGCGGTCCACGCGAGTGCCCACCCGAGATCCCCTAGCCGGCCCTCGTGCCCGGACGGGACGCCGACCATCCACAAGGACACGAAGTGCGTCGGTAGCGCACGGGAGATCGGTTGCGTCGACCCGCTCAGCGTCGGACCGAAGAAGACGTCCAGGATCCAGATGAACAGGATCAGCACCGTGCCGTTCACCGGGTTGCGCACCCGGGACCCGACCGCCGCACCGATGCCGAGATAGATCACTGAGAACATCACGGTCCCCGCGACCACGCGGCCCGGGTCCTCCAGGCCTGAGGTTGCGACGAGTGCCAGCAGCGCGGCCGCGGACGCGAGCGACGCGATGATCAGGCCGCACAGGACGCGTGCCTGTGCGAGTCGGCGACCGGGCAGCCCGGCGAGCACGAGGCGACGGTCGGTGTCCCTGCCGGCCGATACCTGGAAGTACATGGCGAGTGCGGAGATGAAGGCCGAGGCCCATCCCGCGGTCACCGCCTCGATGGCGGGCGCGCCGCCCTGCCCACCCAAGAGCCGAGCCGCGTCGGCGAGCGCAGGAGCCGCGGCGACGACGAAGGCCACAGGCACGAGGACGAGCACCAGCAGGTTCGTCCTGTTGCGTGCGTAGTCGGCAAGGAACCCGCGGACGAGTGCAGGGATCATCGTGGCACCGCCCGTCCATCGCGCAGGTCCAGGATGCGGTCGAAACGCTCCTCGTCGGCGACGAAGTGACTGATGATGAGGACGCTTCGCCCGGCGATCCTGCGATCTGCGACGAGGTCCCAGAAGCGTAGGTACGTATCCCAGTCGAAGCCGGCGTAAGGCTCGTCGAGCAGGAGGACCTCGGGGTCGGCGAGCAGCGCGAGACCCAGGTTGAGCTTGGCGGTCGTGCCTCCAGAGAGCTGACTCACGCGCGCTCGTGCGTATCGCTCAAAGCCGAGCGCCGCGTAGATCGAGGCTCGTGACTCACGTTCCACCCGGCCGGCGATCCCGTAGGCATGGCCGAAGAGCTCAAAGTGCTCGTCGCACGTCAGCCGCTCGTAGAGCTGAGGAACCTGCGGGCAGTAGCCGAGCCGCGTCGCGCGCTCGACCTCGCCGGCGTCAGGAGCGAGGGCGCCCACGAGGATCTTCATCAGCGTGGACTTGCCCGATCCGTTCTCACCGACGAGACCCACGACTTCTCCCTTGTGCATGGAGAAGTTGACGCCCGCGAGGACGGGGACGGCTCGCCGCGCGGGCCACGAGCCGCGCCTGTACGCCTTGTCGATGCCGTGCGCGGCGAGAACGACACCTCCGGATCCGGTCAACTGCGACAAAGCGTCCATGACCGTGACTCCTTCCATACCCCCAGGGGGTATGCGAGTCACGCTAGCACTCCGACGAGCGAGCGGATGCGGCCGGGGCGATGAAGATCTCGTCAAGGTCCGGTGCGATCCGCGGCACCGCAGATTCGTCGGATCCGTCGACCGGGGATCACCGAGATGAGATCGCCCGTCGGCTGGGCTGACCTTGGGTGTGCACGTGCCGCCGCCCGACAACCTTCATGGAGCGTTGATCGTTCCTCCACGAGACACCTGCTCGCCTCGCGAATGCTGAGGCTATGGACTCCGTGAAGGAACAGCCGCTCGTCGTACCGAGCGCTTCAGCGACAGATCAACCCTCCGGTGTGCGCACTCTTTGGACAGCGCTCAACGGCGCCCTCGGTGCCGTCTCTGGCGTGGCGCCGCACATCCTGCACCACGTCGGTCCGCTGGTGGGCACGGCGCTGGTGGCAGGTGCGGGGGGCACGCTCGTATTCGGCGCGCTTGGGCTGGCGTTGTCCGTGCCATTCCTGATCCGGCTCCACAAGCGATTCTCGAGCTGGTGGGCGCCCGCCCTGGCACTCGCGCTGTTCGCAGGGATGTTCGCACTGTCGACGTTCGTCGTCGGCCCTCGCCTGAGCGGCGTCGATTCGCCCCCGCAGAACGTCTCGCCAACGGAGCACGCGGGCCACCACGAGTCGCCCTCGGACAACTGAGTCTCAGAGAGGGGCATCAGTCGGGTGCGCCGGGCCATGCTCCCGTCGGACAGGCGCATGCCGGCGCGCGACGTTCCAGACTGGGCGGGAGCGTGACCGTCAGCGCACCGGGACCGCCGCGACCCGCTGGGGCACGGTGCTGGTGGCCCGGGGGTTCTCCTCGAGCGAGACAGCCTGGAAGTTCCGTAGGCGCAAGCTGTTGGTGACTACGAAGACTGACGAGAACGCCATGGCCGCCCCCGCGATCAGCGGGTTGAGCAACCCGGAGATGGCGAGGGGGATCGCGGCCACGTTGTACGCGAACGCCCAGAAGAGGTTGCCCTTGATCGTGGACAGCGTCCTACGCGACAGACGCACGGCGTCGACCGCCGCCCGAAGATCACCCCGAACGAGCGTCAGGTCGCTCGCCTCGATGGCGACGTCCGTTCCGGTGCCCATCGCGATACCCAGGTCCGACTGAGCGAGGGCTGCGGCGTCATTCACCCCGTCGCCCACCATCGCGACGACCCGTCCGCTCTCCTGCATCTCGCGCACTACGCGGACCTTGTCCTCCGGCAGAACTTCGGCGACGACCTCGTCGATCCCGACCTCGGCGCCGATCGCCCTGGCCGCCCGGTAGTTGTCACCGGTCAGCAGAACCGGTCGCAGGCCGAGCGCCTTGAGCTCGGCGACCGCCTGACGGGACGTCGGCTTGAGCGTGTCGGACACGATGAGTAGACCGCGAAGTGCGCCGTCCCATCCGACGGCCACAACGGTGCGCCCGGCCGACTCAGCTGCCTCGAGAATCGTTCCCAGCTCGGGGTCGAGGTGGAGGCCCCACTGCTTCGCCATCCACGACACCCGCCCTGCAGCGACAGCATGCCCGTCGACGACCCCGGAGACGCCCAGACCTTGGGTGTTCGCGAACTGTTCCACGGTAGGCAGGATGCTCAGTTCGCTTCGCGCCCCAGCTGTGATTGCCCGCGCGATCGGGTGCTCGGAAGCGTCCTCGAGCGCCCCGGCGATGCGCAGCACCTCGTCGCGCGTGGAGGTGCCGGCGGGTCGTACCTCGACGAGCTGCATCTGCCCGCTCGTCACGGTTCCCGTCTTGTCCAGGACGACCGTGTCGACCTGGCGCGTGGACTCCAGCACCTCGGGTCCCTTGATCAGGATGCCCAGCTGGGCGCCCCGGCCAGTACCCACCATGAGAGCGGTGGGCGTGGCCAGGCCGAGCGCGCAGGGGCAGGCGATGATGAGCACAGCCACGGCGGCGGTGAACGCCGCCTCGGCCCCAGCCCCTGCCCCGAGCCAGAACCCGAGCGTGGCGACCGCAAGGCCGATCACGATCGGCACGAACACCGCAGAGATCCTGTCCGCGAGACGTTGCACCGGCGCCTTTCCGGTCTGCGCCTCCTCCACCAGGCGAGCCATCTGGGCGAGTTGGGTGTCGGCTCCGACCCGAGTCGCGCGGACGAGGAGCCGGCCACCGGCGTTCACTGTGGCGCCCACGACGGTGTCACCCGGTCCGACCTCTACCGGAACCGGCTCGCCGGTCAGCATCGACGCGTCGACGGCCGACGCACCCTCGACGACCATGCCGTCGGTCGCGACCTTCTCCCCGGGCCGAACGACGAAGATGTCACCGACGATCAGGTCAGCCACGGCTATCCGCACCTCGGTCCCGCCGCGCACGACTCCGACGTCCTTGGCCCCGAGCTCCATGAGCGCGCGAAGTGCCGCGCCCGAGCGCTTCTTGGCGCCTGCCTCGAAGTAGCGCCCGAGGAGGATGAAGACCGTGACGGCTGCCGCGACCTCGAGGTAGATCTCGTGGCCTCCGCCACCGCGGTCCGGCACGATGTCGAACGCCATGCGCATTCCCGGCCTGCCGGCCGCCCCGAGGAACAGCGCGTACAGGGACCACCCGAAGGCTGCCAGGACGCCGACACTGATGAGGGTGTCCATGGTCGCCGCCGCGTGCCGGGCGTTCGCCCAGGCAGCGCGGTGGAACGGCCACGCTCCCCAGACGACGACGGGTGCGGCGAGGGTCAGAGACAGCCACTGCCAGTTGTCGAACTGCAGCGGCTCGACCATCGAGAGGATCAGCACGGGCGCGGTGAGGACGGCCGAGAGCGTGAGCCGGTGCCGTAGGGCCGCCGTCTCGTCTCGGACCTCGGCGTCCGGACCAGCAGCCGGCTCGGATCGGTTGGTCTCACGAGGGCGGGCGCTGTAACCCGTCGCCTCGACGACAGCGACGGCCTCGTCGATCGTGGTGCCTTCGGGCAGCGTCAGCGTGGCCTTCTCGGTCGCGTAATTGACGCTCGCCTCGACGCCAGGCATGCGGTTGAGCCGCTTCTCGATCCGTGCGGCGCAGGACGAGCAGGTCATCCCGCCGATCTCGAGCTCAATGGCCTGGGTCACCCGGCCTCCGTTCTGGTGGTCACTCGTGGTCGGCCGGCATGTCATCGGGCTGGTCTACCGAGGACGGTGCCGGGTTGATGTCGATCGGCCCGATGGCGGCCCCGACGCCGACTCCGACGCCGAGGGCCGCCGCGAGAACGAGCCCGAATCCTGCGAGCCGTCCCGCATCGTTCACGCCGATTCGCCGACGAGCTCGTATCCCGCCTCGTCCACGGCCGCGCGGACGTCGTCCAGAGCGAGATCTGCGTCGCTGCTGACGACGACGCGGGATGTGCCGTCGTGCACCAGGGCGACGTCGACGCGCTGCACGCCGGGGAGCTTGGTGATCTCGGCGGTGACCGACGAGACGCAGTGGCCGCAGGTCATCCCCGTGACCGCGTAGTTGGTCGTGCTCATGGCGTGCTCCTCTTCATGTGTGTGGTGCTGACAGACACTCATCATACCCCCATGGGGTATGGCCACGCGGGCGGTCGACTCCGGCAGGTGAGGCGGAGCAGCCGACTTCACCGAGCCGCGAAGGGCGTGCTATGAGGTGTGGTGGTGGCTCACGGGCTCGTCCTTGTCGGCCCGCGGAGCTGCGCTCGCCTCGTCGCCTCGCCCCTTGCCGTGCCCGGAATGCCCGGAGTGTCCGCCGAACATCATCCCGACCATCATCAACGGGCACGCGAGGAGGATGGCGTAGCGCAGCGCCTCACCGGCTGAGTTTCCGAAGAGCAGGAGGACGCCGAACAGCCCCGCCGCGATCAGCGCCATCCACTTCACATGCCCGAGCCCGCTGTGGTTCATGGTCATCGACTCCTTCGATCCCTAGGTCCACGGTCTGCCTTCGTCCACCCGATCGCGCGACAGCTCGACGGGAGGACCGGCTGCTTGCAGCGTCCTGCGTGCAGTGCCCACGTACGGCTGAGGCCCTGTCAAGAACCGCTGAAGAAACCGCCTGGACGCCAAACCTGGAGTGCCGGCGTACTGCACCGATATCCGGAAGACCGACGGCACCGGGCAGGGCCCAACGCTCGTCGTCCGGCACTCGCTCCCGCGAGGCGCCCCGACGATCCTTGGTCAGATCTTCATCGCCGCGGCCTCCACATATACCCGTGGGGGGTATATACCTGACGAGTAGTGCGACGTCGATGCGTGGCTACGAGATGAATGAAGGTGGGCTTTGTGAACGGGACGGATGTGGGGGTCCTGGCCCTTGGCGGGCTGTTCACCGCGGTAGTGGCGTGGTTCTTCTTCGCGCCGAGAAAGACCCAGCAGGCCCAGCTGGAGGGAGGGGTGCAGGTCGTGACCGTGACGGTGAAGGGCGGCTACAACCCGGACCTGGTCGAGGTCACCGCCGGCACGCCAGTCCGGCTCCTGTTCGACCGCCAGGAGAGTGGTGACTGCACCTCACGCGTCGTGTTCCCAGACTTCAAGGTCAACGCGAGCTTGCCCGCGAATCGGACCACCGCTGTCGACCTGATGCCGGCCGTACCTGGCGACTACGAGTTCGCGTGCGGCATGAATATGGTTCGTGGTCGTCTGCGCGTCGTGGCTGGCGGTGGTGGTGCGGTGGACTCGGCGGGGCGAGCTCCCGCGGCTTCCGCGGCCGCCGGGCCGGCGGCCCGCGAGGTGACGACCTCGCGGGAGGGCGGTCTGCAGGTCGCCGACGTTCTCCTCGAGGATGTCGCCAACCCAACCGTCGTGCTGGTCGAGCCGGGCGTGGCGGTCCAACTGCGGCTCGAGCCGGCCGACGATTCGGCCCGGCACGAGCGGTTCACGCTCGCCGACCTCGGCATTGATGTGCCACTCGCGGAGCACGGAGTCACCGTGGTCGAGATCCCGCCGCTCTCGAGAGGCTGGTACGAGTTCACCTGCGGCACGGGGACGGCGGGAGGCAGCATCGTCGTCCGCGCGCCGGCCAGAGATTCCGGAGCGAACGAAGGCGCCCACGGTGTGGACGATGCGGAGGCCCAGGACCGGGCGGCGGAGATCGCCGACCTGAAGAAGCGGGTTCTCGTTGGGGCGGTGGCAAGCGCTCCGGTTCTTTTTGCCGTCATGGCGACAGAGCTGTTCGGTGCGCGGTGGGTTCCCGACCTGCTGATGAACCGCTGGGCCCAGCTGGCGCTGATCACACCGGTGATGTTCTACACGGGGTGGCCGATCCACAAGACCGGCTGGTTGGCGCTGTCCCATCGCAGTGCCGACATGAACTCGCTGATCACGTTGGGCACCATGGCGGCCTACGGCTACAGCCTCATCGTGACCACCCTGCCGAGCCTTCTGCCGACGATCGCCCAGGAGGTGTACTACGAGGCTGTCGGGGTCATCATCACGCTGATTCTGCTGGGTCGGTTGCTGGAGACCAAGGCCAAGGCGGGCACCGGGGAGGCGATCCGGGCCTTGATCGGGCTGCAACCGCGGACAGCGCGGATCGTGCGCGAGCACGTCGAGATGGAAGTCTCCGTCGAGGACGTGCGGATGGGCGACGTCGTCGTCGTCCGTCCTGGTGAGAAGCTCCCTGTCGACGGCGAGGTTCTCGACGGCAGGTCGTCGGTCGACGAGTCGATGATCACCGGCGAGCCCATGGCCGTGACGAAGAGCATCGGCGACATGGTCGTCGGAGCGACGATCAACCAGACCGGCTCGTTCCGCTACGTGGCGACCAAGGTCGGCGCGGACACTGTGCTGGCGCAGATCATCCGGCTCGTCCGCGAGGCGCAGGGGTCCAAGGCGCCGATCCAGCGGCTGGTGGATCAGGTATCGGGCTACTTCGTGCCCGCGGTGATGGTGATCGCGATCTGGACGTTCGCCGCGTGGGCACTTGTGGGCCCACCGCCCGCGTTCGTCCTCGGGCTGGTTGCGGCCGTCTCGGTGCTCATCATCGCGTGCCCCTGCGCGCTCGGTCTGGCCACCCCGATGTCGATCACCGTCGGCACGGGCAAGGGCGCCACCCATGGGATCTTGATCCGCTCGGCGGAGGCCTTGGAGACCGCGCACAAGCTGGACACCGTCGTGCTGGACAAGACCGGCACGATCACCAAGGGCGCCCCGGCCCTGACGGACGTCCTGCCGTGCCCGGGTTTCGACGCGGACGAGATCCTCGCCCTGGTGGCCGCCGTGGAGCATTCCTCCGAGCACCCGCTGGCCACGGCGATCGTTGCAGGCGCCAAGGAGCGAGGTCTCGACCTTGCGGTCGCGGAGGCATTCGACTCCGTGACCGGCCAGGGTGTGCGCGCCTACGTCGGTGGACGTGAGGTCCTCGTCGGAAACGTTCGGCTGCTGGCCACGGCAGGGATCGACGCTGCACCCCTCGTGGCCGACGTGGCCCGCCTCGCCGGCGACGGCAAGACCCCGATGCTGGTGGCCGTCGAAGGGCGCGCAGCGGGTGTCGTCGCCGTGGCAGACACGCTCAAGCCCGGCTCGGCGGCCGCCGTCGCTGCCCTGCAGGCCAGGCGCATCGAGGTGGTCATGATGACGGGGGACAACCGGGACACCGCCGCCGCGATCGCGCGTCAGGTGGGCATCACCCGAGTCGTCGCCGAAGTCATGCCCGAGCACAAGGCCGCCGAGGTCAAGCGGCTGCAGGCCGACGGGCACATCGTCGGCATGGTGGGTGATGGCATCAACGACGCCCCCGCGCTCGCACAGGCCGACGTCGGCTCGGCCATCGGCACGGGCACGGACGTCGCGATCGAGTCCTCGGACATCACCCTGATCTCCGGGGCGCTGTCTGGGCTGGTCACCGCAGTGGACCTGTCGCGAGCCACGATGCGCAACATCCGCCAGAACCTCGCTTTCGCGTTCGTCTACAACGGGCTCGGGATCCCGATCGCCGCCGGGGCGCTGTATCCCTTCTTCGGCATCACGCTCAGTCCCATGCTCGCGGCGGCGGCCATGGCACTGTCTTCGCTTTCGGTGGTGGCGAACGCCAACCGCCTTCGCCGATTCACGCCGCAGGCGATCCCAGAAGTCGTCCGAGTCCGTTCCACGGAACCCGTGGTGGAGATCGGACGCTACGAAGAGGAACAGAACCACCACGAGAAGGAGGAACCCATGTTTGGCAAGACACAGAAGGTTGTCGACCCGGTGTGCGGGATGAGCGTCGACCCAGCCACAGCCGCCAGCCTCGAGCACGACGGAGTGACGTACTACTTCTGCTCCTCGCACTGCGCGAAGAGCTTCGAGGCCAACCCGGCTGAGTTCGTCACCAGCTGACCCGTCGGGGAGGCCGCCCGCCGTGCGCGCGCGGCCTGCCCGACGGACGCGAGACGAAGACGGACCGCCGCGAACGGACCGGAAGTGGTACGGCCTGGCTGCGCGTCACGGACGCGTCCGAGCGCGCGCTCGAGGTGCTCCAGAGCACGCGACGAGATGCCAACACCTCACGAGAGGACCATCGATCATGGCGAACCCGAGGACCACCAGGCTGGCCGTGGCTGGCCTGGATCTCGCCTCCTCCGCGGCGATCATGCCGACGACGCCGGTGCGCCGAGCTGACCTGCTCACGGTCGAGGCGCTCGCCCAGTTGCAGCCGGCCGTCGTCCCCTTCGACCCGGACGCACCGTCTGTGCGCCCTCCTTCGCCGGGCCCAGACGGCGACCGCTGATCGGCCCGCACATGGCAGCCAGACGCAGCGGCCCGGCGGACCCCATATCCGGGGTGCGGCGATCACCCAGTCCGGCACGGATGTTGTGGATCACCGCCGCGCTGGGCTCATGCTTCATCGCCATTCAGTGGGGGCTGCGAGATGCCCCCGTCCTGTGGTTCGCGGCCCTACGTGCGCTCGTCGCCGGAGGAGGGCTGCTCGCGCTCGGTGCGATACAACGGCGGCCGTTCCCCGTTGGGCCAGGGGAGTGGCGGCGCCTCACGATCCTGGGTCTCGTGAACGTGACACTTGCGTTCGGGGCCATGTTCGCTGGCGCCGCGGGACTAGCCACCGGCACGGCCGCGGTACTCGCCAACGCCCAGCCCCTGCTGATCCTCCTGCCCGCGTGGTGGCTGTACGGCGAGACGCTCTCCGCCCGGACCACGACCGCAATGGTGGTCGGCTTTGCTGGCCTGCTCGCAGTGGCGTTGCCCGGGGGCGGTGGTAGCGGTGCGGCGCTTTCGCTGCTGGCCGCGGCCGCTGTCACCGGCGGGACCCTTCTTGCACGACGACTTGGAGGTCTCGACATCATTGTCGCGACCGGATGGCACCTGGTGATCGGCGGCGTCGCTCTGGCCGGCCTCGCTGGCGCGATCGAAGGCGCCCCCGCCATAGCTTGGACCCCGCGCTTTTCTCTGTCGCTTGCCTTCCTCGCCTTCGTGGGCACTGCGGCGACGACTGTCGCGTGGTTCACCGAGGCGCGCCGCGTCCGTATGGACGCCCTCACCGCTTGGACATTCCTGACGCCCGTCTTCGGCATCGTGCTCGCGGCGGCCGTCCTTGGCGAACGGCCGCAGGGCTGGACCGCTGCGGGCCTTCTGGTCGTCTTGGTAGCCCTCTACCTGTCGGTGCGCCCTACGCGTCAAGCATGGGCGCCGCCACCGGACACCGACGAGTCCGCGTCGGTGCACCCCTCACGCCCGGTGAAGCCATGAGATATCCGCCATCGAAGATGCGTTCGTCCACTCCGGCACCCGCCGGTGCCACACCGCCCCAGGAAGCGGTGATCTTCGACCTGGACGGCGTCGTCACCGACACCGCCACCCTCCACGCCGCCGCGTGGCGACAGCTGTTCGCCGATGTGCTGGCCGACGCCCGAGTCCCGGGCGGTGCCTCCCATCAACCGTTCGACGCGACCGCCGACTACCGCCGGTACGTCGACGGGCGCGCGCGGGAGGACGGGGTGCGCAACTTCCTCGCGGCCCGGGGGATCGAGATCCCCCTAGGCTCGCCCGACGACCCTGCCGGGTCCTGGACCGTGCACGGTCTGGCCGGGCGCAAGAACTCGATCTACCTAGGCCTGCTCGCGGGCACGGGCGTCAAGGCCTACCCGGGCACCTCCGAGCTGCTCGGCAGGCTTCGCGCGGGTGGCGTCCGGCTCGCCCTCGTCACAGCGAGCCGAAATGCTGCGGCAATCGTGACCGCGGCCGGCCTCGACGGGGTGTTCGACGTCGTCGTGGACGGCGAGCGAGCCCAGGACCTTGGACTACCAGGCAAGCCGGATCCGGCCATGTTTCTCCAGGCCGCGAACGAGCTCCGGGTACAGCCGGCTCGCGCCGCCGTGGTCGAGGACGCTGCGGCGGGCGTAGCCGCGGCACGGCGCGGTGGGTTCGGCATGGTCGTGGGGGTCGACCGCGGTGGCCAGCGCGATTCGCTGGAGGCTGCCGGTGCGGACGTCGTCGTCTCCGACGTCGCGCAGCTGGACCTCGGGTCGTTGAGAGCGGACCCGTGGGTTCTCGTCTACGAGGGCTTCGACCCGGCGCACGAGGGGCATCGCGAGGCGTTGACCGCGCTGGGCAACGGCTACCTCGGCACCCGCGGCGTCGCTCCCGAGCGAGCGAGCGATGGTGTCCACTACCCAGGGACGTATCTGGCCGGGGTGTACAACCGATTGACGACGATGGTGCACGACAGGCAGATGGAGGACGAGTCGCTCGTCAACGCCCCCAACTGGCTCGTCTTCGACGTGGGCATCGGCACCGAGGGCTGGTGGTCGGCGGGTGCCCTGACCATCACCGCGGAGCGCAGAGAGCTGGACCTGCGGCGGGGAGTGTTGACGCGGACCGCCGTGCTGACAGACCAAGCCGGCAGACGGCTACGCCTTTCCCAGCGACGTCTCGCGTCGATGGCGCGGCCGCACCTCTGCGGTCTTGAGACGACTCTGGTAGCCGAGGGGTGGGACGGACCTATCAGAGTGCGCTCGGGTATCGACGCCGGCGTACGCAACGACAACGTCGCCGAGTACCGCGAGCTCGCCGACCGGCACTTGCGGACGGTGACGGTTCAGGAGGCCGGCGAGGCCACCATGCTGGTCGAGGTTGAGACGACCCAGAGCCACGTGCGGATCGCCACCGCGGCACGCACCACGGTCACCGGTGCCGAACCCAACCGGGATCCCGTCCTGGAGCACGATCGGGACCGTGGGGACCTCCTGCTGGAAGTGACCCTGCACGACGGTCAACCGGTCACCATCGACAAGACCGTCTCGATCTTCACCACCAAGGATCGGGCCATTGCCTCGCCCCGGCTCGCCGCCATAGAGGAGCTGCTGCGGGCACCGGACGGGTTCGCGGGGTTGCTCCCCGACCACATCGCCAGCTGGGCACGGCTCTGGAGCCGCTATGGCATTGCGCTGGACGCTGATCGGCAGACCCAGCTCGTCCTCAATCTGCACGTGTTCCACGTTCTCCAGTCGGTGTCGGCTCATAGCGCCGAGCTGGATGCGGGCGTGCCCGCGCGGGGGCTGCACGGAGAGGGCTACCGCGGGCACGTGTTCTGGGACGAGCTCTTCGTCCTACCCGTGCTGACCGCTCGACAGCCCTGGCTCACGCGCTCCTTGCTGGACTACCGGTTCCGGCGGCTGGACGCCGCCCGCGACGGCGCTGCGCACGAAGGTCTCCGTGGAGCGATGTTTCCCTGGCAGAGCGGTAGCGACGGCCGTGAGGAGACGCCCAGCATGCTGTTCAATCGCAGATCCGAGCGCTGGATGCCGGACAACTCCAGCCGCCAGCGGCACGTGGGGCTGGCGATCGCCTACAGCGCCTGGCGGTACTTCGAGGTCACCGGGGACGTCGCCTGGCTCGTGCATCGCGGTGCCGACCTGATCATCGAGGTGGCCAGACTCTTCACGTCCTTGGCCACCTACGACGCCGTGGAGGACCGCTTCCACATCGACGGTGTCATGGGCCCGGACGAGTACCACGACGGCTACCCCGATGCTCCCGGCGGCGGCCTGCGCGACAACGCCTACACCAACGTGCTTGCCGCGTGGGTGCTGCGCCGGGCCGTCGAGGCCCTCGAGCTCACACAGCGCCACGACTGGGACGAGCTGCACGAACGCCTGCGGATCCAGCCGACAGAAGCCGATGACTGGGACCACCTGGCGAGGCGACTGGCCGTGCCATTCCACGACGACGGAGTGATCAGCCAGTTCGCCGACTACGCGGAGCTGAAGGAACTGGACTGGCCTTCCTACCGGGCCAGGTACGGGAACATCGGACGTCTGGACCTCATCCTGGAAGCCGAGGAAGACTCCACCAACCGGTACAAGCTTGCCAAGCAAGCGGACGTCCTCATGCTCGTCTACCTGCTGGGCCCCGAGGTCCTTGTCGAGACGATCGGCAGCCTCGGCTACGGCATCACGCCCGATGCGCTCACGAGGACAGTCGAGTACTACCTGGCTCGCACTGCGCACGGGTCCACGCTGAGTCGCGTCGTGCACGCCTCGGTGCTGGCACGCGTGGACCCGCGACGCTCCTGGCAGACGTTCCGGGACGCCCTCGCCGCGGACCTGGACGACACCCAGGGTGGGACGACCAGCGAGGGCATCCATCTCGGTGCGATGGCTAGCACTCTAGACATCGTCACGCGTGTCTTCGCCGGCTATCGCACGGTGGGTGACATGGTCGTCCTTAACCCGCGTCTGCCCGACGGGCTTGTCTCGGCGCGGTTCGGTCTGGTGCACCGCGGGCAGCGCTTGCAGGTTCGGCTGGACCGCGACTCTGTTGCAGTGGCGGCCGACCCGCGGGTAACCAACCAGCGTGTGCGAGTGCGGGTGGGCGGGCGGACCAGGACGATGGTGGACGGTCAGGACGTGGTCTTCACCACTCCGAGACCCCGAGAGAACGCGACGGCTCAGGATGCCGCATACGGCGCGTGAGCGTCATTCGCCCACCCGTGTTGCTGCGAATCCGGCGAGGATCTCGATTCGCTGGGATGCCCCGAGCGGGCGCACCGGCGGTGGGGTCACGGCGAGACCAAGGTGCCGTCCGGGTGCGGCGCACCGGCGGGCGCGATCACGCCCGGCCGACCCTGCGTAGTGCGCCGGCCGGCTCGGACGATCGCCACACCACCGACCGCGATGCCGATCAACGCCCAAAGCTGCGGTTGTGTCAGCCCGCCGAGCACCGGGGTGTTGATGCGCAGGAACTCCACAAGGAACCGGGACATGCCGGAGAGCACGAGGTAGGCCCCAAAGACCCCGATCGGTGCCAGGCGGTGCTCGAGGCGCCAGAGGATCACGGCGATCAGCACGGCGGCGAGGGTCTCGTACAGCTGCGTCGGATGCACCGGGACCGTCGACGGAACGACGCCGTCCGGGAAGGCGACGCCCCAGGGCAGCGTGGTGGGTGTGCCGTAGGTGCCGTCTCCGGACAGGAAGCAGCCGATCCGACCGATGCCGTAGGCGAGGGCGAGCGGCGCTGCCGCGGCACCGGCCACCTCGGCCGCGGGCAGGCTATGGCGCCGGATGACCACGAGCGCTGAGATCACACCGCCGATCAGACCGCCGTACCAGGTGAAGCCCATGCCGCCCAGGTGGTGCAGGCTGAAATCGGACAGGTGCTCCAAGACGTAGTAGGCCTTGGCGCCGACGAATCCCCAGATGGTGGCCCACAGCACCAGCGAGGTGGCGGAATCCTTGGGGAGTCCGAGGCGGGCGAAAGCCCGGCCGAGAAGCCAGATCGCGACGATCGCGGCGACGGCTTTGCTGACGCCGTAGCTCTGCACTTGAAAGCTGCCGATCGAGAACAGCACCGGTAGCACGTGAGTCTCCCTCCTGAATCCGGCGGCGGTGCCGTCGGCCGATGACGCGACGGGGCGCCCGACGACCACGCTGGGCCCTTATGCCCTCTGGTCCGGCTGGCGTGTGATCAACGTTCGATGAAAGTCACCCCCCACCCTGTCGTTGGGCCCGAGGACGTGCGCTGGGCCCGGCCCTCAATGGCGCATCGAGTCCTCTGCTGCGGGCGGTGCGCTCCACTTCAGCCGTGCGGCCCGCCGATGTCCGCTTCGGGCCCGCCGCTGGGGCGCTAGTTGGAACGGGGACGGGTGCCTACAGTGCAGAGGTCGGGCCTGAGCGGGCGCGCGCTGCGGCTCCACTTCGACACCGGGTATGCGCGGCTCGCCGCGCCGGCGTTGAGAGGATCGGTCAGCGGTGGCTTCGCAGAGGGAGTTCTTGACCTGCGGACCTCTCGGTGAGGTGTCTGAGTCCGGAGAAATGTGCCACTGACCTCGCCGAGCCAGGTGTCGAAGTACCGGACGAGTTGACCGCCTGGAGGGGCGTGGACTGGTGGGTCATGGCCGGGCCGTTCGTCAAACCAACGGCTCGCGCCTGAGGGCGGCGAAGACCTCGGCGCGGCGGCAGCTCATGTTCGGCAGGGAGGGTGGGTGCATCACAGCGACGCGGGGAACAGGACAACCTACGCACCGCCGGTTGTTCGGCCACCCGAGCACGATCGGTTCGCCGTTGGTCAAGTCTTTGCGGAACTCCCCTTCACGGCCTTGAGGTCGGTCAACGATGGAGGACGTTCGTCGGATCGGACTGCGTCCTCGGCGTGGCCCGGAGGACCGGGCGCGAGGCTCCGCAGCGGGAACCTTCACCGAAGGTTGATCGGCGGGCGCCAAGATCGCTCGCCACGTCCCACGACAATGAATGGGGTCGCGTCCGTCCGTTCGATGAACATGAGTAGGTGCTTCTTGATGTCTTCAACTTCCGCCGCCGGCATGAGCCGCCGCCACTTCCGCCAACTGAGCGCGGTGGGCGTCGCGGTCGTCGGGGGCGGCAGGTTCGCAGGTACCCGGGTCCTAGGTGGCCCGCAAACCGTCGGTCCGGGTGCCGTGGCCGTCATCCTGGCCGAAGGAGGTCCGCGGGCCGGCGGCAGGATTCTCCGGCGTGACCTTCGCGCCGCGCCGACAGACGTCGACCTCGCCGGGAGGATCGTGCGAACCTGGGCGCACGACGGCGTCATACCAGGCAAGGGGATCCGGCTCGGCGCCGGTGACGAGCTGGGCGTGCGCGTCACGAACAGCCTCCCCGCGGAGACGACGGTGCACTGGCACGCCCTGGCAGTGAGCAACGACATGGACGGCGTGCCGGGTCTCACCCAGGACGCGGTACCCCCCAGCGGGGCGCTCGAGTACGCCCAGCGGTCTCGGACCCGGGACGTACTGGTTCCATCCGCACGTCGGCGCCCAGCTTGAGCTGGTGATTCGCAACGAGTCGACGATCGACACCGTCATCGTGCTGCCGATGGAGACGCTTTGGTCGACCTGCAGGCCGAGAATCCCGAGCAGTGGGCGATCCACTGGCACAACATCTACCAGCGCTGAGCTGGGAATGATGATGACCCTGCTCTGCTACGTCTCATGACGGCGTCCGCGACTGCGTCGGTCGGCCGGGCAATAGCCCCGCCGCGCGCCGTCCCAATGCCGCGCACGGTCGGGCAGGCACCCCGGGCATGGTCCGCGCTCCTCGCGGTCGCAGCGGGACCGTTGACCGAGGCGGCGTTCCCCGGTCGGTCCTGGTGGCCGATGGCCTTCGTAGGGATCGCCCTGTTCTTCCTCGCCCTGCGTCGGGACTCGGCGTGGTGGGGCTTCGTCGTGGGTTTGCTCTACGGGCTCGGCTTCTTCCTGCCGCATGTGTGGTGGGCGAACGAGGCGGTCGGGCAGCCGATCGGGTGGGTGGCGCTCTCCCTGTTCCAGGCGTTCTACCTCGGGGTGTTCGGCGCCGCGTGGGTCTGGGTCCGGTGGGGCGCCTGGGTGCGCGAGCGCGACTGGCGGCAGGTCGTGGCGGTGACTGTCCTGTGGATTGCCGTCGAGCAACTCCGGGGCCGATGGCCCTTCGGCGGCTTCCCGTGGGGGAGCCTTGCCTTCTCCCAGACGGGCTCCCCGCTCCTGCGCCTTGCTGCGGTGGGTGGCGAGCCGCTGGTGAGCGGCGCGGTCGTCGCAACCGGCGCCGTGCTGGCCGTCGTTGTGCTGAGGCTGTGGACGCGGCGCGTCGGTGAGGCGGGCCTGCGTCTGGGCGCCGCCCTCGCGGCCGTGCTCCTGCCGGGGCTCGTACCGCTAAGCACGGTTGCGGAGTCCGGCACCCTCTGGGTCGGCGCCGTGCAGGGGAATGTGCCGTCACAGGGGGCTGAGGCGATGTCCCAGGCGCGGGAGGTCGCCGCGAACCACGCTGATGGTACGCGCGCCCTGCTCGAGCAGGTGGACCCGAGTGAGCTCGACCTGGTGCTGTGGCCGGAGTCCGCCTCGGACATCGATCCCCGCACTGACGAGGCTGTGGCTGCGACCGTCGACGCCGCCGCACGCGCCGTTGACGCCCCGATCCTTCTGGGCACCCAACGATTCCTGCCAGGTCTCCGGTACAACAACTACATCCTGTGGAAGCCGGGGGCGGGGGCCGACCCAGGCGTGGAGTACACGAAGCAGCGGCCGGTGCCGTTCGGTGAGTTCGTCCCGTACCGGGAACTCTTCCGGCAGGTGGCTCCCGTCGTGGACCGGATCACGACCGACATGGTGGCCGGGACCCGCGCTGCCCTGGTGGAAGTGGGCATTGAGCGTCTCGGGCGTCAAGTGCCGATCACCACCGCCATCTGCTTCGAGGTGGCGTACGACGACCTGATCCGGGAGGGCGTCCTCGGGGGCGGCGAGCTCATCGTGATCCCAACGAACAACGCTTCCTTCGGCCTGACGCCGGAGTCGACACAGCAGCTGGCAATGTCGCGGTTCCGCGCGGTCGAGCACGGGCGGGCCGTTGCGCAGGTCTCCACGGTAGGTGTCAGCGCCCTGATCGCCCCCGACGGTGATGTTCTGGTCTCGACGAGTCTCTTCACAGCCGAGCAGATGGTTGCAGAGCTGCCACTACGAACGTCGATCACCCCGGCGGACTGGCTGGGGGAGTGGCCGGGGATTCTTGTGGATGTCATCGGGGTCGTCTTGGTCTTTGCCGGGCTCGCCGCGAGTCGAAAGGAACCGACCCATGCAGGAGTCCGCCGGTGTCAGTGAACATGTGGCGGTGTCGACGAGCAGCGAGACGGCCCGTGATGAGGCGGTCCGGACATGTGGCGCCCGAGCCAATCGCGAAGCTGCTCCCGCGTTGATCCATCGATCCGCGGTTGGAGGCCCCTCAGCGGGCCGCCCCGCTCCGCGAGCATGTCGCGCAGCACAGCCAGCTCCGCGCTCTGGGACTCGACGATCGCCCGTGCGAGGAGTCGGACATCATCATCAGTGGCCGCAGCGACTGCGGCCTCTGCCATCTCCACGACGCCCTCGTGATGCGAAATCATGAACTGGAGGTAGAGGAGGTCAGCCTCCGTCCCGGTCGCTGCACTCAGGGCCACGTCCTGGGCATTGGCCATTCCGGGCATCTGGAGATCACCGGACGGCGCGAGCGTCGAGGCGTGGTCCATGCCGGTCATCCCGGTGCCGCTGGCGGACATCCAGGCCATGAGGCCCCGACGACGTCTGCGGCAGATCCCATTGCTTCATCTGAACGGCCTGGCCATGGCGGGTCTGCATGTCACGCGAGAAGCCGGCGTCCACCGAGTCCGCGTCTGGCGTCGCGGCACTTGCCCCACCGAGGCTCAAGCCGATCCACAGAGCCCGGGCGGCTTATGCGACGAGCATGAGCAGAGACATCGCGACCAGCGGTCCGGGTCGGACGCGCCGAGCGGCGTCGTGCGTCTCGGTCACGCGGGAGCTCCGGTCCCCCCGGTGCACGGCGCGCCCGGTTCGGGCGTCTGCTCGCCCTGCTGGTACTTCGCGAGGAACTGCTCGAGGCGAGGGTCTGCCGCATCATCGAGGGGCAGCTGCACGCCCCAGGCGCTGGCGACGATCGGCGTGGACTGTCCGTCGAACGGGCTGAGGAGCACGTAGGGGTTGCGCTGCGCCAGCGTCCTGAGAGCCTCGACCTGGTCCTGTGGTGCGGCATCGGTGTACGTGATCCAGACCGCACCGTGCTCGAGGGAGTGCACCGATTCCTCATTCACCAGGGCGTCCTCGTACACGCCGCAGTTGGTCCAGACGCCAGCGTGGTTGCCGCCGACCGGTGGAGTTTGCTCGTAGTTGACGGGCTCGGCGACGTGGTCACGTCCGAGGTCGGCGAACTCTTCGACACCGTCGATCGGCTGATCCGCCGCGGCCTCGATCGCGGCCTTGCGATCACTCTCGCGGCTGAGCATGACGGCGGTGGTGCCGATCAGGCCGACGATCACGAGCGCCACGGTTCCGAAGATCAGCATGTCGCGACGTCGTTCCTTGCGTCGCTGCTCGGCTCGCACAAGGGCGAGTTTCGCGGCGCGCTCCTGTTCCGCCTGCTTCCGACTGCTCACGTCGCTCCTCGCGTCAGGGGTCGATCGATTGGGGGTGCATTGTGCCCTACGAGCTTGTGGGCGCCTGCGTAACTTCGACGCCAGCAAGTACGTCATCGACGATCGTGCGCAAGGTCGATCCTTCTGCCAGGCCGACGATGCGTGCCGCGACTCGGCCCTGCCGATCGAGCACCACGGTCGTCGGCACGGCTTGGACCGGGACGCCGGCGGCCAGCTGGGCGGCGATCGCGGCGCGATCGGTGTCCTCGATCGCCGGTTAGGGCACCGAGAACTCACGTTCGAAGGCCTGTGCCGTGCCCTGCGCGTCGGTCCGGTTGATCCCCAGGACACGCACTCTCTTGTCCACGTAGTCATTCGCCAACGAGGCCAGGTCCGGTGCTTCCTTGCGGCTCGGGGGGCATGCCGCGTACCAGGTGTTCAGCACTATGGCGTCTCCCAACCAGGCAAACGTGTCGATGGCCTCACCCTAATAGTCCGTCCCGGTGTCGAGATGCAAGACAGATTGACCGCGGCTGACCGTGGGACTTTGACCGAGCGGGCTCACTCAGTGAGTCCGGTCTATGTGCGGAGTGGTCTTGCCCGACAGTGGAGGCTCTTGAACGTCGGTGCGACGATGGCCTGATGGACGCGCTGCTTCGCTACTTTGACGGATGCCCGAACTGGCGGCTGGCAGAGCAACGACTGCGGGCGGCGCTGGACGGCACCGGCCACGGGGGCGTCGCGATTGCCCTCGAGCGAGTGGAGACCGAGGACGACGCAGCGCGTCTCAGCTTCACCGGGTCGCCGACGATCCTTCTCGACGGCGTCGACCCCTTCGGGCACCCGACCGCGCCGGCCGCGCTCAGCTGCCGGCTCTACTCGACGCGCGACGGACTGGAAGGGTTGCCCTCCGTGGACCAGCTGGTCGAGGTGCTGTCGTGACTGCATCGCCCAGTCGCCGCTCGACGCTCTGTGCTGGTGCTGCGGCTACTCGCAGGACGCGCTGTCGCACCTTGGCGCGCACCCGGAGGTCGCGGTCTGTGCGGGTTGTGCGAGGTACCTGAACCGCCGAGCGACCGAGGCCGCCGACCGTCGTCGACCTTCGATCGCTGGACGCGGGCGGGCCACGGTCCGGCTCGCCCGCGCGTTCGTGGTGCAGCAGGGCTGGCACGAGCGTCGTGTTATTGCACCAGTTCTCAGTTGGGCCGAGCGATTCCTGACCTGACGCACACGCACGAGGGTCACCAAGCGGCCGCGGGGGCTGTCAAGCCCTCCCACAAGAGTCGTGGTGCCATCGCGAATGGGTGAGCCGAAGCAGGGGTGGAGCACGTCACCAGCTTCCCGCACGCAGTAGCTCCTCTGGCCTCCCTAGGTACTATCGCGAATCGGCCAGCGGCGATAGCATCGCCACATGACGATGCCGAACGCCAGTGCGAGCCGCCCTCCCTCCACGCGTGCGCAGGAGGGGCTGTCGGCAGCTGCTTGCCTCTTCCACGGGTTCAGTGATCCGTCGCGGCTGGTCATCTTGCAGCACCTGGCACTCGGTGAGCACCGGGTGGTGGACCTCGTCGAGCACCTCGGCTTGGCGCAGTCGACGGTCTCGAAGCACCTGGTGTGCCTGCGTGACTGTGGGTTGGTCAGCTCGCGAGCACAGGGGCGCGCTTCGGTGTTCCGCCTGACGCACCCCGAGGCGTTGATGGACGTGTTTGCCGCGGCGGAGCGGCTGCTGGATCTGACTGGGGATGCCGTCACTTTGTGCCCCACGTTCGGTGTGGCCGGCACGGGCACCTTGTCCGCGACGGCTGTGCCGGCATGAGCCAGCCTGCACAGCTCACGGGCCTGGAGGTCGAGCGGCTCACCCGACGCGGGTTGCGGCTGGCCCAGTTCACCGTCGTCTACAACGTAGCCGAGGGGGCAATCGCGATCACCCTGGGGCTGATGGCAGGGCTGGTCTCGGTCGTCGGCTTCGGCATCGACTCAGGCACCGAGTCCATCGCGGCGGTCCTGGTCGGGATCCGGCTTGCGAGCCGTCTGCGTCACGGCGAGGCGGACGAGCGCAAGGAGCGCCTGACCCTGAAGGCAGTCGCAGCGACGTTCTTCCTGCTGGCGGCCTACGTGACCTTCGAAGGCATCCGGAGCCTGGTCGGCGGGGAGAGGCCGGAGACGTCTACTCCGGTGATCGTGCTGCTGGCGACCTCGATCATCGTGATGCCGGTGCTGGCGGCAATGAAGCGGGCGGTGGGGGTCCGCCTCGGGGACAACCTGATCCTCGCGGATGCCGCCGAGACCAGGATCTGTGTCTGGCTGAGCGTCTCGACCTTGGCCGGCGTCGCGCTCTTCCAGCTCACCGGTGCCGCCTGGCTCGACCCCGTCGCCGCGTTCATCATCGCCGCCTTCGCCATCCACGAGGGCAGGGAGGCCTGGGAGGGCGAGCTGGTCGAGGGCGACGACGATGACGACTGACACAGCCGCCCGTCTCGCCCTGGGCCTCTACGCAGTGGGCGTTGCGTGCACCTTCGGGCTTCGCACCTGGTTGCACATGCGGCGCACGGGGCACAGCGGCTATAAGGGAGTCTCCGGGACTCGGGGCTCGGCCGAGTGGTGGGGGGGCATCCTGTTCGTCGCTGCGCTGCTGCTCGCCGCGGCAGGCCCGGCCCTCGCGGTAGCCGGCCTTGTCACGGCGCCTGCGGGCGCCGGCGGCGCCCTGGGCTGGGTGGGGGCGATCGTGGCGATCGTCGGCTTCCTCGCGGTGCTGCTCGCCCAGTCCGGGATGGGTTCCTCGTGGCGGATCGGCGTCGACCGGACCGAAGTCACCGGCCTGGTCACGACCAGCATGTTCGCCGTTGTCCGAAACCCCATCTTCACCGCGATGGCGACCGCGCTCCTGGGGCTGACGCTGCTGGTGCCCACCGCTGTCAGCGCCGCAGCCCTGGTGTGCCTGATCGCCGCGATCGAGCTGCAGGTTCGGGTCGTCGAAGAGCCGTACCTGGCGCGCACTCACGGCGTGGAGTACTTGGACTACACCCGTCGGGTCGGCCGGTTCTTTCCCGGCGTGGGCCGGGCGCGACCCAGCGGCACTGTGCACACCGCAACCCACTCGCAATCTTCGAAGGACACGCTCTGATGGGCCACGATCACGACCACGCTCCCGCCGGCGCAGAGGATCACCGCAAGCGCCTCGCGGTCGCCTTCGCCATCACCGCGTCAATCCTGGTCGCTCAAGCGATCGGCGCCGTCGTCACTGGCAGCCTGGCGCTGCTCGTCGATACGGCTCATATGCTCACCGACGCCGGCGGCCTGCTCCTGGCACTGTTCGCCGCCTCGCTGACGCTGCGTCCAGCCTCCCCGCAACGCACCTGGGGCTACCGGCGGGCGGAGGTCCTTGCCGCGCTGGCCCAGTCGGCCGTCCTCCTCGCAGTGGGCATCTACGTCCTGGTCGAGGGCGTGCAGCGTCTGTTCGATCCGCCCGAGATCCCGGCCGGTGAGCTGGTCATCTTCGGGGTGATCGGGCTGGTCGGCAACATTGCGTCCCTGCTGGTGCTGTCCTCGAAGCGCTCCGCGAACTTCAACCTGCGAGCGGCCTTCCTTGAGGTGCTCAATGACGCGCTGGGTTCCGTGGCCGTCATCGCGGCGGCCATCGTGATTGCGACGACCGGGTGGCTGCAGGCTGATGCCGTGGCCGGTCTGCTCATCGGGGCGTTGATCGTGCCGCGGGCTCTGAAGCTGCTGAGCGAGACGATCAGGGTGCTGCTGGAGGCCACCCCACCGGGACTCGACCTGGACGCGGTCCGCACTCACCTCCTCGAGGTGGAGCACGTCCGGGAGGTCCACGACCTGCACGCGTCCCTCATCGCGACGGGACTACCCGTCCTGAGCGCGCACGTGGTGGTCGACGAGGGCTGCTTCAACGACGGTCACGCGGGCCGGATCCTGGACCAGCTCCAGGAGTGCGTCGCGACCCACTTCGATGTGCTTGTCGAGCACTCCACGTTCCAGGTCGAACCGGTCAGTCATCGCAGCCACGAGCATCCCAGCCATGCCTGAACCGCGCGCACTGCGCTCAGGCGAGCCGCTCGGTTCACAGGAAGCGGTCGCGTGTCCGAAGCGACCCACGCTGCGCACGCTGCATAACCTGCCGCTGGCCGCGCCATCTTCCCTGTCCCCCATCCCGGCCACTTCGGACATGCTGCGTCACGTCACTCCTCAGGGCGCGAGCCCCACGACCTCTGGCCGGATCCGAACCGGCCAGAGGCGGCGCCGGACGGTGGCTGCGTTGTTCTGCGCTGTGCTCATGGTGGCTGGCACCGGCGGCGGGGCAGGTCATGCCGAGCCGATCGACGATCGCCGGGCCGAGGCCGAGCGCCGCAGCAGCGCGGCAGACCGTCGCGCCGAAGAGCTGCGCGCCTCGATCGAGGGCCTCAGCGTCCAGCTCGGCCAAGCCGTGCTCGACCTGCAGGCCACGCAGTCCCGGCTGCCCGCCGCGCAGGCCGAGCTCGAAGCCGCACGTGCCACCTTGGAGGCGGCGCAGCGTGAGGCGATCATCGTCGCCAACCGGTTGCAGGACGCGACCGAGCAGCGCAGCAGCCTGACCGCGACCATCGCTGCAGACCGTGCCGATGCCGATGAGCTGCGCGCCGCCATGGGAGCCATGGCTCGAGAGGCCTACCGCGGCGCACCCGGGGTCTCGGCGCTGGACGTGATGCTGGATGCGGAGGACGCCAGCGACTTCCTGGACAACGCGCGACTCGTCGACGCAGCTCTCCGCAGCCAGGCCCGCGTCCTGGATGACCTGCGCCGAGTCGAGGCCACCAACCGCAACAGCGAGGCGCGTCTCGGCGCAGTCACCGACCGCGTGGCTGAGCTCAAGCAGGAGGCGGAAGCCAAGGTCGCCACGGCCGACGAGGCACGGCGCGTCGCCCAGGCGCGCGAGGACGAGATCGTGCGGCTGATCGCCGACCAGACCGCACGACAGAACACGATCACGGCCCTGAAGGCCCAGGCGGAGGCCGAACAGGCCGAGATCGACGCCCAGCGCGCCGCGATCGAGCGCGAGCTCGCCGCGATCATCGCCGAGCAACGCGCCGCCCGTGAGGCCGCTGAGGCGGCTGCGCGTGCCGCCGCGGAGGCAGCCGGGCAAAAGCCGCCACCAGTCGAGGCTCCGTCCGGTTCGGTGTCCGGCGCGGTGTTTGGCAACCCGACGTCGATCAACCCGATGTACGTCACATCGGAGTACGGGATGCGGTTGCACCCGATCCTGGGCTACGTGCGCCTGCACGCCGGAATCGATCTGCGCACCGGGTGCAACACCCCCCTGTACGCGCCGCGTGACGCGACGGTGCTGTGGTCGCAGTGGCGCAACGGCTTCGGCAACCAGGTCATGCTCGACTACGGCACCGTCGAGGGAAACTCGCTGATGAGCAGCTCCAACCACCTGACCCGATCAGTGGTCAGCGCCGGGCAGGGCGTGGCCAAGGGCCAGCTCATCGGCTACTCGGGCAACACCGGCCTGTCCGGTGCCTGCCACCTGCACTTCGAGGTCTACGTGAACGGGTCGACCGTGAACCCGAGGCCTCTGCTCGGCCGCTGAGCGGCAGCACTCACCCGGATAGGACCCACGATGAGCACGCACCCCGATCGCCCCACAGCCGCGACCAGCCGGCGACGCGCCACCACCCGCGCGGCCGCCGTGGCCGCCCTCTTGATCGCTCTGGCCGGCGGATGCGCCGCCGAGACCACCAAGACCAGCGGTCAGCCGGCCGACGTCGCCGACCAGGGCTACCTGTCCGGTGACGGCACGACCCAGACCTGGCCGGTCACCGACCGCGGTGAGGCCGTGACCCTGGTTGGCACCGACTACGAAGGTCAGGCCATCGACACCTCGGCCTGGCTCGGTGACGTCATCGTGCTGAACACCTGGTACGCCGCCTGCCCCCCGTGCCGCAAAGAAGCCCCGGACCTGGTCTCGTTGGCCAACGACTACGAGGACCAGGGCGTGCGCGTCCTGGGCATCAACCGCACCGACGCCAAGGGCACAGCTCAGGCGTTCCAACGCGAGTTCTCCGTGCCCTACCCCTCGATCGACGACACCGACGGCACCGCCATCGCCGAGCTCGCCACCGTTGTCCCGGTCCAAGCGGTCCCGACGACCGTGGTACTCGATCGGCAGGGCCGGGTCGCCGCCCGCATCGTTGGTTTAGCAGAGGGATCCACGCTGCGCACGATCGTCGAGGACGTCATCGCCGACGCTCAGATCGGCCCGACGCCCACAAGCTCGTAGGGCACAATGCACACCCACTCGATGCACACCCACTCGATGCACACCCGGACGCGAGGAGCGACGTGAGCACTCGGAAGCAGGCCGAGAAGGAACGCGCAGAGAAGCTCGCCTTGGTGCGAGCCGAGCAAGCGCGCAAGGAACGCCGCCGCAGCATGCTCATCTTCGGCACCGTCGCGGTCGTGCTCCTCGGACTGATCGGCACCACCGCGGTCGCCGTCGAGAGTGAGCGCAGGGCCGCGCTCGAGGCTGAGGTCGAAGCCGCGGTGCCGCTCGACGGGGTCGAGGAGTTCCCCGACCTCGGCCGTGATCACGTCGCCGAACCGGTCGCCTACGAGCAGTCCCCACCGGTCGGCGGCAACCACGCCGGCGTCTGGACCAACTGCGGCGTCTACGAGGACGTCCTGGTCAACGAGGAGTCCGTGCACTCCCTCGAACACGGCGCCGTGTGGATCACCTACACCGACGCCACACCCGAGGACCAGGTCGAAACCCTCAAGTCGCTGGCGCAGCGCAACCCCTACATGCTGCTCAGCCCGTTCGAGGGGCAGGCCGCACCGATCGTTGCCAGCGCCTGGGGCGTCCAGCTGTCCCTCGACGAGGCAGCTGACCCGCGGCTCGAGCAGTTCCTTGCGAAGTACCAGCAGGGCGAGCAGACGCCCGAGCCCGGAGCGCCGTGCACCGGGGGAACCGGAACCCCCGCGTGAGCGAGATGGACGACGACGACCGGCGGGTCCGACCCGGCCCGCTCGTCGCGATGTTCCTGCTCATCGTTGTCGCGGCAGCCGCCCTGGCGCTGTGGATCGGCATCAGCCTCGGGGGCGCAGCCGCCGCGGCGCCCGCCGCAGACTCGGTGGACGCCGGGTTCTCCCGAGACATGCAGACCCACCACGGCCAGGCCGTGCAGATGTCCATGTCGGTACTCGAGACGTCAGAGGATCCCGACGTTCGCACACTCGCACGCGACATCATGCTCACCCAGCAGCAGCAAGCCGGTCAGATGCATGGCTGGTTGACGCAATGGGATCTGCCGCAGACATCGTCGAGCGCCCCGATGGCCTGGATGTCCACCGGCGGTGACGACATGGCCGGTATGGAGCACGGGTCAACACAGACGCCGTCAGGTGACCTCCCGATGCCGGGCATGGCTGGTGCCGAGGACCTGGCCAGACTGAGTGCGGCGACCGGCTCTGAGGCGGATCGGCTCTACCTCCAGCTGATGATTCCGCATCACGAGGGTGGCGTTGAGATGGCGCAGGCAGCGGTCGCGATGGCAGCCGATGACGATGTCCGACGGTTGGCACAGGCGATCGTCGACTCCCAGAGCGCGGAGCTGACGGTGTTGCGGGACATGCTCGCTGAGCGCGGGGGCCCGCTGCCCAGTCCTTGACCCGGGCCATGCGACATCTCCTGCGGCAGGGTCGAGCCCGGCCACCGCAGTCCCGAGGGGTTAGTCCGCAGGAGGCGACGGCGGGCGCCGCCGCCAGAGAAGGACCGCGGTGACGATCCCGACAAGTAATAGGCCTCCGCTGATCGCGAAGAGCGGGCCGGCGCTGATGGCGCCGCCTGTGCTTCGCGCGTCCGCCACGGCTAGGTCGCTGGTTGTGGCCGGGATCGGCGCAGGCGGCGCGAGGCTGCTCTCTGAAGTGTTCGGTGTCGACTCCGCGACGGACGGTGTCTCTGCGGCGCCAGGATCCGGTGTCGGCGGGCTTGCAGCGGTGAACGTGAAGCTGCCCTCGATGGGATGGGCGTCCTCCGAGGTCACCCGCCACTGCACCGTGTAGAGCCCGGCAGGAAGATCACCACTCAGCGGCTGCGTCACGTTCGCGTCGATCAGCTGGGCCGGCTCCGTGCTCACGACGGCCCCGGCAGGATTGGTGATCACGAGCTCCGTGCCGAGCGCCATCGCGGTCGCGTCGAAGGTCAACGTGACCTGACATGATGGCGATTCCCCCGCTACTGGTGCTTGGCCGTCCAGGGACGCTGTTGCTGCGAGCCACGCCCCACGGACGCGTCGGACGGGTGGTCCTGATAGCGGCACGACGAGGACTGAGATCACGACCGGCACGAGTTGCGCTGCATCCGGGCTTCACGATCCCGCTGTTCCTGCTTAGCTTCTACGGGCTATACCTGAGCGACTTCGCTGCTTGGGCCCTGGCCGGCTGGGGTGGGCACGTAGCCCTCGAGGTGACCTTTCTCGTAGCGGGTGTGCTGTTCACCGCGCCCGTGCTCTCCACAGACCCGCTGCCACGCGCGCAGGGTCACGCGGGCCGCGCCGCCGACATGATCGTGGAGATGCCGCTGCACGCCTTCTTCGGTGTGATCGTCATGATGGCAACACGTCCCCTGATAGGCGCTTTCACCCATCCGCCTGCCGCATGGGGCGTCGATCTCGTGGCCGACCAGGGCGTCGCCGGTGGGCTCGCGTGGTCCTACGGTGAGCTGCCGTCGTTGGTCGTCCTGTTGATCATCTTCGCCCGATGGCAACGGGACGACGCACGCCGCGCGCAGTTGGCCGACCGGATTGTCGACCTGCACGGGAACGCAGAGCTCGATGCCTACAACGCCTACCTGCAGTCGCTCGACAGGCGCCCAGGAGCGCAGGCCTAGATGACCGTGACGAACCCTCCTTGGAGGCCTTGGTGCAGGAGTTCCATAGTCCGGCGAGCAGAGAGCGCGGGCTAGACAGCGGGTTGGAAGGAGGCGACGAGGCCCTGCAGCGACTGCGTCCACTCACCCCAAAGACCGGTGACCAGTGCGAGCCCGACGAGGACGAGCACAGCGCCTCCGGTGCGGGCGATAGCAAGGCGGCGCCGCCGGATCCAGGCGAGCAAGCGGCTGCTGCGGTGGACGCTGACAGCGACGAGCACGAACGGCAGGCCGAGCCCGACCGCGTAGGCACCCGAAAGCAGCGCGCCCCGAGAGGCCGAGCCGGTCTCGAGTGACAGAGCCATGACTGCCGCCAGAGTCGGTCCGATGCAGGGCGTCCAGCCGAGGCCGAACGTGATACCGAGGACTGGCGCGCCCCAGAGCGTGGCCCGCGGACGATGGTGAAGTCGAGCTTCACGTTGCAGGAACGGGACGCCACCGAGGAAGGCGACGCCCATCACGATGACGAGGCCCCCAAGCACCCGCGCGAGGGGGTCTTGCCAGCGCAGCAGCACTGAGCCAAGCGAACCGGCGAGGACGCCGAAGGCGATGAACACGGCGGCGAACCCTGCAACGAAGAGCGCTACGCCCAGCACCAGACGGCGGCGCCCAGCGGTCTGGTCAGCTCGATCGTCGGCGTCGAGGCACGTCCCGGGCACCGACTGGGCCGTCAGGCCTCCAAGAAACCCGAGATATCCAGGCACCAGGGGAAGGACGCATGGCGAGGCGAAGGAGGCGATTCCTGCCACCGCGGCGACCAGAAGCGCGAGAAGTGTGGGTCCAGAGAAGGCGGCCGCCGCGAAGGTGTCACCGATGCTCGTCACGGCAAGGCTGAGCGACGTCATTCACTCCGCCCGCCGGCCTGCCCTCGTGGCGTCGGTGTCAGCCCGCAGTCGGCACAGCACCCTGGCACGTCGCACGCGGCGTCACCGCAGTCGTCGCCGTCGTCGACCGCCAGAACGGCGTCCACGAGCAACGTCAGGGCTCTGACCAGGTGCAGGTCTGAGATCGCGTAGAGAGTCCGACGCCCCTTGACTGCACGACCACGGGGCCGCATCCGCGCAGACACGTGAGGTGGTTCGACACGTTGGAACGGGTCAGGTGCAGGGCATCTGCAAGATCGGCCGGATAGGCCGGCCCCGACAGCAGCGCCGTCAATACTCGTGCCCGGCTGGGTCAGCCATCTCGCGTCCCAAGCGATTCATGACGCCGAGTCGTGCTTCAGTCGTCAGCATGCGCTGAACCATACAGCCGGCAATGAACTATGCGAGGCCCCAGCGGTGCTGCCCTTGCGATCTTCAGCACCTCTTCATCGATTGCCGCTCGGTTCTTGATGACGGCTGGCGAGAGTGGGCACAAGGCGCCGAGCGGCGCCCGATCGAACGGCAGGAGATCGCCATGGTTCCGTGGTGCGCGCAGATGGGTGCGGCTGGCTGGGTGTCGATGGTCGCGTTCTGGTTGGTCGTCGTCGGGCTCGCGGTGTGGTCAGTGAGCCGCCTGTTCCCCGCACAGGTCGCCAGCGATCCTCGGGCGATCCTTGAGAGCCGACTTGCGTCGGGGGAGATCTCGCCGGAGACCTACAGGTCTCTCAGAGGCGAGCTCGACGTGGCAGCGCTGGCAGGAAAAGAGGGGTTCTGATGAAGGGTCACACGAGGTACATGGTCATCGCTGGGGCCGCGGCCCTGGTGGGACTCCTCCTGTTCGGTGTGAGCGTGACGGAGGCGCTCCTCTGGGCGTTCGTGCTGGTCTGCCCGGTGATGTTGATCGTGATGCTCTTCACGATGCGTGCGGAGGAACACCAGCATGGCCCTGAGGATCGGGAGAGCGGCGCACGCGAGAACAGGACACCGGAGCACAAGACCTTCGGCCCGCGGTACCCGCACGGGCGTCTGCGCGGCTGACACCAGATCGGGTTCGGCGTGTCGGGCTGCGCCTACGGGGATGTCGTCAGGCAGCGATCAGGAAGCTGCCGGCGGCAGGTCGATGTCGAATGACGATCCGTGACCCAGGCCCGCGCTGTGAGCCGCGACCGTCCCGCCGTGCGCGACCACGATCGCGCGAACGATCGCGAGACCGATCCCCGAACCGCCGCGATCCCGGTCGCGTGCCGTGTCCACCCGGTAGAAGCGTTCGAACACGAGGCTGAGCTGGCTGGGGTCGATGCCCTCCCCGGTGTCGGCGACCGCGAGCCGGACGAGACCCGTCTCGGTCAGGTGCGCGCCGAGGCGCACGGATCCGCCGAGGGGTGTGTGTCGTAGGGCGTTGTCGAGCAGGTTGCCCAGCACCTGGCTCATCCGGTCGGCGTCGACCGCGAGAGGAGGCAGCCCGGGCTGGACATCAAGGGTGAGTTCGACGCCGGCGGTGGCGTATCGGCTTCTCGCGGCGTCGAACGCCGTGGTCAGGAGTGCGTCCGCGGAGGTTCTTGCGAGAACAAGGTTGCGTGCCCCCTGCTCCGCCTTCGTCACTGCCGCGAGGTCGGCGGCGAGGCGCGCCAGTCGAGCGCCCTGGTCGCGCAGCACCCTCACGGTCTGCGGCGTCATCGTGGCCACTCCGTCCTCGATCCCCTCCAGGTAGGCGCCGATGACCGCGACGGGGGTGCGGACCTCGTGTGCGACGTCGGCGAGCAGCCGTTTCCGGAGGGCGTCGCTGTCCTCGAGCTGGCGCGCCATGTCGTTGAAGGCGTCGGCGAGCTGGTCGAACTCGACACCGAGCGACGGGCGGGCAACGCGGGAGTCGAGATGTCCCGCCGCGATACGGGTCGCTGCCGCGGACAGGGTGCCGAGGGAGGCCGCGATGCGCCGGGTCAGGAACACGCTCACGGCGAGCGATGCGACCACGGATGCTGCGAGGGCGATGGCCAGGGCCAGTGCGCTGGCTGACTGGAAGGCCTCTTCGGCGTGCAGCACGGCCATGGGTTCTGCCTCGACGCCCGCCTCGACCATGTGCCGGTGGAAGACCACGGGTCCGACCGCCCCAGCGACGATCCACGCGGTGACGCCACCGGCCAGGACGACGAGGGTCATGGCCGCCAGGAGCCTGCCGGCGAGCCCCCATCTAGGCGACCTCATCCGCCGGTTCCGATGCGGTAGCCGACACCCCGGACGGTGCGGACGTAGCGCTGCGCGTCGGCCGTGTCGCCGAGCTTCTGCCGCACGTGCAGCACGTGGACGTCGACCAGGTGCTCGTCACCGACCCAGTTGTCGCCCCACACGGCCTCGATCAGGACGCGTCGGCTGAAGACGATGTGCGGGCTGCCGGCAAGCGCGGCCAGCACATTGAACTCTGTCCGAGTGAGCGGCACGGGGTCGCCGTCCAGGAGGACCTCGCGGCCGGGCAGGTCGATCGAGAGGGCGCCGATGCGCAGCGGCTCGCTCGCTGCTGTGGGGCCGTCGGCGGCGCGTCGCGGTCTGCGGAGCAGAGCGGCGATGCGTGCCTGTAGCTCGCGCGGGCTGAACGGCTTGGTCATGTAGTCATCGGCGCCGACCGACAGGCCGATCAAGGTGTCGATCTCCTCGCTGCGTGCGGTGAGCATCACCACGTAGCAGTCGGAGAACGTGCGCAGCTGGCGGCAGACCTCCACGCCGTCCATCCCGGGAAGTCCCAGGTCGAGCACCACGACGTCCGGATCGACCGAGCGGGCAGCGGTGAGGCCCTCGGGGCCGTCGTGGGCGAGGTGCACCTCGAAGCCGTCCCGTTCGAGGTAGCCGGCGACGAGCGCGGCCAAGGCCTTCTCGTCGTCAATCACTAGGGCGCGTCGGGGGGACGGCATCTGCTGGGCCATGGAGCCCATTGTGGACGGAGCCGTCGGCCGTCTCGCGGGACCACCTAGCCCGGCTCGACGTCTTCATCAAACGCTCATGAAACCGCGACGGCAGCACAGCACGAGTCAGAGACCGTGGAGCCAGCACCGCAGCCCATCACCCGTTGGAGACTCCGTGAACGACCAGACATCGACGCCACCGGTACCGGTAGTCGTCGTCCACGCCGAGGCGTGCCACCTCTGTGACGACGCCGTCGAGGCGCTCACCGAGCTGTCCCGGACGCTGCCCCTCGAGGTGCGGGTCGTCGAGCTGGAGTCCGCGGAGGGGGCGTCGCTGGTGGCTGTCCACCGTCCCGCGATGAACCCGCTCGTGCTAGTCGACGGCGCGTACTTCAGCGCCGGGCGGCTGCCGCGCAAGAAGCTGGCCAAGCTGCTCGAGCGGCGTACCTCCCAGCACAACTCATCCGCGGGGGCATGAGGTGGGCGCCGAGCTCTTGACCACGGGGAGCATCCTGGCCGCGTTCTTCGCCGGCGGTGTCGCGCTGTTCGCGCCGTGCTGCATCGTGTTCCTGGCACCCAGCTACCTGGCCGGAGCGATCAAGAACCGCCGGTGGCGCCTGCTGCCGCTGACCTTCATCTTCGCCGCGGGCCTCGCACTGGTGCTGGTGCCGATCACGCTCGGGATGAGCCTGCTCTCCGGTGCGATCGCGAGATACCACGGCCCGCTGTACTGGGCGGGCGGGCTGCTCATGATCGCCCTGGCTGTGCTCGCGCTGTCGGGGAAGATGTGGTCGCTGCCCAGCTTCCTGCGGGCCCCGGACACCAGCCGCGGCGACTCGGCCAGCTTCTTCGCGCTCGGTGTCTTCTCCGGCGTGGCCTCCAGCTGCTGCGCTCCCGTCCTCGCCGGTGTCATGACCCTGTCCGCGCTGTCCGGCTCCGCCATCGGCGGGCTGACGCTGGGACTGGCCTATGTGTTCGGCATGGTCTTCCCGCTCTTCGTGATGGCGCTGATCTGGGACAAGGCGAGGCTGGGGGAGCGCAAGCTCCTGCGCGCCAGGCTGGTGCGCATCCGCATCGCCGGCCGCGTCATCGTGACCAACACGCTGAACATCGCGGTGGCCGTCGGCTTCGTCGTGATGGGCGTGTTCATCATCGCCCTGGCCGGCGACGCGAACATGACCGGCGGCACGCAGGCCCAGGACACGGCCGCGAGCACGCTCACCGAGGTCTTCCTGGCGGTGCAGCGGTTCGTCAGCCCGGTCCCGGAACCCATCCTGGGGGCCGGGCTGTTGGCCCTCGCCGGCCTGTTCGTCGTGGCGATGCTCTCCGAACGTCGTCGCCGAGCCGGCCGAGCGCCCGACGGCGCCACGTCCCAGGTGCCACCTGAGCCCGTCGACGGGCACCCGTCGTTGGGCGATGCGGCGAACGACGCCGGAGTCCCGTCCTGTCACTCCACGCCCACCACCACGCCTACACAGCAAGGAACAGCGCGATGACCTCCGGAACCGCCAGCCGTCGCCAGGCCGAGCACCAGCAGAGGCTCGAGGAGCTCAGGCAGATCGAGGCCCGAACCAAGCGCCGCCGTCGACGCTTCGGCCTGGCCGCGTGGGCCGCAGGCTTCCTGGTCGTCGCGACGCTGGTCACTGTGGCGTTGCTCAGCTCCCGCCCGGTCGTCTCGGCGGAGACGCGCCAAGCTCCTGGGTTCACCCTCCCGACCTCGGACGGGCAGACGGTCTCCCTCTCATCATTCCTCGGTGAACCCGTGATCCTGTACTTCAACGAGGGTGCTGGGTGCGATGCGTGCCTGCAGCAGATGGCTGAGATCGAGAAGGAGCCCGGCTTCGCGGCGGCCGGCATCACCGTGCTGCCGATCGTCATGAACACCGCCGAGCAGATCAACGCCGATCGCGACCGGCTCGGCGTGGCCACCCCGTTCCTGCTGGACGACGGCAAGATCTCGAAGGCCTACGGAACCCTCGGCACCGGCATGCACGAGGGCCTTCCAGGCCACGGGTTCGTCCTCATCGACGCCGACGGCGTCCAGCAGTGGTACGGGAACTACCCCTCCATGTGGCTCGAGCCCAAGGAGCTGCTCGACGAGGCCACCAGCCGGCTCTAGGCAGCCCACCAGCCCAGGCCAGACCCCACCCATGAGACAACGGAGAAGTGACGATGACCGGTTGCTGCAAGGAGAACGGCACGGCCGACCAGTGCTGTCGCACTGAGTCCGCGGAGCGCGACCACGCCACGGCACCCGCACCGGAGGCCCACACGTGCGCCGGCGATCACCAGCTGGAGGTGGCCGAGCAACTGTGAGAGTGCACGGTGTGGCTAGGCCAGGGGATCGGGCCCCACGGTGACGGATTGATCTTGCTTCACCAGCCAAGACTCCAGGGCATCGTTGCCAATCAAGGCCCGGCCAGCCATAGCCGGCAGCTCACGCCGCCAGCACGGTGATGTCCGCGACGATGAACCGTGGCAACCTGACGGACTGCAGGCTGTTGTGGACACGGGCAAGCGAGGAGGCGCGACGACGTGCGCGTGACGACTGCCCGGGACGAATCCCGACCTCATCCGATCTGTGGATGCTGCGGGCAGCAGAGGCGCCGTCTGGCCGAGCTGGGGTCGGTGCCGGGGGTGTTCATCTGCCGGCGGTGTGCGGTGTGGGCCTGGCGGCGGGCGTCCCTCCGCTGACAGTCAGTCGGTCGTGATGACGTCGCAGACGCCGTCTTCGCGGCAGGTCGCGGGATTCAGCGTGGCGGCTCGGTCGCGGAGCCGGCGGACCTCGGCGCGGGTGGCCTGGAGTTCCGTGATGCGCTCGTCGAGTGCGGCAGCGTGCCGGTCGAGCAGTGCGGTGACGTGCCCGCACGGCGGTCCTTGACTTTCGCGGACAGTGATGACGGTCCGGATCTCGGCCAGGCTCAGCCCGGCTGCCTGCGCGGCGCGGACGAAGCGAAGCCGGACGAGCGCGGTCTCGTCGTAGTCGCGGTATCCCGATGCCGTCCGGGCCGGCCGCGGCAGTACCTGCGCTTGCTCGTAGAACCTCAGGGTCTTCGTCGTCATACCTGCCTGCCCCGCCAGCTCCCCGATCCGCATGCTTAAGGCTACGGCTTGACATTGCCGTGCGGTGGAACGTCTACGGTCCGTCGATGAGCATCGACGAGACGTGGGACCTGGTCGTCATCGGCAGCGGGGGCGCGGCGATGGCAGCTGGGATCGAGGCCAGGTCGCGTGGGAAGTCGGTCCTGCTGGTCGAGCACACAGCGCTGGGCGGTACGTGCCTGAACGTGGGATGTGTCCCGAGCAAAAACCTGCTCGCGGCCGCCGGACACCGGCACCGGGCGCTGGCGAACCCTTTCCCGAGCGTCCCGACCGACGCCGGGGGTGTGGACCTCGCAGCATTGATGACCCAGAAGCAGGAGTTGATCGACCGGCTCCGTCAGGCGAAGTACGCCGACGTGGCCGACGCGCACGGCTTCCCGGTCTGCTACGGACACGCTCAATTCGTCGACACGCAGACCCTGGAGGTCGACGGTGAGCGGGTTTTCGCCTGGGCGTACGTCGTGGCGACGGGCTCGGCGGCGCGCATCCCGGACCTGCCGGGCATGGGCGCGGTCGACCCGCTGACGAGCACTACCGCGATGGAGCTGCAGGACTTGCCATCCTCGATGGTGATCCTCGGCGGCGGGTACGTCGGGCTGGAGCAGGCCCAGCTCTGGTCGCACCTCGGTGTCGCTGTCACCCTGGTCGGCCGGCTCGCCCCATATGCAGAGCCCGAGGTCGCCGATGTGCTGCGGGCCGTCTTCGCGGACGACGGCATCACCGTCGTGGAGGAACGCGCGGTCGAGGTCGAATCGACCGCCAGCGGCGCCGTGGTGGTCCGGACCGAGCGAGGCGCGGAGGTGACCGGTCAGCGGCTGCTCGTGGCGACCGGCCGGTGCCCGAACACCGCCAGCCTCGGGCTTGACGCGGCCGGGGTCCAGACCGACGACCGCGGTTTCGTCACCGTCGACGAGCACCAGCGCACGAGCAACCCGCGAATCTTCGCCGCCGGCGACGTCACCGGTGCCCCCCAGTACGTCTACGTCGCTGCCCAGACCGGGCACGCGGCCGCCGCCGGAGCCCTCGGCCAGCCCACCGTCGTGAACTACCTCGGCCTGCCCGCGGTCACGTTCACAACCCCGCAACTCGCGTCCGCGGGACTCACAGAGCAGCAGGCACTGACCGCCGGGCACGTCTGCGACGTGCGCGTCCTCGACGCCAAGGACATCCCCAGGGCACTGGCCAACCGCGACACCCGCGGCGCCCTGAAGCTCGTCATCGACGCCACCACCCGCAAAGTCCTCGGGGTCCACGCCGCGCTCGACGGCGCTGGCGATGTCATGCTCGCCGCGACCTACGCGATCAAGTACGGCCTGACCGTCGACGACCTCGCCGATACCTGGGCCCCGTACCTGACGATGAGCGAGGCGGTGCGGATCTGCGCCGGGCTGTTCCGCAGTGACATGCCGACGAGCTGCTGCGCGTGAACGTGAGTAGCAAGTACCGACCAGCACGGAGTGACGGCGCCCGCCGAGCGATTCGCCGCAGTCCCAATCTGTGCTGCGCCGTCTCCTAGATCTTCACGGCATTCGCGAGCCCGTGGCTGGACGCGGGCAGATGTGGCCAGATCAAGCCGTCAGGGTGGGGCCGGTACGAGTTGGCAGGGTGACCGGAGCCGCCGTCTGCGGAACAGGTTGGCGGTGAGCACGAACCTGTCGCCTGACGGACGCCGACTTCATCAGATCTTTACGGTCCGCTGGGACGATTACTGCAGGCGCCCGCGTTATGACTGGTAGCAGATACCCCATAGGGGTATGCAAAAGCAGGCGAGCCGACGAGAGATGCGGGAGCGGTCATGAAGGTCGAGACGACAGTCCTGGAAGTGGGGGGCCTGCACTGGGCGACCTCCGAGCCGATCGTGGAACGCGCGTTAGCCCGGCGCCCCGGCGTCCTGAATGTGGAGGCCAACGCGCTGGCCCAGACCGCGAACGTTACCTACGACGCCGACCAGACCTCCCTGGCCCAGCTCGTCGGCTGGGTCACCGAGTGCGGCTACCACTGCGAGGGGCGCTCCGTCCCGCAGCACATCTGCGAGCCGATGGACGACCCGGCCAGTAGGACGCCCGCGTCCAGCGCTGATCACGCGGCGCCGTCCCACGACGACGGGCCCGCGCACGAGCACCACGGAGGCCACGGTGCGCCCGCGCCGATGTCGGCTCAGGACGCGATGGGCCACGGCGGTCACCACGGTGGCGGCTCGATGGCGGACATGGTCCGCGACATGCGCAACCGCTTCCTGGTCGCGCTGCTGCTGTCGATCCCGATCCTGCTGTGGTCGCCGATCGGTCGCGAGCTCATCGGGTTCTCGGCCGGCACCCCGTTCGGCCTGCGCGACGACGTGTTCAGCCTGCTGCTCTCGCTGCCGGTGATCTTCTACTCCGCGTGGATCTTCTTCGACGGCGCCTACCGGGCGCTGCGGGCGCGGACGCTGGACATGATGGTGCTGGTCGCCGTCGGTGTGGGCACCGGGTGGCTGTACAGCCTGTGGATCACCCTGACCGGCGGCGGTGAGGTCTTCTACGAGGCCGCCACGGTCCTGACGACCTTCGTCCTGCTGGGCCACTGGGTCGAGATGCGAGCCCGGGGCGGCGCGAACGACGCCGTCCGGACACTGCTCGAGCTCGCTCCCGACACAGCCGTCGTGCTGCGCGACGGATCCGAGGTCGAGGTCCCCACGGCTGACGTGGTCGTCGGAGACCTGGTCCTCGTGCGGCCCGGAGCGAAGGTCCCCGTGGACGCGGTCGTCGAGGTGGGGGAGTCCGAGGTCGACGAGTCGATGGTTACCGGAGAGAGCCTGCCGGTGCCGAAGGCTCCCGGGTCGCAGGTGATCGGTGCGTCGATCAACACCACCGGGGCCCTCCGCGTGCGGGCCGCCAAGGTCGGCTCGGACACCGCCCTGGCCCAGATCGTCGCCATGGTCCAGGAGGCGCAGAACTCCAAGGCGCCCGGCCAACGGCTCGCCGACCGCGCAGCGTTCTGGCTCGTGCTCGTCGCCCTCGTCGGCGGGACCGTTACCTTCCTCGCCTGGACCCTCGCCGGGGCCAGCGTGCCCACCGCGATGCTGTTCGCCATCACCGTGGTCGTGATCACCTGCCCCGACGCCCTGGGCCTTGCCACACCGACCGCCATCATGGTCGGCACCGGGCTGGGCGCCCGCCGCGGCGTCCTGTTCAAGAACGCGACCGCACTGGAGACCTCGGCACGCATCGACACCGTCGTGATGGACAAGACCGGCACCCTGACCAAGGGCGAGCCCGAGGTCACGGACCTGATCGTCGACCACCTGCCCGAGCTGGAGGTCCTCGCACTGGCGGCCGCCGTAGAACGCGAGTCGGAGCACCCACTGGCACGCGCCGTCGTCGAGCATGCCGTACACCTCGGTGCCGCGGTGCTCACCGCCGACGACTTCCGGAACGTCCCCGGTCACGGCGCCGGCGCCACGGTGAACGGTCACCGGGTGCTGGTCGGCAACCAGAGGCTGATGTCCGCCGAGGCTGTGACGCTCGGGGAACTGTCCGCACGGCGCGACGAGCTCGCGCAGTCGGGCAGGACCGCCGTGCTCGTCGCGGTCGACGGACGACTGGTCGGCGTCATCGCACTGGCCGACGCCGTCCGCGAGACCGCCGCCGCAGCCGTGGCCGCCTTGCACGAGGCGCGCATCGAGGTGGTCATGCTGACCGGCGACAACGAAGCGACCGCCCGCCGCATCGCCGGCCAGCTCGGCATCGACACCGTCGTGGCCGAAGTGCTGCCGGGGGACAAGGCGGACCAGGTCGCCCGCCTGCAGGCCGATGGACGCAAGGTCGCGATGGTGGGCGACGGCGTCAACGACGCCCCCGCCCTGGCCAGGGCCGACCTCGGGATCGCCATCGGCGCCGGCACGGACGTCGCGATCGAGACCGCGGACGTCGTCCTGATGCGATCCGACCCGCTCGACGTGGCGATCGCGCTGCGGATCGGCAGGGGCACGTTGCGCAAGATGCGGCAGAACCTGGGCTGGGCGATCGGCTACAACGCGCTCGCGCTCCCCATCGCCGCAGGCGTGCTCTACCCGTCGCTCGGGGTGTCGTTGAGCCCCGAGATTGCCGCCCTGACGATGTCCGGATCTTCGGTGATCGTCGCCGTCAACGCCCTGCTGCTCAAGCGGCTGCCCCTCCCCGCGGCACCGGGGACCCGCGAGCTCACGCCCACGATCGTGAAGGAAGCAGTCAGCGGGGGAGCAGGACGGTAAAGGTGCTCCCCTTGCCGGGGCCAGGGCTCGCGGCGGTGATCGTGCCCCCGTGGGCGTGGGCCAGGGCGAGGGAGATGGCCAGTCCGATGCCCGAACCGCCGTGCCCGCGATCGCGGGCCGTGTCGACCCGGTAGAAGCGCTCGAAGACGTGCGGGAGATGTTCGCTGGCTATCCCGTCGCCCGTGTCGGTCACGGAGAAGCGGACCCCGCCGTCCGACGTACGCCCCGCAGCGACCGTCACACGCCCGCCCGCGGGCGTGTGACGGATCGCGTTGCTCACGAGGTTGTCGAGGACCTGAGCCATGCGCAGCGGGTCGACCTCCAGCCCAGGCAGGTCCTGCTGAACATCCCCTTCCAGATGGACTGCGCTCTCAGCGGCCCTCTCGCGGCCGGCACCCACAGCGGAGCTGACCAGGTCGGCGGGCGCGGTTGCGCGGACCTCGAGCTCCAGGTCACCGCTCTCGGCCTGGGTGACCGCGGCCAGGTCTTCGGAGATCCGAGTCAGACGCAAGGCCTGCTCCCGAAGCAGCTCGATAGTCGTGGCATCGAGAGGGCGAACGCCGTCCTCCACCGCCTCGAGGTAGGCCGTGATCGTGGCGACCGGGGTGCGTACCTCGTGCGCCACATCAGCCAACAGGCGTTCACGCAGTCGATCGCTGTCCTGGAGCCGCTCGGCCATGTGGTTGAAAGAGACGGCGACCTCGTCGAGCTCCGGCCCCATCTCCGGTGGTGCGACTCGGGCGTCGTACCGACCAGAGCCGACGCGTGCCGCCGCGTCCGACAGCGACGACAGAGACCGGCCGATCCGGCGCGTGAAGACCAGACTGACCGCGATCGATGCGAGAGCGGCCGCTGCGATGGCGACGGCGAGTGCGATGGCGCTGGCGTATCGAAACGCCTCCTCCGCGTGCAGGATCGCTTCGTCCTGGTCCCGCAGGTCGGCGTGCATCAGGTGCTCGTGGAACAGAGGAGGGCCGACGAGGGCGACGACCGTGGCCGCCGTGAGCGCACCGACCGTGAGGACGAGCACGCTTCCGACCTGGAGGCGAGTGGCCAGGCTCCACCGAGCCGCCCGGCGCGGGACCTCGCGATTCATGTGCCCGCACCGATGCGGTAACCAACGCCGCGGACCGTGCGGATGAACCGTTGTCGCTCCGCCTGGCCGCCCAGCTTCTTGCGGACGTGGAGCACGTGCACGTCGACCAGGTGCTCGTCGCCCACCCACCCGGGGCCCCAGACCTCGTCGATCAGCGACCTCCTGCTCAACACGGTCTTCGGGCGGCGCGCGAGGGCCGCGAGCACGTCGAACTCCGTGCGCGTCAACAGGATCTGCTCGGTGCCGACGCGAACCTCGCGGCTCTCCGGATCGAGGGTGAGCGATCCGATCACGATGACGGGGGACGCCTCGATGACGGGCGCCGGAGCGCGGCGAGGCCGTCGCAGGAGAGTGTTCGCTCGCGCCACGAGCTCGCGGGGGCTGAACGGTTTGGTCATGTAGTCGTCCGCCCCGACCCTGAGCCCTCGCAGCGTGTCGACCTCCTTGGCGCGCGCGGTCAGCATGATGACGTAGCAGTCCGAGAACGTCCGCAGCTGCCGGCACACCTCGACACCGTCCAGACCCGGGAGGCCCAGGTCGAGGACGACCAGATCCGGGTCGACCTCGCGCAGCAGTGGGACAGCCTCGGCCCCGTCGTGGACCTGGTGCACCTCAAAGCCGTCGCGCTCCAGGTAGCCGGCGATGACGTTGGCGAGCGGCTCTTCGTCGTCGACGACGACGGCGCGACGTAGTGCCACGCTCGGTGCTGGGCTGATCACCAGGCCCATTGTTACGGAGCGCACACCTCGATCGTCGACCTTCATCAAACCTTGATGCAACGACGACCCTAGCGACAGCGTCACGAGCCAAGGTAGATGGCCTACACGCTCGCAACCGCTCGAGGGAGACCAGACAGATGAACCCGATGCGCCGTCGAATGACCGCCGCCGCCACAGCCGTCGCCCTAGCCATCACCCTGGCGGCCTGCTCCAACAGCGCGGACTCGGGCGACGCCCCGACCACGGGAGAGAGCTCGCAGAGCGCGGCGGCGACCCACAACGACGCCGACACCCAGTTTGCGCAGCTGATGATCGTCCACCACCAGGGCGCCATCGAGATGGCTGGCCTCGCCGTCGAACGAGCCTCGACCCCCGAGGTGAAGGCTCTTGCCGAGCGAATCCAGGCCGCACAGGGCCCCGAGATCGACCTGATGACCGGCTGGCTCACCAGCTGGGGCGAAGAGTCCGGGCACGACATGGGCATGGGCGGCATGGACATGGGCGGGATGGACATGGATGGCATGAGCCAGGACGAGGTCATGGAGGAGCTCGACGCACTCGAGGGTGCCGAGTTCGACCGGGCGTTCCTTGAGCGCATGGTGGCGCACCACCGCGGCGCCATCGAGATGTCCGAGCAGGAGAAGGCCGAGGGCTCGAACCCCGACGCGATGTCCCTTGCCGGCACGATCATCGACGCCC
The DNA here is from genome assembly GCF_965229465.1 of Cellulomonas sp. Taxonomy (GTDB): domain Bacteria; phylum Actinomycetota; class Actinomycetes; order Actinomycetales; family Cellulomonadaceae; genus Cellulomonas. Next base: position 507,773 of record NZ_OZ245882.1, on the reverse strand, counting down.
AGACAGCGGAGATCACCGAGATGCAGAACCTGCTGGCCGGTCTCTGAACCGAGTTCGGGACGTTCGTCCCTACGTGGACAGGTCGGGCCGGCGCAGCGTGAAACGGGGAGGTCGGTGCTCGCGCCTGGCCTCACGACCGAGAGGTGGTTCGTCATGATGTGGTGGGGACACGGCGGATGGGGCGCTGGTGGTTGGGTGACGATGGCGCTGATGATGCTGGTCTTCTGGGGCTTGGTCGCGGCGCTCGTCGTCTGGATCGTGCGCAGCGCCTCCGGCACCCAGCAGGTTCCGGGGGGCTCTGATCGCACGCTCCCGAGTCCCGACAGCGTGCTTGCGGACCGGTTCGCTCGCGGTGAGATCGACGAAGCCGAGTTCACCAGCCGGCGAGCCGCGCTGCATGGACCGGGGAAGCAACAGCCGCGGGATCAGTGACAGAGCGAACCCGGCCGAGCCGGGGCGTCTCAGAACCGCCCACGGCGCTGTGCAGCAGATGGACCAGACCGCTCAAGACCCATCGAGTGCTTCGTCTGTCACCGCCGTCTGACCCGAACCCCGGCCCGTAGCTCCTCCGAACGAACGGAGACGCCTGCCATGCCCACCCCATCGCCGACTTTCCGAGTCAGCCGAGGTGCCCTGTCGACGGCTGCCATCGTGCTGGTTCTGGCCGGTTGCTCGGAACCCCTACCCGGGCAGGCTGGGAGCACGGCGCAAGCATCGGGCGGGCAAGGCCTGCCCAGCGAGCACGTGCATGGCATTGCGTTCAACCCCGCCGACGACAAGGTGTACCTGGCCACCCACGATGGACTGTTCCGCTATGACGACGCCGGGCCCGCCCGAGTTGGCCCCGTGATCGACCTGATGGGCTTCACCGCCGCAGGCCCCGACCACTTCTACTCCTCCGGCCACCCAGGGGCTGGCGTGGATATGGCCAACCCGGTCGGACTGATCGAGTCCACCGACGCCGGCGAGACGTGGTCGACCCTCTCGCGCGAAGGTCAGACCGATTTCCACAGCCTCACTGCGTCTGACGCTGGCATCATCGGCTTCGACGGAGCCGCAGTGCTCGGTACGCCCGACGGGCAGGCCTGGACAAGCCTGGAACCTCCCGTTGCCACCTTCGCCCTCGCGGCCTCGCCGGACGGCACGACGCTGCTGGTCACAAGCCAGTCTGGGCCTGCACGTTCCACCGACGGCGGCAACACATGGAACGTCGTCGCGAAATCGCCGCTGCTGCAGCTCGCATTCTTCCCCGACGACCAGACCGTCGTCGGGGTCGCACCTGATGGCGGCGTCTTTCTCAGCACCGACGCGGGAGCGACCTGGGTCCAGAGCGGGACTGTAGGACAAGCACCCCAAGCAGTCACTGCCCGCGCCCAGCCCGATGGCCAGCTCGAGATCCTTGTCGTCATCGAAGGCGCTCTCCTGCGATCCGTCGATAGCGGATCCACGTTCACCGACTGACTCACGCACGCCGAGCAGTCCGTCCTCGCCCCCCACAGCCAGAGACTGAGCGCTGTCGGGCTATGTCGCCGGCAACCGACGGAAGAGGCCTCTTGAGCGCGAACAGGGTCAGACCCGAGGATTTCTGACGCTCGCGGACTGTCGGTTCGTCCAATTCCGATGAAGGTTTCATGAAGTCAGGCAGGTGAAGGCCGGACCCGACCGGATCGATGCCTACCATCGTCGGAGCCGGGACACCCCTGGCACGGTCTTCTGGTGGGCGCCGAGCCCTGCCACCGCCCGAAGGCTCCGCAGATCATCGATGGCAGGGACGGGGGAACCAAGATCGTGGACGCTCCAGCAGCGTCCTTGGGGTGAAGCCAGCACCACTGGCCGGGCGACTCTCTCCCGAACCCGACAGCTCACCTCGCAGGCGTCCGAGAGGACATCCATGCCCGCACGCCACCGCGCCGCCCGCCGCCCGCTGACTGCCCTCGACGACCTCGCCGCGGCATCCGCCGACGGCATGGTGACGGCCGGGAGACGATCAGCAGCCGCCGTCATCACCTCCGGCCTCGTCATGTCGATGTCCGGCACCCCCGCCTTCGCGGCGCGCACCTCGGAAGCCGGCTCGCTCAGCGGCTCGGTCGACACCGCGCGACTGACGCAGGACGCCCGCGCGGTTCTCCAGCAGCAGGTGGTTGCCCCCTCGAACGTCGAATGGACATTCGAGGCGCCCGCCGTGACCGCCGTTGCGCCGGCCCCCGCGCCGGAGCCTGAGCCGGAGCCGCAGGTTTCTCGGTCCCGTGAGCGCGCAGCCGCACCGGCCGCGGCGACAGCGACCGCCGAGCCCACGGTCGGCGTGCCGGCGAGCGCCAACGGCAACGCGATCGTCGAGATCGCCGCCCGGTACGTCGGGGTGCCCTACGTCTACGGCGGCTCGACCCCCGACGGCTTCGACTGCTCCGGCTTCACGTCCTACGTCTTCGCGCAGGTCGGCATCTCGCTGCCGCGCACCTCCTCCGCGCAGCGCAACGTCGGCACCGTCGTCTCGCGCGCCGACGCGCAGCCCGGCGATCTGGTCTGGTCCCCAGGCCACATCGCGATCTACGCGGGTGACGGACTCCAGGTCGACGCCCCCCGCCCCGGCAAGACGATCCAGATCAGGGAGATCTGGCAGTCCAGCCCGATCTTCATCCGAGTGGGCTGACGGTCCGTTGCCCGGCAATCTCGACACTTCACTGCGGCCTGTACCTCCCAGTGGAGGTGGCATGGGGCCTCGGCCGTCCAAGCCCGGCCTGACAGCGTGCTCCCTGTGCGTGGGCGAGACTCTGGGCGACGCTGACGAGCGTGAAGGCGGCCAGCTCGCACGACTCCGAGAGCTCGACTCGCTCGGCGTCGCGCGCCTGACGTTGGCCGATTGCCTCGACGAGTGCAATCGCGGCGACGTCATCGTCGCCCGTTCTGCGCGATCTGGGCGGCGCCGATCGGGCCGCCCTGTGTGGTTGGAGCGGGTCGCGGGTGATGAGCTGACCGGCGCGCTGGCGAACTGGCTCGATCAGGGCGGGCCTGGAGGTGCGCCCGTGCCCGCCACCCTCGAGCCGCTCGTCATCGACAGGTCGAAGGGGCCCGCGGGCCAGGTGTCGCCTTAGTCGTCCCGGCAGCAATCCCTTGGTGATTCTCTTTGGCTGTTTCCCAGCGCTGCGAGGAACACTCAGGCGGAGGCTGTCGTGGCAGCGCTTCGCCGACCCCAGAAGCGGCCGCGATGGGGCATCTTCATGGAACCTTGACGGCGTCGCAGGCAGGAGTTCGTCATCCACGCCGATGATCGAAGAGGCGCGACCGTCGCGCACGGCCGCCACGGCCGATCCCTGTGAAGAGACTGGCGGGCCATGACGACCACGAAGCGCTGGCCGGAGATCGATGACGTCACCGCTTCGGCCCGACGGACGGCCGCGTGAGCTCGTCGCTCAGGGACGGGCCGCTCCCCACGCGGCGCTCTCTGCGCCACGAGGACCGTAGATCTGTTCGCACGCGGGTCGCTCGGAACCGAAACCCTGCGTCGCTGGTGAGGGTCGGATTGCTCGCGACGATGGTGGCTGTGTTCGTTGCAATGCAACCGTGGGGGGATCCGGGTCCTGCCCAAGCGTCCGCTCCGGTGGTTACGGGACCCACGACCGTGCAGGTGCTGAGCGCTCCAGACTCTCTGACTCCGCCGGCGTCCTTGCTGAGCGCTGAGAACCCTCGCGAAGGCGGAGTCGCCGCGTCGCGGATGGCCGACCGCACCGAGCTGCCGGACTGCACCGGGATCTTCAGCGGCCGCGGGAGCAACGGGCGCCTGGCCAAGTCCGACCTGTGCGACCTGTGGCAGAAGCCGTACAGGGACCGTGCGGACGCGGTCGCGACCATCACCGACCTGAACTCCGCCTACACCGCCCGGTTCGGCGAGCCGATCTGCCTGTCGTCCGGGTATCGCACCATTGAGGAACAGGCAGCTCTTCGTTCCCAGAAGGGTGGCCTGGCGGCACCTGCCGGACAGAGCAATCACGGGTGGGGCCTCGCGGTCGACCTGTGCCCGGAGGCGTACGCCGGGGAGCGGGGGAGGTGGCTACATGACGTCGGGCCCGTCTACGGGTGGGCGAACCCCGACTGGGCGCACCGGGGCGGAGACGGCCCATACGAGCCCTGGCACTGGGAGTTCGTCCCTGGTGTCGAGGCACTGGCCGACGGCTCCTGAGCGTGGCAGGCGTCCGCCGCCGGCCGGAGCCCTTGACGCGGGTTGCAGGCGCGGCCCGGATCCCGAGCGCTCGGCTCGCCCTGAATACCGCACGCCAACTCCGTGCAGTCCTGCGCGAGCAGGGGTTCCGTCGGGACGCGCGTCTTCAGCAAATCTTCGTCGTTCGGCAAGCGAAAACGCCTTGCCGATGGCCCATCGTGGGCATGCCCGACCGCGGGCGCCGTTTCGGTGAGACCCGAACGCGTGTGGCGCGGGCCCCGAAGCACAACACCTAGGAGCCCACGTGAGCCCGGACGGCAAGCGTTCGAACGACCGAGCAGCCCGCAAGGAACGCCTGCTGCAGCTCCAAGCCGCCCAGAGGCGCGCCGAGCGCCGTCGGACGGTGCTCATCGTCGGGATCGTGGCCGCAACGCTGCTCGCACTGATCATTCCCACGGTCGTCATCCTCACCAACGAGCAGCGGCGCAATGATGCCGTCGAGGCCGTGGCGAGCGCCCCCATCGAGGGTGAGCAGGAACTCCCGGTGTCGGCGGCCACGCACGTCGAAGGAGAGGTGCAGTACGCGGACGTCACCCAGCCGACCGCCGAGCCCACGCCCGCACTCGAGGACCCGGCCGAGCAGGGCAGGCTGCTGCCCCCCGTCGGCGGGGACCACGATCCGCTCCCGCAGACTTGCGGGTTCTACAGCGAGCCGATCCGAGACGAGAATGCCGTGCACTCCCTCGAGCACGGCGCGGTGTGGATCGCCTACCGGCCAGGCCTCGGCGACGCCGGAGCGGAGAGACTGCGCGTACTGGCTGACGCGAACCCCTACCTGCTGGTCAGCCCCTACGAAGGACTGGCGGCACCGCTGGTCGCCACGGCCTGGGGCGTCCGACTGGAGCTCCCTTCTGTCGACGACGCGCGACTGGAGCCGTTCCTCACCCGCTACCTCCAGGGAGAGCAAGCCCCCGAGCCCGGCGCCTCGTGCGAGGGCGTCGGTGGGTAGAGCCACGAAGGGCGAGGCGCGTGCCACGCCCGAGGTGCGAGAGGCCAGGACCGAGATCAGGAGCACCCAACTCCCGCCTGATCGGGAGCGATCGGATGCCGACCGGGGTGAACCAGAGGTCGCTGTCGCGTGTCATGCCCTCGGGGCGCGACATCGCGCACGTAGCCTGCGGGCGGCCGAGCCTGACACCCTGCTCCCGATCCCGGCCACCCCGCACATGTCGACGCGCTTTCGCGGTACGCCGCCGCCCCCTTCCGCCGTGTCCACCCGTCGCCTCAGGCGGCGGGTGGGTGCGGTTCTCCTCGCCGCCGTGATCGCCCTGATGGGTACCGGAGGGGCGAGCTACGCCGACGGCATCGACGACCGCCGCGCAGAAGCGGAGCGCCGCAGTGCCGCCGCCGAGCGACGCGCCGAGGAGCTGGAGGCGTCCATCGAGGGACTCAGCAGCGAGCTGAGTCAGGCGGCCCTCGACCTCCAGGCCACCGAAGCACGCCTTCCCGAGGCACAGGCCGAGCTGGAAGCTGCCCGCGCCGCCCTGGAGGCGACCCAGCGTGAGGCAGCCATGGTCGCCAGCCGACTGCAGGACGCGACCGACCTTCGAGGCAGCCTGACGGCCACCATCGCTGCTGACCGTGCCGACGAGGCCGAGCTTCGTGACGCCCTGGGTGCTATGGCGCGCGAGGCCTACCGCGGCGGACCCGGTCTCTCCGCCCTGGACGTCATGCTCGACGCCGAGAACGCCACCGACTTCCTCGACAACGCCCGCCTCGTCGACGCGGCCCTGGCTAGTCAGTCGCGGATCCTGAACGAGCTGCGCGAGGTGGACGCCACCAACCGCAACAGCGCGGCCCGCCTGAGCGCCGTCACCGACCGCGTGGCCGAGCTCAAGCAGCAGGCCGAAGCCAAGGTTGTCGCCGCCGACGAGGCCCGGAGCGTCGCACAGGCGCACGAGGACGAGATCACCCAGCTCATCGCGGATCAGAGCGCCAAGCGGGACGTGATCGCGGCGCTCAAGTCCCAGGCCGAGACCGAGCAGGCCGAGATCGACGCCCAGCAGGCGGCCATCGAGCGCGACCTCGTCGCGATCATCGCCGAGCAACGGGCCGCCCGCGAGGCTGCCGAGGCAGCGGCACGGGCCGCCGCCGAGGCTGCCGCGAGAGCCGCGGCAGAAGCGGCCGGCCGAGAGCCACCACCCCCACCTCCGCCGACGCCTGTGCAACCGCCGTCGGGGTCCGTCTCTGGAGCTCTGTTCGGCAACCCGACCTCGATCAACCCGATGTACGTCACGTCGGAGTACGGGATGCGGCTGCACCCGATCCTGGGCTACGTGCGGCTGCACGCCGGGATCGACCTGCGCACCGGGTGCAACACCCCCCTGTACGCGCCGCGTGACGCGACGGTGCTCTGGTCCCAGTGGCGTAACGGGTTCGGCAACCAGGTGATGCTCGACTACGGGACAGTCCAGGGGAACGCTCTGATGAGCAGCTCGAACCACCTCACCCGCTCGGTCGTCGGGGCAGGGCAGCGCGTCGCCAAGGGTCAGCTCATCGGCTACTCCGGCAACACGGGCCTGTCCGGTGCCTGCCACCTGCACTTCGAGGTCTACGTCAACGGGTCGACCGTGAACCCGCGACCACTTCTCGGCCTGTAGCTGGAGTCGCAGTCGGACTACGAGCCGCCTACGGAGGCAGCCAACACCAGGCGGTCTCGTGATCGATCGTCCGCTACCCGGCGGCGCGAGCATGGTCGTCGATCATCCCGAGCACCGGCCAGCTCGGGACGACGGTTTCATCAAACCTTGATCGAATCGCGCGCAATCGTTCGAGGGCGTTGGGTGACACTGGATTGGTCAGCGAGAGGCCAGGGAGCGCCCGTGCCTGTTCTACTTCGTCCGCCGGTGCGGATCACCGTCGTCCAGACGTCGGCGTGCCCACTCTGTGACGAGGCGAACGCGGTGCTTGCCGAACTTGCCAAGGACCACCCAATCGAGGTCGACGTGCTGGACGCGCACTCCGATGTTGGGCGCGACCTCGTCGCACGGCACCGTCCACCGCTCGCACCACTCGTCCTTGTCGACGATGTCTACTTCTCCGCGGGCCGCCTGCCGCGGCGCAAGCTCGAACGCACGCTCACGGCGCTGTCCACTCGCGACGCAAGAGTCGCCGGCTGAGTGCTCGGAACAGGTCAGCGCAGAGGGCTCGGTCCCGATTCGCCGTGACTGACCAGCGCGGCCGCTGCGGAGGTACGAGCGCGCCGAAGCCCCGTCACCGAGGAGCGGTGCGTGATCGTCCCCATATTGGCAGCCGAACCTGCAGGCCGGTGGGGGACCATCGACCAGGTTCGCCGACGCCACGACCCTTGACCTGACCGGCCGTAAGTCGTAACTTACCGTTCGTGGCTACTTACGGGTCGGCGGCGAGTTGGGAGGCTCTCGGCGACTCGACCAGGCGAGCGATCATCGAGTGTCTGGCCGACCGCCCGCGCGCGGTGGGTGAGCTGGCGGCCGAGCTGCCGATCAGCCGGCCCGCGGTCTCACAGCACCTGAAGGTTCTGAAGGACGCTGGGCTCGTCACCGATCGGGCCGCGGGTTCGCGGCGCGTGTACCGGCTCAGCCCCGAGGGGCTTGGTGCCCTCCGCGACCAGCTGGAGACGTACTGGACGCGCGCTCTGTCCGGCTACGCCGGCGCAGTCGAGCAACCGTCGGAGGAGGAGCAATGAGCTCAGCACCGCAGACCGCAGTCCTGCGGGAGGTCACCGTCGACGCCCCGATCGACCAGGCGTTCGCGGTCTTCACTGCACGCTTTGGGGACTTCAAACCGGCCGAGCACAACCTGCTCCAGGTCGCGATCGAGGAGACGGTGTTCGAACCGTGGGTTGGCGGGCACATCTACGACCGGGGGGTCGACGGGTCGGTATGCCGATGGGCTCGCGTCCTGGCCTTCGAGCCGCCGCACCGCGTCGTGTTCACCTGGGACATCAGCCCGCAGTGGCAGCTCGAGCCCGACCCCACCCGGACCAGCGAGGTCGAGGTCACCTTCGTGTCCGAGAGTGCCGGTCGCACGTGCGTGCAGCTGAAGCACCGCCACCTCGACCGGCACGGAGCGGGATGGTCCGCCGTCAGCGAGGGCGTCGCGGACGACGAGGGCTGGCCCGTGTACCTGACCCGGTTCACCGACCTGCTCGCGGGAGGACGCTGACATGTCCGCCATCACCGTCTCCGTCGAGGTCGAGCGGAGCGCGCCCGACGTGTTCGACTACGCGACCGATCCGACCCGCTTCTACGAGTGGCAGCAAGGTGTCGTCAGCGGCGAGCTGGAGCAGCCCGGCATCCCGGAGGTGGGAGCGAGATGTCGGACGGCCCGGCGCATCGGCGGCGCGACTCGCGACAGCACGTCCGAGGTCACGCACATCCGCCCCGCCGAGCACTGGGGAGTGCGCGGGATCGACGGTCCCATCCGAGCCGTTGTCGACCTGACGGTGGAACCCCTGGCGCCGGCGTTGACTCGACTAACGATCAACGTCGACTTCGAAGGGCACGGCATCGGACGGCTGCTGGTTCCGCTCGTCGTTCGACGCCAGGCCGCGGCCGAGATGCCGGCGAACCTCCAGCTGCTCAAACGGCGCCTCGAGCTGCCGGATTCAGCCGCCCGCTGATGACTGTCGGGGATCGACGACGAGGGACTATCAGTCACATCTCAGGTGGGCCGCGCTAGGTTTCGAGAGTGAGCGCACCGCCACGGTCGGCTGCCGTCGACGTGCTGGTGGTCGGGGCGGGTCCGACCGGACTCACCCTGGCGGCGGAGCTGGCCCGTCGGGACGTCCGGGTACGGATCGTCGACCGCCGGCACGACCGTGTACACGAGTCCCGGGCGCTGGCGATCCAGCCGCGGACCCTGGAGGTCCTCGCCCCGTTGGGCGTGACCGACGAGCTGCTCCGGCGCGGCAACCCCGCGGTTGACGTGCAGATCCACTTCCCCCGCAAGGTCGTGCGCGTGCCGCTGTTCGGCATCGGAGCCACGGACACGCGATACCCGTTCCTCCTCTTCCTCTCGCAGGCGGAGACCGAGGCGGTGCTCGGTCAGGACCTGGACGCCCGCGGTGTCCCGCTCGAGCGCGGGGTGGAGCTTGTCTCGTTCGAGGACGGCGACGATGCCGTCAGGTGCACGGTGCGCGACGAGTCCGGGCGCAAGGAGGTCATCGAGGCGCAGTACGTCGTCGGGTGTGACGGGTCGCGCAGCGCGGTGCGCCGCGAGGCCGGGATCAGCTTCACCGGCAGCGCCTACCCGCAGACGTTCGTCCTGGCCGACCTCGAGGCGGATGGGATCCAGCGGGGCGCGGCTCACGCGTTCCTCGGCGGGGAGGGCATGCTCTTCTTCTTCCCGCTCGGCAGCCCCTCGACCTGGCGGATGCTGGCGATGCGCCCGCCTGGTCAGTCCGGGAGCGACCGTGACACCGTCGACCTGCGCGAGGTTCAGGCTCTCGCCGACCGCTACACGAGTGGCGGAGTCCGGTTGCGCGACCCCATGTGGATGACGAACTTCCGACTGCACAACCGCGGAGCCTCCCAGTACCGCGCCGGTCGAGCGTTCGTGGCCGGTGACGCCGCGCACGTGCACAGCCCAGCGGGTGCGCAAGGGATGAACACCGGGATCCAGGATGCGGTGAACCTCGCGTGGAAGCTCGCACTCGTGACCTCCGGACGGGGCGCACCCGCACTGCTGGACACCTACGAGTCGGAGCGGGCACCGATCGGCCGCACGGTGCTGCGCTTCACCGACCGCGCGTTCACCATCGCCACGTCCACCCACGCCGCCGTCGTCTTCGCCCGCACCCGGATCGCCCCGGCGGTGCTCCCGCTCCTGGTGCGCATCCGCGTGGGGCGCGCTCTGGCGTTCCGGACGATCTCCGAGCTTGCCATCCGCTACCGGCGCAGCCCACTCTCGGTAGACGGGCACGGAGCCGTCGGCCGCGCCGTCCGCGCGGGCGACCGCCTCCCGGACGCGCCGCTGACGCTCGACGGCCGGCCGACGACCTTGCACGAAGCCACCGCAGGTCGTGGGTTCCACCTGATCGTCCATGGGCCCGCCGACGCCGCGCGCCTCGGCGTCGAGCGCTCTCTGGGCGGCGGACCCGGCGAGGTCGCAATCCACCGCCTGAGCAAGGTCGCGGCCCCGCACGTCCTTCACGACGCCACGGGGTGGGCGCACCGGCTTCTCGGGGTCGACGGCTCCAAGTCCGGGCACCTCCTGGTCCGCCCCGACGGGTACGTCGCGTACCGCGGCGGCGGTGACCCGACCGGAGTGCGGGAGTACCTCGACGACTGGCTGATGATGCACTGATGCCCCGCTCAACATCGAGACAGAGCTGACCTCCAGGAGGTAACCTCCACTATTCATTGGAATATTGGAGAAGTGTGACCAAGTCTGAGCTCTACGACGCACTCGCGCGAACCGGCAAGGCGCTCTCCAGTGGCAAGCGCCTGGAGATGCTGGAGCTCCTCGCCCAGAGCGAGCGGGCTGTGCAGGAGCTCGCCTCCGTCGCCGGGCTGAACCTGACTACGGCATCGGCACACCTTCAGGTGCTGCGCGACGCCGGGCTGGTGGTCTCCAGGCGCGCGGGCACGCGAGTCATCTACCGCATGGCGGGCGATGACGTGGCGGAGCTGGTGACTGCGATGTCCCGAGTCGCCGAGCATCACCGACCCGAAGTTCGTGACGCGAAGGCTCGCTACCTGCCCGACGACGTCGAGCTCATGAGCCGAGTGGAGCTCCTGGAGGCTGCCGCAGACGGGCGTGTCATCGTCCTCGACGTGCGGCCCCGCGGCGAGTACGAGGCAGGTCACCTGCCGGGAGCCGTATCGATCCCGGTGGATGAGCTGCCAGACCGGCTTGCCGAGATCCCTGCAGATGCGGAGGTCGTGGCGTACTGCCGGGGTCGGTACTGCGTCATGTCCTACGACGCCGTGCGCCTTCTCAGCGACGCCGGCCTGTCGGCGCGCCTCCTAGACGAAGGAGTGCTCGAGTGGCGCTCCGACGGCGTGCAAACCGTCGCCGGCGGTGCGCAGTGAGGCTCCCTACGAGCCTGCCGCTCCTGCAGGACGCACCAGAACAGAAACGGGTCCTGTCGATCCTCGTAATCGCCCAGGTCCTCAGCGGCGCCGGCCTGGCCGCGGGCATCACTGTCGGCGCGCTCCTTGCGCAGGAGATGCTGAGCACCACCAGCTTGTCCGGGCTCCCGAGTGCGCTATTCACGCTGGGATCGGCGGGAGCCGCGCTGGCAGTCGGCGCTCTGTCGCAGCGGTCCGGCAGGCGCGTCGGCCTGGCGACGGGGTACGCCTTCGGTGCGGTGGGCAGCGTCGGCGTCGTGATCGCAGCAGTCTTTGACAACGTCGCGCTCCTGTTCGTCGCTCTGCTCGTCTATGGCGCAGGAACCGCGACGAATCTGCAAGCCCGCTACGCAGGTGCGGATCTGGCCGCTCCTTCGCGACGCGGCCGCGCCGTCTCGACCGTGCTCGTCGCCACCACGCTCGGCGCGGTCGTCGGGCCAAATCTCGTCACTGTCATGGGCGACCTCTCGATGGTGTGGGGGATCCCCATGCTGGCAGGCCCGTTCATTCTTGCAGCGGCCGCGTACGGGGCGGCGAGCATCGTGCTCGGGCTGCTCCTTCGCCCAGACCCCCTTCTGCTGGCGCGGCGGCGTGCGACGGATACACCCGAGTACGTCTCGTTCGTGGACGCATCAGATGCTCCGCAGACCCGCTTCTCACGGGACGTCGCCTTTGGCGCGAGCGTCATGGTGATCTCTCAACTGGTGATGGTCGCGATCATGACGATGACCCCGATCCACATGGCCCACCACGGTCACAGCCTGGCCTCCGCCGGGGTGGTCATCGCCGTGCACATCGGCTCGATGTACCTGCCGTCGCCGCTGTCCGGCTGGCTCGTCGACCGATACGGCTCGGCCGTGGTCGCCGGGCTCGGCGCCGCGACGCTGCTCATTGCCGGACTCCTGGCGGCATTCGTCCCCGCCAGCTCGGTCGCCGGGCTCGCCGTCGCCCTAGGACTGCTCGGTCTCGGCTGGAGCTTCGGGCTGGTCGCGGGGACGGCCATCATCACGGGTGCAGTCCCGCCGGCCAACCGTGCCAGGACGCAGGGGAGGGTCGACGTCCTGATCGCCCTCGCCGGGGCAACAGGCGGGGCTGTGTCCGGACTGGTCGTGGCCGGTGCGAGCTACTCGGCTCTGGCGCTCGGTGGTGGAGTGATCGCGCTCGCACTTCTCCCGCTGGTCGCCGTCGAACACTCGAAGCGGTCCACCATCCCCACGACCGCGGTCTTGTCAGGGCGATAGCTTCGAGGCGAGCCGAGCTCGACAACTCGCTCTCGTCCGCGTTGCGCTCACCACCGCCGCATTGCCAGGAGGGCGAGCCCAGACCCTGCAACGAGCCCCGACGGGCGCCCCGTTGGTCTTCTGGATGACGGTTGGCGCTGATGGTGTGCCACTGCGACGCGGCCCCGCGGTCATCCATGCACACGGGTGTCACCTTCGCTCGCCTCGCCGCCCCAACCGCACCGGGACCTCGACGGCATGCACCCCCATTGCGCAGCGATATCGGCGAAGCGCACCGCAGTGCAGAACCGGGGAGAGTGCGGTGGACGCGGACGCGAGTCCGAGCGGCCGCTCTCGGGCTCAATACCGAGATCGTGCACGCGCCGCGCGGTTCGGCTCCCGGGGGTAAGCACGGGCCGCCCCGACGCGCCGAAACGTTGTCAAGCAGCGGAAGTTCGGCCCAGGAGCGGTCGCCCTCGTCTCCCGCATGGATGCCCTTGGGTGACGGGCCTTCGGTCAGTGATGGCCAGGCTCCGCGCCAGGTCGAGGAAATAGTCCATCTGGACCCATCCGGGCGAAGCCGCGTTCCGAACTCCCGGTGTCAGCAGCATCCCGACATGAGGCGCCTGTGAGGCCGGCCCGGAACGGAGTTTTTGTGGGTACGCCTCTCGAGGTCGCGCTCGTCTCGTCTGGCGGCGCCGCCGTCCGTGCGACCAGCCAGCCCGTCGACGGCGGGTGCCGCGGATGAGCGCGGTGAGACGAACCTGGGTTATCTCGGCGCTGTTGGCTGCCCTGTCGGGGATTCTGGCTGCTGCGACCACCCTCGCCGTCGCGCAGCTCGTCGCGGTCGTCGTCTCGCCGCAGGCAGCGCCGCTCATCGCCGTCGGTGGGGCCTTCATCGATGCGACGCCGCCGGCGCTGAAGGACTTCGCGATTGCCACCTTCGGCACGAACGACAAGCTCGCCCTCCTCATCAGCATGACCGTGGTTATCGCGGTGGTCGCTGCCGTCGCGGGAGTGCTCGCGCGCCGACGGTGGGTGCTCGGAGCCGGCATCGTCCTGGTCCTGGCGGCGGTGGGTGCGGCGGCCGCGGCAACTCGGCCCAGCGCCAGCCCGTTCGCCGTCGTGCCGAGCATCGTCGGCGGCGCGGTGGGGCTGGTCGCCCTGCGGATCCTCCTGTCCCGGCTGCCCGGTCGACGCGCGCCGCAGCCCTCTGACCGCGACTCCTCTGATCATGGCCTGGGGCGACGCTCTTTCCTCGCGGCGGCCCTGCTCGCCGCGGCGGTCGCTGCCGCGGCTGGCGTCGGGGCGCAACTGCTCGCCAGCGCTACGCAGACCGTCGAGGCGGCACGCCGCGTCCTGCGCCTCCCAGCCCCGTTCCGCAAGGCGGCGGCGCTGCCGGCGGGTGTGGAGTCCGGCGTCTCGGGCTCCGAGCCGTTCGTGACGCCCAACGACGGTTTCTACCGGATCGACACGGCACTGGCCATCCCGCAGGTCGACGCCGACTCGTGGCGGCTGCGCGTGCACGGACTCGTCGAGGAAGAGGTCGAGATCTCCTTCCAGGACCTCCTTGACGCCGACCTGGTCGAGTCGTGGGTGACGCTCACGTGCGTGTCCAACGTCGTCGGCGGCGACCTGGCCGGCAACGCCAAGTGGCTCGGGCTGCCGATCCGAGACCTCTTGGCCCGGGCCCGGCCGACCGCTGACGCCGACATGGTGCTGTCCACCAGCATCGACGGTTTCACCGCCTCGACCCCGCTCGCAGCGCTCATGGACGACCGCGACGCCCTGCTGGCGATCGGGATGAACGACGAGCCCCTCCCCGCCGTCCACGGGTATCCCGTGCGCATGGTCGTTCCCGGGCTGTACCGGGTTCGTCTCCGCCACCAAGTGGGTCGTCGACCTCGAGGTGACCCGGTACGCCGACGCCCGCGCGTACTGGACCGACCGGGGATGGTCGGAGAAGGGGCCGATCAAGACGGCGTCGCGCATCGAGGTCCCCGGCCCGTTCGCCCGGGTCCCCGCCGGTCAGGTCGCGATCGGGGGCACCGCGTGGGCCCAGCAGCGCGGTATCACGGCCGTCGAGGTGCAGGTGGACGACGGCGACTGGGCTCCGGCGACACTCGCGATGGAAGCCTCCGTCGACACCTGGCGGCAGTGGTCGTTCTTCTGGGACGCCACTCCGGGCACACATCAGCTGACGGTCCGCGCGACGGACGCCACCGGAGAGGTGCAGACGGCCGAACGGCTCGACACCGTGCCCGACGGAGCAACCGGTCAGCACTCCATCTCCCTCACGGTGGAGTAGCAGCTGCCGGTCGTTAGGTCCAGCGCGGCCGCGACGACCTGACTGAGACGGCCCCCTCTCGCGCGGACCCGAGTGACCGGCATGAAGAGTCAGGGTCATCTCGACCGAGAGGAGGGCGTCCGCCAGGTCGGCGACACGAGCGAGGGCGATCTGTCGAGCTCGGATGTCGGTCACCGTGCTGGCGTCGGCCGTACGCGGGGCGCCCTCATTACCCCCTTGCCGGCGGTCGTGAGGAAGGAAATGGGCCATGACTCGTCTGGCACCACGGGTCGGTCCCTCGGCTGAATGACGCGTCTTGGAGCCGGTTTTGCCTACCTGCTGGTGT
This sequence comes from Cellulomonas sp., assembly GCF_965229465.1. Lineage (GTDB taxonomy): Bacteria > Actinomycetota > Actinomycetes > Actinomycetales > Cellulomonadaceae > Cellulomonas. The sequence goes on along the minus strand of NZ_OZ245882.1, from coordinate 492,649 downwards.
GAACCCTGCAACGCGAGGTGAGTCCGGACCGGCGGTCGGTGATCGCCCGTGGTGATGACGATGCACCGGCTGACTGCGGGGGCCGGCTATCGATATCTGATGAAGAACATCGCCTCGGGCGACTGCGCGCGCACCTCGGCAACCCCACTCATCGCGTACTACACGGAGTCGGGGAACCCGCCGGGACGGTGGCTCGGCACGGGACTCGCTGGGCTCGGGCGGGCCGACGGCAACGGCGTGGCCCCAGGTATCGCCGCGGGGACCGTGGTGGTCGAGGACGCGCTGGCGCGACTGTTTGCGCACGGCGGCGACCCGCTGACGGGGGAGCCGCTGGGGCGACCGTTCCCCACAGTGGTGCATCCGGCAGAGCGGATCGCGGCTCGTGAGCGTGAGCTGCCAGAGTCGATGGACGCAGACGCCCGACGGTCTGCGATCGACACGATTACCCGGATCGAGCTGGCGAAAGACTCGCCGCGGACCATAGCCGGGTTCGATCTGACGTTCACGGTGATGAAGTCCGCGTCGGCTCTGTGGGCCCTCGGGGACCCGCGGACGCAGCAGGCGATCCTGGATGCCCACCGCGCTGCTGTCGGGCAGGCGATGGACATGATCGAGACAAGCGCGCTGTTCACGCGGACCGGGCACGCGGGATGCCGCCAGGAGCGGACGAGGGGAGTCCTGGCCGCCGCGTTCGATCACTGGGACTCACGTGCCGGCGATCCCAACTTGCACACCCACGTGGTCGTCTCGAACAAGGTGCAAGGCCTGGACGGTGCTTGGCGGTCGGTGGACTCGCGCGCCCTGCATCACGCAGTCGTGGCGGTGTCCGAGACGTACGAGGCGTTGTTCGTCGACGAGATGGTCCGTCGGCTGCCGGTGCGCTGGGGGTGGCGGGACCGCGGTCCGCGTCGGTCGGTCGCGTTCGAGCTCGACGGGGTCGAGGATCCGCTGCTCGCGGAGTTCTCCGCCCGGTCCTCGCAGATCGATGAGGCAATGACCGAGGTCGTGGCAGCGTTCTGTGCCAGCCACGGACGAACACCGAACCGCATCGAGGTGACCCGGCTTCGGCAGCAGGTCACCCGGGCCACACGTCCGCACAAGCAGGTCCACCCCCTCGGCCAGCTCATCGAGTCCTGGCGCCAGCGGGCCACCACACGCTTCGGGCATACCCCCGAAGCGTTGACCGCCGCGGCCCTTCACGACTCGCAGGTGCGGGCTCGCACACTTGCGGAGATCACTGCACCGGTCCGGGAGCACATCGCGGCACAGGTGCTGGTCGGGGTGCGGGAGCGCCGCTCGACCTGGACCAGGTGGAACGTGCTGGCCGAAGCGGCCCGTGTCACCAAGGGCCTAGTCATGGCGACACCGGACGACCGCCTTGGACTGCTCAACGCCGTAGCGGACTCCGTCCTTGACGGCTGCATCTGCCTCGAGGCGCCACGTGTCTTCGACTCGGTCGGCCGATACGCGCGGCCGGATGGAAGTTCGGTCTTTGACCGGTCTCGTGAGTCACGGTTCACCGACCAGGTGATTCTGGATGCCGAACGACGTCTCCTCGCCGCAGCCGACGACCACGACGCTCCGACGGCCCTCGTCCTGGGCGACGCGCGCGCGATTCGCGGACCGACGAAGGAGCCCATCGACCTGTCCGACGATCAGCTCGACGCGGTGCGCACAGTCGCATGCTCGGCAAGGCGCGTCGACGTGGTGGTCGGCCCGGCCGGCGCCGGCAAGACCACCACACTGCTCGGGCTGCGCACCACCTGGGAGCGGACGCACGGCCAGGGAAGCGTCATCGGGATCGCCCCCTCCTCGAGCGCGGCCGCCACACTGGCCGCGGCGCTCGGCATCAACTGCGAGAACACCGCGAAATGGCTGCACGAGTCAGCCGGAGCCGGCGCCGTCCACCGCGGCAACATGCTCACCCGACTCATGGCGCGCCGAACCGCACTGGCGGGACCCATCCAGCGCGCGACTCTGCGCGCGGTCGACACGGCGCTCACCGCGCTGACCGCACAACAGCGTCGATGGGGCCTGCACCCAGGTCAGCTCGTCATCATCGATGAGGCGTCCCTCGCCGGCACCCTCGCCCTCGACACCCTCATCGGGCAAGTCACCGATGCAGGTGCCAAAGCGCTCCTGGTCGGCGACCACGCCCAACTGTCCGCGGTCGATGCGGGCGGAGCGTTCGCGCTGCTCGCCGAACGCGCCGGCGCCACACACCTGCGCACCCTCTGGCGGTTCTCCAAGCCCTGGGAAGCCGCTTCCAGCGCCGGCCTTCGACTCGGCGACTCCCGCGTCCTGGACACCTACATCGACCAGGGCCGCGTCCACTCCGGCGCCAGTGAAGCGATGCTCGAGGACGCCTACACGGCGTGGGCTTCCGACATCGACGACGGCCACGCCGCGATCCTGGTCGCCCCGGACAGCCGGACCGTGGCCGCATTGAACGAGCGCGCCCACAACGACCGTGTCGCCGACGGGCTCGTCCAGGCAGAGGGCATCGCCACGAAATCCGGCGTGTCCGTTGGAACGGGGGACCGCATCGTGACCCGAGCCAACGACCGCCGGCTGCGAGCCGACGGCGATGCGCCGGAGCACTATGTGCGCAACGGCGACCTGTGGGATGTGCTCTCCACCCGGGCCGATGGAGCACTCGTCGTGCGCCGCAGCGATTACGCAATCGGCACCAAGGCCGAGACGCGCCACGACGACGGATTGACGGGCACCGTTGTCCTGCCTGCGGACTACGTCGACAACCACGTCGACCTTGGCTACGCGACCACTACACACCGCGCCCAAGGGATCACCGTCGAGCACGCGCACGTGCTCGCCCACGCGGGTATGACCCGAGAGAACCTCTACGTCGCAATGACCCGCGGCCGCCACGAAAACCACGTCTACGTCGCGGTCGAGGACATCGCGGTGGACTGCGACGGGCTCCCGGACTCCCATGCCGCCCTCGACGCGTACGACATCCTGCGCACCGTTCTGGCCACGGCGGGCGCCGAGCTGTCCGCTACGGCGACGATCGTGGCCCGGCAAGACGAAGCACTCTCTCTTCGCCGGCTCGAGCCCATCCGACGCACCTTGCTCGCCGACGCCGCCCATGCTCGATGGACCACAGCGCTCGCTGACGCAGGACTAAGCGCAGAACAGTTGCGCTCCGTCGAACGATCAGCCTCCGCCGGGCAGCTCTTCGCGACGCTCGACCGGATCACTCTCCTCACCCGAGATCCTGCCCCGGTGCTCCGTTTGCTAGTCAGCAGCGCAGAAGCCTCCGGGCCCGGGTTGGTCGACACGTTGGCTCGCTCCGCGTCATCGTGGCTGCAGCTGCGTGCGCCGGACTCCCGCGACGTCCCACCAGCCGGCCATGGTGGCGGGCTAGGCACCGAGGGCCTTGCCCTGCTCGCCGAGATCGATGGGCTCATCGCCCAGCGCACCAAAGCCCTGACGGCGTCGGCGCTGACAGACAGGCCCGACTGGCTCGCGCGACTCGGTCCAGAACCCGAGGCGCCCGAGGCGCGCGACGCGTGGATCGCGCAAGTCGGAGCAACGGCCGCTCACCTCGACCATCTCGCGCCGACGTCGCGCGTGCGAGGCATCTCACCGACACCGGCCGACTCTGCAGCGCTGAGCATCTGACGAGGGGAGCGCCGAGGATGCGCCACGGTTCACCACCTTCTCTGACCCAACCATTCGGTCCGCCCATGCCGATCCTGTGGTGCGCGCACACGGACGCCGACCAGCGAGGACTGCTGGAAGCGCTCGCGGACTGGGTGTCCTGGCTCAAGGATCGGTACCGGCTTGACCACCGGGTCGTGCCCGAGTGCTGGGCACAGCACAGCGAGCTCGTCGAGGAACTCTCCGCCCTGCACCTCGCCTGGCAGGTCGCCTACGCGTCCACCTCACCAGCCGACGCCGCATTGACCTGGCACGAGCGCTTCGCCATGGCGCGGATCCGGTTCGGAGACTGGGTCGCACGAACGGGATGTCGGCCTGACGCGCACCGGCCTCCGTTGTAAGCGATCCTCAGTCCGGTGATTGGTTCGCCGCCAGCGGCGCCGGTCGTGCCGGTCGGCCGCAAAGGTCTGGCCATCCTCGGCCGTGCGTGCCGGGTGTGGCTTTCGCCGCTGGATGGCGATCGGCGCGGCGAAGGTCGGTTCGGCACCGATGCCACGGGCCCGGAAGCACGCGGCAGGCGGTCTCATGTTCGCAACGGACGCTGGTCACGACCAGCGAGCCGGCGTCAGATGGACGGCGAACTGCGCGGCGTGAACCCTGAACCCGGCCCGATCTGGGAACGCTCGCTCCCAACCCGCAGACAGGATCCTGCGGACGCCGAGCGGGGCGACCACGCGCGTGAAGAAGAGCTCGCCGACCCAGGGGCCGGATGGCGGCGCCGGCCGCAACCGTTCATCTGCGCGGTGCGCGCATGCCGACGATGTGGCACCGGACCGCGGGCCCGGTGCTGCTGACGGAAACATCGGCGCAGGTCAGACGTTGCCCGACGCCGGCGCGCAGCGAGGCAGCGTGATGACGAAGGTGGTGCCGTGGCCCACGCCGGTGCTCTGCGCGTGGATGCGCCCGCCGTGGGCGTGGATCAGTGCCCGCGTGATCGTCAGTCCGATGCCGCTGCCACCGGTACTGCGCGAGCGCGCATGGTCCACGCGGTAGAACCGCTCGAAGACTCGCTGTAGGTGCTCAGCCGCGATCCCCTCACCGGTGTCCTGGACCTCGAGCTTCACGGTCGAGGACACGGCGCGGCTCCGCAGTGAAACCGTCCCCCCGGGGGGCGTGTACCGGACCGCGTTGGAGATCAGGTTCATCAGTGCTTCGTGCAGACGGTCCGAGTCGACCAGGACCCATGAACCGCCCTCGCCCCCTTCCACCTGGACGGTAACGCCGGTGCCGTGGAACGCCAGGGAAGCGGAGCGCGCGGCGCCCGCCAGGAGCTCGGCCACCTGAACGGGGCGCAGACGCAGGTCGCTGCCTCGCTCCTCCGCGCGCGAGACGGCGGCCAGGTCATCCACGAGCCGCTCGATCCGCGACAGCTCGGCATCGACGCGGTCGAACGTCGCACGGTCAGCCGGCAGCACGCCGTCGGCGATCGCCTCGTGGTATCCCCGCACACTGGTCAGCGGTGTGCGCAACTCGTGCGCGAGGTCGCGCAACATCTCCCCGCGGGTCCGCTCGGTGCTCGCGATGTGCTGGGCCATGCCGTTGAACGCCTGACTCAGCGTGACCAGCTCCGAACCGAACCCCTTCTCCTGGACCCGCACGGAGTAGTCGCCGTGAGCGACCGCGGTGGCGGCCACCGACATCTCGCGAATCGGTCGGACGGCTCGACGGGTGACCAGGACGGCCACCACGAGGGCGGTGAGGGTCGCGGCGGTGACAGCCACCGTCAAAGAGACCAGGGTCGCTCGCGCGAACGCCATGTCGACATGGCTCGCGAGTTCCGGAGGGAGGGTGTCGGCCACCTCCTCCAGGTGGGAGCGGAAAAGTGCAGGAGCAAGGCCGAGCGCGACGGTCAGGAGCGTGGCCCCGCCGACGAGAACGACAAGGAGCTGGGAGAGCAGCAGACGAGCACCCAGACCACCGCCCCGCGAGACCCGGCTCATGCCCCGTCACCCATCCGGTAGCCGACTCCGCGCACGGTGCGGATGTACCGCGAAGCGCCCGGGTCGTCCGCGAGCTTGCGCCGAAGGTTCGCGACATGAACGTCGATCACGTGGTCGTCCCCGTACCAGTCGCTGCCCCAGACCGACCGGAGGAGCTGCAGACGTTCGAAGACCGTCCGTGGCCGCGCCGACAAGGTGTCGATGATGTCGAACTCGGTCCGCGTCAGATCCACCGGGACGCCGTCGAGAGTGACCTCACGCGCACCCGAGTCGATCAACAGCGCACCGAACCGCCGGAGCGGCTGCTCGTCCTCGCGTCCCTGACGTGGCCGGCGCAGCAGCGCCTGCACCCGGGCACTCAGCTCGCGCGGGGAGAAGGGCTTGACGACGTAGTCATCGGCGCCCACCGACAGGCCGATTACACGATCGACCTCGTCGCCTCGGGCCGTCAGGATGAGGATGTAGGCGTCGGAGAACGCCCGCACCCGTCGACACACCTCGATCCCGTCGATCCCGGGCAGCATCAAATCCAAGATGATCACGTCGGGTCGGGCGTCCCGGGCCAGCTCGACCCCTCGTTCGCCGTCCATGGCCACGTCGACGCCGAAGCCCTCATGCCTGAGGTACTCCTCGACCAGGTGCGCGATAGCAGGATCGTCCTCCACGACGAGCACCCGCCCGCGCCGACCCCGTGACGGGGAGACGCCGACGGGCTCCGAGGTCTCAGCTGGCGGGCGCGACATCACTTCCCCGTCACCGTCGCTCGTACGGGGCTCTCACCGCTGAGCCGGGAGTCCTCGACCAGCATCATCCGTCCATCATCGAGCCGTGGCGCTGGCCGTCCATCATCGAGTCCTGGCGGTCCATCATCGAGCTGTCGCTCTGGCCGTCCATCATCGAGTCCTGGCAGTCCATCATCGAGTCCTGGCCGTCCATCACCGAGTCCTCGCTCTGGCCGTCCATCATCGAGCCGCCGCGCTGGCCGTCCATCATCGAGTCCTGGCCGCCCATCACCGAGCCGTGGCGTTGGCCGTCTATCGAGCGGTGGCGCTGGCCGTCCATCATCGAGCCGTAGGAGCTGTTCGACGCGCCATCACGCACCACCAGTTCCCGGGCCCCGCCACTCTGGCCGAGGAGCATCGACAGGCCAGACCCCACCAGCGCAACGGTGGCCAGCATCGGGATCCACCATGAACGCACAGCCCGCCTCATCGTGCCTCCGCCTGACCACTCGTGCGGCTCGAGGCGAGGTTGACGCGCATCACCTGATAGGTGTCGCTGTCGATCTCCCCAGCCGCGTACCGCCGGTCGAGGACCTGCTCAGGAGTCTCGATGCCCGTTGGCTGGCCACGATCGGCTTCGCGTCCACTGGGCAGTGCTCGCGCAATCAGCCACGCGACCAGGGCGATGAGCGCAACCCAGAAGATAGCCATGGCGATCCAGCCACCGGCCCCCATTCCCCATCCGTATCCCATCACGGCGTACTCCTCTTCTTCGATCTAGCGTCCTGCTGACAAGACCAACTCTGCGTGCAGCTCCTCAACCCGACCGGGCGAGCAGGCTCAAGATTTGGTCAAGCCGCTCAGCTGACGCACGACGTTCGCATCAGCTGGAATCTGCGCGTCGCGCGTTCACGTGGACCGCGTCGGGCCGTCGTCGTCGGCGTGCCCACGTCGGGGCCGGTAACGAACTAGAGGTCCTGCGCTTCTCCCGGGTTGCTTCTGCACTCGAGGTCGCAGTCCATCAGGATGGTCGGGCGCTGTGCGATGGCTCCGCCCCTCTCGCGCCCCGGTGCGAGCACCACCCACCATGGCCTACATCGTGCGCGTCGGAGCCAATCAGCCCGCGAGGAGACGCGTACTCGCCCAGCTCGTTGCCTCCGCGCCGGTTGTCTTGACTCTTGCCCGACGTCACGGCTTCTCCGAGTCGAGTAATTGCGGGTTGGTGGGGTCGACATCGATGTGTAGGTGGTTGCAGCCGTCGTCGATCTGGAGCATGTGGACGGTGTTGGCGGTGGACCCAGCGACCGCCCGGCAGTTCTTCTGCCCGACCTCCGACGCCTCAGGCATGAGGGGGTCGAGGACGGCGATCAGGCGTAGTGCGTTCGGGTCGGCGCCGTTGGTCGGGCGGCCGTTGAGAGTGAAGAAGTCGACGGCATGACCTCCGCCGTGGATCCAGTGCCGCGACGCTGTGCCGGTGCCGGCAATGGTCCGCGTGCAGAACCGGTTGAGCGAGGAGATGCCGACCTGGTCGAAGGTGTTCGCGGCGACCGTGATGACCTGCAATATGCGCAGGTTCACGGCGCATCCTGGCTCTGGTGTGCCGCCCGCCATGCCACGAAGCTGGAGGGTGGCGCCGGTCCCGGCAACCAGTGCACCGGTCTCCAGGCGCTCGACGAGAGCCGCGGCGAGTTGTTGCGCGTTTGCGGAGACGTCAACAGGAACGCACGCGGTCGGCGGGCTCGAGGAGGCGGTGATCTGCGCGGCGGCAACCGGGTCGCGCGAAGAGTTGTTCTGGCTGGAGTTGCGCTGCAACGCGTCGCTTGCCAGCGCTGCAGCGGCGGAAGCACCGTCGGCGGCAGAGTTGGGCGGCGCGGAGTCGGCGGCCCACCAAGTGATGCGCTCGTTCACATTGCGGATGAAGGCGGTAGTGGTAGCAGGGATGGCCGGGTAACTGCCGAGGCGTGATTCGCCGGCGTTGTGGGCGATGACGAGGGCGTCGAGAACAGGGATGGTCGAGGAGGCCCAGTCCGGGTGCTGTTGCCGGATAGTGCGGACGCCGACGAGTCGGGTGCACAGGTACGCGCCGCCGACGCGGGCGTGGATGTCGGGGTCCTCGATGTCGGGTGTCCCGTTGGCGTTGAGATCAGCGGTCCAGGGTTGGCCGTAGCTGGCCTGCCAAACGGAGGCGTTCATCTGGAGGAGTCCCCGGGTGCCGCCGTTGGAGTCGTCAGCGTGCGCGTCGGGACGGAAACCCGACTCTTGCGCCATGACGGCGGCGATCCAGGTCTCAGGCAGTTCCGGGCATGCAGCCCTAGTCTCGGCGACCCATGCCCGCGCCGCTGCGGGTACCGGTGCATCCTCGGCGAGCGACCCGCCGGCCGAGGTCGCGATGCACGCGCTGGCGGTTCCCCCCACGGCGATGGTGGCGAGGACTGCGATGGCGGGGATCGCGAGGAAGCCAAGAGCTCCGAGAGCAATCTTGATCATGTGGGGATCGCCGTACCGGTGGCGGTGGCGGTCTCGACGGCCGCTCGGTCGGCGCGCAGCCGGTCGACATCTCGTCGTCCGGTCCAGGCGGTGAGGTCGATGACGGTCGGCTTGGTCTGCCGAAGCAGGAGGATCCCGGTGCCGAACGGCAAGGTCCGCAGGACCGAGGCAGGCATCACGGGAACGGTGCGCACAGACGTCGAGGACGATCGTTCTCCCGCGCGGCCGCGGGATCGGGTCTCCGTGAGTTCGTCGATCTCGCCGATGAGTCGGGCCACGTCGTCCAGGTCCCGGTACTTGGCCAGGCCGCCCAGGACGATCTTGACCGTGGCGGCGTCCCAGATGGCGTCGGCGGCGTGCTCACCCCACCGGGCGCGGGCCTGGGCCAGGGACTGCAGGACGGCCAGGGTGGTGATGCCGGAGCCGCCGCCCTCGGCCATCAGTGAGGGCAGTGAGGGCAGTGGGGTGAGGTTGGCGATCTCGTCGAGGGCTAGGAGTAGTGGTGGGTCGAGGCGGGCGCCGGGGGAGCGGGCGGCCATGGCACGTGCGGTCTCGGTGATGTCTTCGACGAAGGCTGCGACCAGGGGTGCGCAGGAGCCGGAGGCGACGGCGGAGGCAAGTAGGTAGAGGGTGCCGGAGTCGCGCAGGAACGTGGTGGGGTCGAACACGTGGCCGGGTGCCGGGTCGACGGCGGCCAGGACGTCGGGGTCGGCCAGGGCTGCGAGGGATTGGCGGACGCCGAGCCAGATGGAGTCGCGGGTGCGGGCGTCGGAGTGGATGGAGGCTTCGAGGGCGTCGGCCCATCCGTCGGCGGACTCGCGGTGCCGGTTCAGGATGGTCACAGCGTCTTCGGCCAGCACGGGGTTCAGCGACCACCGGTACAGGTCGACGGCGCGGCGGTTGTCCAGGGCGGCGGCGTGCAGGAGGCAGCGCAGGGCGGTCTCGGTCTGTCCGGCCCAGAAGTCGGAGTCCGAAACCGTCCGGCCGAAGCCGGCGCCGGCGGCCAGGCCGCGGGCGCGGACCAGGGCGGTGCGGGGTGTCTCGCAGCCGCGCACGGGGGACCAGGCCAGTCCGCCGGGGAGGCCAGCGAGGCGTTGCGGGTCGAAGATCGCCACTGGTCCGAGGGCGCGTCGGGCGCGCATAGTCACGGCCAGGGTGTCGGGACGGGTGGAGGTGGCGACGACCGGGCCGGGCGCGTCCAGGATCCAGGGGATGACGACGTGCAGGCCTTTGCCCATGCGGGGTGGGCCGATCAGCAGGGAGGAGTCCTCGACGGTGCACCACAGGTCTTTGCCGCGCAGTCGGCCGAGCCGGTAGCCGACCTGTGCCGGAGCGGCCTTGTGGTCCAGGGATGGGCGAACGACCGGCGCGTGCTTGCGCACGGCTCGTCCACCGGCAATCGAGTGGACGTCGGCCGGGGCGGCCATGCCGGGCAGATTTCGCAGGGTGTCGACATCCGAGCGGCGCCCACGGGCGAGGCGGCGGCGCAGCGCGACGGCGCCGACACCGATCCCCACTACGACCGCGATGACCAGAGCCGTGCAGGCCCAGTAGGTGCCAGGTCCCGGGAGTTGATCCGGGTTCGGCCAGGCGGCGGCGGGGTCATCGGGGTGGGTTGCGGCGCTCAGGGCGGGCAGAAGTCCGCCGTCGAGCCTGGAGTGGCCGGTGAGCCATGCTGCGAGGGCCGCGCCGGCGCGTAGGACGATGCCGGCCGCGAGGATGGCGCCGCCGACGGCTAGCGCCCAGTCCGTCAGGTCGGGGCCTCCGGGCTCGGTGGGTCGGCGGCGGATCGGTGGCCGGTACTGGCTCATCGGGCGACCTGCTGGTGCGTGTGGACGGCCGTGAGCTGTCGTTGAGGTGCGGCCGTGTCGACCGGTCGGGACAGTCCGGTCGCGGTGCGGCGCAAGGCGTCGGCGATGAGGTGGCCGGTGTCGACAAGGTCGGTGACCAGGACGCCGGGGTTGGCGGCGCCGGCGAGAAGCTGGTCGGCGCCGGTGTCGGCCAGGTGTCGGATCTGATCCCCGGCCACGGAGCGCGCCGCGGAGTGCACCTGGGTGTGCCAGCCGTCGTCGACCGCTGCGCGCAGCTCGTTCAGGCCGGGTAGGGCGGGCCCGTGCTGGGCGTGCTTGCGCGCCTCCCACGCGACGGTGACCAGATCGACGTGCTGCCCCAGGTCGGCGAGCTCGACGAGAGTGGCATAGATGGCGCGCCAGGCGGGGTCGTGGATCCTCGCTGGCGTCAACCAGGTGGCAACCACGGCGACGTGGTCGGGGCTCGCGATGAGCGCCCCGATGAGCTCGACGGTGTGGCGTCGTTCGGTGAGCAGGTCACGCGCGGGGTGGGCGGTCAGGTACTTGTCCGCGCCCATCCGAGCTTCGGTGTTCCGTAGGGCGGGTCGCAGCGCGAGGGGGACGACGACAGTGTCGTGGGGCAGTCCGTGGCCGGCGGCCCAGCGGGCGGCGGCGACGTCGAGGCCGGCGTCGACCAGATTGCAGGTCGAGAGGATCGGCTGCGGGACGCCGTCGAGCGCGGATTGCAGGGCTGCAGCGCGCAGGAGCACGCCTTGGCCGGCGATCTCGTGGCGCAGGCCGCTGTCCAGGACGAGCCGGGCGTAACCGATGGCGTCCGGATGCGGCGGTGTGACGTGGAGCAGGTCGGCGAAACGGGGCATGTTCGCCTGCCGTGACCCGACCCGGTCCACCAGAGCGCGAGCGACAGTCTGCGGGGCGATGGGGTCGTGGGCCGCGTGGTGCTCGAGCAGCGTGGTGAAGAGCTGCGCATGCCACAGATCGGCGAAGTCGCCTGCGCGCAACCACTTCTGGACCTCGCCCAGGCGTGCTGGTTCCAGGAGGAGGGCGCCGAGGGTGGCTTGTTCGGCCAGTTGGACGACGTCGTCGCGGCGCATCACAACGCCTCCCAATCCGTGGACGATTCGTCGTCCCGCATCGCGGCGTCCGTGTCGACGACCGGCACCTCGACGGGGTGCAGCAGGTGGTGCACGACGTGGGTGCGGTGGGGCATCTTCCACAGCCCGGTTCCGCGGGGCAGCAGCGGCAGAAGGTCTCGTTCCGGGCGAGTCAGGCCGAGGGCACTGGTGGTGCCGGTGAGCTGGTCGGCCTCTTGCCTGTAGATGATCCGGGTCGAGCAGTCGGCCAGCAGCCCCGCGGCCAGGGCGCGCGCTTCGGAGCCTTGCTGGCCGATGGCGTCCAGGTCGGACAACCGGTGCAGGACCATGAGGTTGGCGACCCCGTAGGCGCGGGACAGCTTCCACTGGGACTGCATGCGCCGCACCAGGGCGACCTGCCGCAGCACCCGCCATGCCTCGTCGTAGATCACCCACCGCTTCGCACTCGAGGCGGCGAGCGCCCCTTCGAGCCAGGCTGACGCGCACGTCATGGCAACCGCCAAGGCGTCCTCGTCTGACCCCAGACCGGACAGGTCGAGGACCACCATCGGCGCGGCGGCGTCGAGGGTGTGAGTCGAGGTGCCGTCGAAGTGGCCGGCTAGGTCGCCGCGGACCAGGCGGCGCAGCCCGTGGGCGACATCGCGCCCGTCCCTTAGCCGATCGGCGACCCGGACCCCGTCGCGTCGAGCAGCCGTCGGATCCGGTGTGGCGAGCCGATCCAAGACGTCGCTGATCGTGGGGGAGTGCTGCGCGAGCTCGGACTGTGCGAGGGCGGCGTCCAGGGCGCCCTGCTCAGCGGCAACGAGGTCGCGATGGATGGACAGCGCCGTCACTGCCGCCAAGAGCCGAGTTCGGGCGGCGTGTGCGTGGGGTCCGTCGCCGGTCACCTCGAGCGGGTTGAGCCGGGTCGCTTCTCCGGCCCCCAGGCGAAGCACGGTGCCGCCGGCGGCGTGGGCGACGGCCGCCCACTCGCCCTTCGGGTCGCCAGGGACGTAGACGCGTCGCCCGGCGGCGATCGATCGCAGCGCGATGGATTTGGCCAGGGCGGACTTGCCCTGCCCGATGACACCTGCGAGCAGCACGTTTGGATTGGTGAGGTCCCCGCCGGCGTACAGCGCCCACGGGTCGAAGCAGAACGGCGCACCCGTGAGAGCGTCCGTCCCGATCGGCACTCCGACGTCGCACGGAGCCCCCGCCAGGAACGGATACGCCCCAGCGAGCGTCGCTGAGGACGCCCGATGCGCCGGCAGGTGAAGCCGCGGACCTCCCGCGTACCGCCCGGCAGTGCGCCGGAAGACCGTGGTCCGCGATGTGGCGTTCACAGAACACCCCGGGCCAACGGCACCGCAGCAGCCAGGTGGGCGAGGCCTTGCTGGCCGACGAGGCGACGGACCTCGCACATGCTCTGCGCGGCAGCGGTCTCCAGCGCCACACACCGCTGCTCGAGGGTAGGCAGGTCGGGCGCGCTGACGGTGAACAGACCGGTGAATCGCAGGTCGCCGTGTCCCGCGACCAGCTCGGCCTCGCGGCGATCCAGATCGGCGACCTCAGCTCGAGTGGCCTCAGCCTCGACCTGGCCGATCCTGGCCCGTTGCGCTGCATCGGCGATGTGCTCGACCTTGGCCCGGCGGATCTCGCGGAGCGCCTTGGTGATGCTCAACGGTTCGGCGATCACCGTGGCCGTCCGCGCCGTGGTCTCGCCGAGCAGCATTGGCTGGAGAAATGCCGGGTGGACGTCGCTGCGCGGCCACTCCGACACCCAGTACGTCGCGTGCACGGACGTGTCGAGTCGCACGTGGTCCCAGTGCTCGTCGATACCCATCGGCCCCACCAGCGCCGCGGCCGTCTCGTCGGCGGGTGCGGCAGCGTCGGGGTCGTACGCCGAGCGCATCGTGCGGGCGAGCGCCGCACGGTCGAGCCAACCCTGGACACTGAGCGCCGCTCCGCTGAGCGACGTCGCGACGGCCTGCAGCTGCTTGGCCACGGTCGCGGTCCCGTCGGCGCTGAGGGCGCGGTGCCCTTGCGGGCTGCGCACGGCGACCGCCAAGAGAGTCTCGCGCACGTGCGGCACGACGAACCCGTCGTCAAGCATCGACGCGAGGGCTGCGGACACACCCGTAGTTCTTGTGCAGTGCTCGCGCCACCACGCCCGGGCGGGGGACAGGCCACCGGGGACGATGCGCATCAGCAGCTGCACGCGCACGATCGACGGCTGCTGGCACAGGCCGCCCAACACGCGACCCCACGCGGCTACCTTGTGCTCCTGCGCGCCGACCTCATCGAGCACGAACCCGGATCCGTGCACACGCAGGACAGCAGTCACGGTGCCCGCGCGGCGATCGGCGATCAGCGCACCGCCCAGCGCATCGCAGCCGACGATCGCGAGTCGCCCGGCGATGCCCGGCAGCACGAGCCCGTCGCCAATCGAGCGAGCTCGCGCCGAGGTGACCGACGTCTGCGATCCCGTCGCGCGTCGAACCCGCCATTGGGCCAGCAATGGCAACCAGGCCACGACCGGGCGACCGGCGACGCTCACCGTTCCCGCCACCAGCAGGGTCACCCACAGCGGTGCCGCGACCAACAGTCCCGAAGCGCCTGCCGAGTACACGCCGGTCACGGCGACGAACGTCGCAACACCCACCACGACCAGCTGCGTGACACTCAAACCCAACAGGACGCCGCGGTGCTCCAGGCGACCGAACCGTGCCGGCGAAACGACGGCCTCGGGCAGGGGCGCGGTGCTCATCGCTGCTCCTTGGCCGATCCGGCCGGCGGAACCGCCCGGGTGGCTGGGCGGGGAGTCGGCAGGTGGGCGACATTCGCCGCCGCCGCTCCACTAGCAGCCCCGCTCCCGGCCGCACCGCGTGCTGCCCCTGCGGCGGCGGCGCCAGGGCCTAGCACACTGGACATCACGGCCTGCTGAGCCGCGTACCGCCCGGTCGTCGCGGTGCCGCGGGCGACCTTGCTGATCGGATTCGCCGCGACCGCGCTGTGCATCGTGGCGGCGGCTTCCATGCCGGACCAGTGCACGAACCGCCAGGTCAGCCACGGCGCCCAGATCGCAATCGCCAGCAGCAACAGCCCGACCAACGCATCGGACAGCCCTGCCAGCCCACCGGCACCCGCCGCAGGCTCCGCGTGTCCGGGGACGGTCGGGCCTGTGCCGGTGAACGCAGAGGCGCCGATGACGAACGCCACGACGATCACGACCTTGCTGAACACCAGCGCCGCGACCAGCTCCAGCCACCGCCGCGTCCAAACCCGGGTCTGATCCCACGCCGACCCGGCGAACGCGATCGGCGCGAACACGACGATCAAGATGAGTGCCGCCTTGCGGAAGAGCAGCACCCCCCACAACAAGATGAACCCCAGCATCAGCGCCAGCCCGAGCAGCAACTGCAATGCCGGGGCGATCTGCGCCAGCGCGGCAAAGTCGAAGAATCGCGCCGCGGCCTCAGCCACCGTCATCCCCGCTGCGGCCGCGATGTACCGGCAGATCTCATCGACGGCCGTCAGCACAAGCTGCGTGACACCCAGCGCGATCGTTGCTCCCAGAACCGCCTTACCGACGCCGACCACCGCCCGGACCAGGCCACCAGGCTCGTGCCGGAGGACCGAGGTCAGCACCTGGATGACAAACAGGCCGACCAGCACGGGCAACGTGATCGCAGCCACGACGGCCACATTTGCGCTGAACCACGACGCTCCCAGGTCGATCGACGTGGTCGCGTCCAACGCGGCCAACGCCATCTCGCCGAGCTGTGCCGCGCCACTGATGAACGACCCACCCAGGCCGCCGAGCACATAGTCGGAGGCCGCGCCTTGTGCGGCGCCGGCCGCGCCGGAGCTGAGGTTGCAGACGAACGCGGCCGGGCCGATGCAGACGTCGGCCATCTCAGATCGCCGCACCCAGACCGGAGAAGAACGCCACGATCGCGTTCGCTCCACCGATCAGTAGCGCACCGCCGGCAGCGATCAGGACGCCGGTCTTGCCACCGGACGCGTAGCCGTAGTTGCCCTGCTGCCGGGCGACCGCCCACACGATCACCGAGACCACCAAGCCAGCGACGCACGCGACGAGGCCCCACGTCATGAGGGCGCCCACGATGCTCTTCACGACCGCCAGACCAGGAAGGCCATCCTCGTTTGGAGAGATCCCAGGATCAGCCGAAGCGAGTCTGCCAACGAGTACCGATTGGAATGTCATGTGTGCCCCCGCGATCCAGCGAGCATGTCCCGGCGACACACCCTTCTAGGAGCAGGTAGGCGGAGATCGCTGCAAGACGCGGAGCGAACCGGGAGATCCGTGATTCCGCCGCTGAGCACTTCCAGGGCTTGTGGTCCCCTCACGCGCCCCCAGTGCATGCGGATGCGATGCGGAACGTCAGCCCCGACACCGCTCAGGAGGTCGTCTCCGAGACCTTCCTGGTGGCCTGGTGGCGCCTGACCGAGGTCTGCTAGACCAACCTGTCCCAGGCGTCATCATCGAGCAGCTCGACGTGGAGGATTGCGAAGAAATCGTCTTGCGCGAGGCAGATGGCCGCCCACTCTGAGCGCTCGACGTTGCACGTGGTCCACTGGCCGCCGGTCACTCGAACCCGAATTCCACCCACGCTCTTGGCCTTTGCGAGTGCGTAGTGAAGTCGCGGCCCCACTCCGTGAGCGGGGGCGACGGAGCCCAGCATGCGCGTCTCTTCGGACGGGTCGATGACGGTGGGTACGAACGTGGCACCGGATGACGTGTTGGTGACGACGACAACCAGCCATCCGGTGGCCTCATCTCGGACCAGGGCCAGGGCGCACCCAGCGGCCTGAGCCGTGATCACCAGACCAGCAGCGTGCGTCGTTCCGGCACCTGCGGCGACCCGGCGCGCGGCCAAGAGATCGATGGCGTCCCAGTCGGGACCGGCGGCGTGGTCAGGGCTGATGGCGTCCATGTCTCAGGGTCGGCTAGATGTGATGGTTATGGCCATCGCCCGGGCTGAGGGAATCACCGCGGCAGGCGCGCACCGAGCGTCGCCATCAAGTTTCAACTGGATCTGCTCGAGCACCTTGCGACCGTTGACCTTCGGGCAGGCTCAGCTCGAGCAGAGTCAACGACGGTCGCTGCGAGGCATGGTCGCCTCGCGGGTGCATGCAGTCGGGGCGGCCAGTCCGTCACAGGGCAGCTCTTACCTAGCAGCGCGGGCCGCCGGTTCGCGGATTGGAGTGGGGACTTCGATGCGTGCCTAGGAGGACCGTGTCGACGACCGCGGTCGCGAAGTGGTCGTCGAGGACGCGGTCGGAGACCCAGCGCCGGTGAAAGAGGGGGCCTGCGAGCAGGTCGACGAGCAGGTCGACCTCGGTGCCGGGCGGTAGCTCGCCGCGCTCGATACCGCGTCCCAGGACGGTGCGGAGGGAGCTGTGGCGTGCTTCGGCCTCGCGATGGTGCAGGGCCCGGTAGGCGGGCTGGCGTTCGGCGGCATCGATGAGCGCCGGCATGAGTGCGGCGGCGGGGCTGGTCGTCAGTGCGGCAGCCAGGCCACGCAGCATCTGCAGCAGGTCCTCTCGCAAGGTGCCGGTATCTGGTGGTTCCTGGGCGGCGAGCAGGCTGGAGAACGCGTCGAGCACGAGCGACGGCTGGTCGGGCCACTGCCGATAGATCGTGGTCTTGGCGACGCCGGACCGTGCGGCGACGGCCTCCACGGTCGCGCCGGCGATGCCGCGCTCGATCAGGAGCTGGACCGTGGCTGTCAGGACGGCCGCCCGCGAGCGGGCGACGCGGGGATCGAGCCGGGGAGCGGCCGCCGCGGCTGTGGTCATGACGCGGTCGCCCACAGGTCGCGGTTGTCGTGGACGTACTGGGTCAGGGTGCGACCCGAGCGGCCGAGCAGTCGCTCGAGTGTGGGGTCGACCCTCTCGGCCTGGCCGCGGCGCAGACCGGTGTGCAGGACGGTCTGCACCACTGCCTGCACCCATGGCCTTCCCTGGGAGTGCACGTGCCGAAGATAGCGAAGGGCGGTTGTCGGCTCGTAGCGGATGCGTCGACCCAGCTCGTCGCTCAGCAGCGCCGCGACCTGCTCGAAGTCCAGTGCCTGCGGGCCGGTCAGCGTGTACCCGGCACCGCGGTGGGTGACAGGGTCCGCGAAGACCAGCGCGGCGACGTCGCCGATGTCGCGCACGTCGATGAACGCGGCCCGGCCCTGCCCAGACGGCAGGATGATTCGGTCGTCGCGCACGATGTCGGTGCGGTACGCGTCGGCGAGGTTCTGCGCGAAGAACCCGGGCCGCAGGATCGTCCAGGACAGGCTCGAGCCCGCCAGGTGCGTCTCGACCCGGTGGTGCGGCACCACCCGGTTGGTGTCCGCGCCCGTGACCGAGGAGAACACGACGTGTCCGACCTGTGCCCGCGCGGCCGCGTCGAGCAGCGCGTTGAGCGTCGGGCCGACCTTCGCGATCGCCGGCGGGCGGACCAGGAACAAGCCATCGGCGCCCTGGAGAGCCGGCGCGAACGTGGTCGGGTCGAGCAGGTCAAGGTGGACGCTCTGCGCGCCCGGCAGCGCTCGTGCAACAGCGGCGGGGTCGGTGCCGGCCGCCCGCACGGGGACCCCGGCATGGATCAAGGCCCGAGCGACTGACCCCCCGATATTGCCGCTCGCCCCGACCACCAGCACCGGCCCCGACATCAGCGAACCTCGCCCACACGCAGATACACCAGCGACAACCCATCGCGCACGACCGCCTGAATGAGCTCGTCATGCGATGGCGCCCGGTCGACGTTGACCCGCACCCCCAGCTGGCGCGCCGCCTTGCCCCGTCCGACGCTGTCGATCAGCGTCGCGTAGACCTCTGCGACCGACTGCGGGTCCTCGACCAGCTCGGCGGTCGCGGACCTGCGCTGCGCCCGCCACGTCACCTCGACCGCAGAGGTGTCACGCAGGTTCAGCCGCCACACCGAGCTGGTCAGCACCAGCAGCCGACCGTCGTCCTGCGGCCGGTAAGCCACCGGGACGTCGAGGACGCGGCCGGACCTGCGGCCCGTGAGGTGCAGCACCAGCAGGTGCTCTCCAACCCGGCGGGCGCGGCGCGGAGAGGACAGGAGCCAACGCATCGTCCGGTTCATCAGGTCGAAGGGAGCGACCGGCGGGATGACGCGCTGCACAGCAAAGGACGAGGTGGTCATCGACTGATCATACGCTACGGCCCCGTAGCGAAACGTCCCCTAGCCGCACGGATACGACTCACATCGCCGCGCAGGATGGCAGACTTGCCACCTTCGTCCGGCCGGCACGCGTCCTGGGTGTCCCGGCTACCGTTACGCCGTGACAAGCGCTGACCCCGCCCACTACGGGCCGTGCCGGCTACGCGTCCAGCTCGGTAGGGGTGGGCCGCTGGCGCCGATCGGTCTCGGCGGCGTTCGGGGCGGGAGCTGGGGTCGGTCTGCCTGGCGGGATGATCGAGCTGGGTGGCGCAGAGTTCCGGTTGCCGCTGTTGATCGGTCTGTTCGGATTCTTGACTCTGCAGGCCGTCATAATGAACAAGGCGATCAGCCTGGCTGTGGTCATCACTGCGCTGCGCGCTGGTAGGGCCCCTGCTTCTCGGGATCGTTCCCACCTGGTCCTGATCCCCGCCCTCGCGGTGCTGCTGCTGCTCTCTGCCGTCAAGCTATGGCGCCACTTAGCGCGACCGCGCCACCACGGTCGAAGACCATGAAGCGGCTCTGCGACGGCGCAGCACCACTCATCCGTCCTTCGACCCGTAGGTCCTGTCGAGGGCACTCGGTCAAAGCGGGACGCTCAACTGCAGCCAATCCAGCCAGCAGTTCGACACCGCCCGGGGTCGCACGCGGGCAGGCAGGGATCCGCTTGGGGGCGTGCTCGAGGGCTTGACCTTCGACTCGAGTCGAAGGTTTACGGTCCCGGTATGAGCTACCGCATCGCTGAGGTCGCCGAGCTGGTCGGGGTGCCGGCTACGACGCTGCGCTACTACGAGGACATAGGCCTGGTCGAGCAGCCCGCCCGAGGGGGCAACGGGTACCGGTCCTACGAAGACGCCGATCTCGCTCGGCTGCGGTTCATCACCGCGACCAAGAACCTCGGCATCCCGCTGACCGACGTCGCCGAGCTGGTGAAGGCCTACGACGTCGAGGACTGCTCGAGCGTCGCGCACCAGGTCGTGGAGATGGTCGCCGTGCGTCTAGCCGAGACCCAGACGCGCATCGGCGAACTCGTGGCGCTCGCCGCCCAGCTGCAGGGCGTCTCGGCGCGGCTTGCTGACGCCCCGACCTCGGGCCCGTGCGGGGAGGGGTGCCCGTGCGCGACTGCGGCGCCGGCACCGCTGGCGGACCGGCGCACGTTCGTCCCGCTGACCCGCGCTCCGCTCGTCGCCGCGCCGGATGTTCCGGTACTCGCGTGCTCGCTGGACGCCGGCTCGGTGCCGGGCCGGATCTCCGACTGGCGGGCCCTGGTCGCCCGGGCGGTGAGGCGCGAGCCGATCACCGGCGGCATGGCTCTGCAGTTCGTGGCCTCGCCCGAGCTCATTGCGGAAGCTGTTCGACTCGCTGCTGCCGAGCAGGACTGCTGCACCTTCTTCACCTTCACCGTGCAGATGACCACCGGGCAGGTCCGCCTCGAGGTCCGAGCACCCGAGGACGCCGCCGACATCGTCGCGGCCATGTTCGGCACCGCCGGCTGAAAACTGCTCGCCCTTCGACCGGCACCTCAAACGGTTCCGGCCGGGATCCCCTCTGCTCGAACACCACCAGGAGAAGCCATGAACACCCCGACCATCCACGACCACCACGCGACGAGCACGAAGGCACCGGCGAAGAAGGGCGTCCTTGCCGGGATCGGCATCGCGGTGGCCTGTGCCGTGGCGTGTTCCCTGCCGCTGATCGCCGCCGGCGGCCTCGCGGCAGGGGTCGGGGCGTTCCTTGCCGGCGGAGAGGCCGTCGCCCTGGGCGTGGTCGCGGTCGCCGCAGTGCTGGTCGGCGCCGCGATGTGGGTGCGCCGACGTCGGGCCGCGGCGGCGACGACCGGTTGCGGCACCGGCTGCGGGTGCGGCGGCGGCTGCTGACCGCCACCACCCGCACCCCACGCGAGCCCACCGAGAGGCCGACCATGAGCATCGTCATCACTCGCGAGGAGCTGGTGCGTGCGATGCGCGAGGGCACCATCACCCTCCTCGAGGCCTTGCCCGCCGCGCACTACGCCGCCGAGCACTTGCCCGGCGCCGTCAACGTCCCTGGCGAGCTCACCGCCCGGGACGCCGGCCGCATCGCCCCCGACCTGCACCGCACCGTGGTCGTCTACTGCTCCGGGCCTGGGTGCAGCCGCTCGACGGTGACCGCCGCGGCGCTGACCCGCGCCGGCTACACAGACGTCCGCGTCTACGTCGGAGGGAAGGCGGACTGGTTCGCCGCGGGCCTGCCGGTGGAGCGCACCGCGGACGCCAGCTGACCCGGCGCGCGAGACTGCTCCCATGACCGTGCTGCGCTCACTGCTCCTGTTCGCTGTGGCAGCCGTCGCCGAGATCGGTGGCGCCTGGCTGATCTGGCAAGGCGTGCGCGAGCACCGCGGCGTGCTCTGGATCGGTGCCGGCGTGGTCGCGCTCGGTGCCTACGGGTTCGTCGCGACTCTGCAGCCGGACGCGAACTTCGGGCGCATCCTGGCCGCATATGGGGGCATCTTCGTGGCCGGTTCGCTGGCCTGGGGAATGGCCGTCGACAAGTTCCAGCCCGACCGCTGGGACGTCATCGGCGCCGCCATCTGCCTGCTCGGCGTCGCCGTCATCATGTACGCACCCCGCACCTGATCCGGCGCGATGCGCCCGCAAGCGCGGGCGGCGGGAGACTGGGATCGTGAATCTCAAAGCATGGAGCAACCCCGAAGTCCGGGCTGACCTCTTCTCGGCGCTGCTCTCTTCGGCGCCGGGACCCCGCTGACGAAGATGCTCCTGGGCAATGTGGACCCGTAGATGCTCGCCGGCTTGCCCTTATGTCGGGTCAAGACTCCGGACGGACCACCGGATGTGTTTCACCGGCACCCGAGCAGGCCGCACACGCGCTGGGTGGAAGCAGTTTGCGTCTGACGCCGCTCTGGACCCAGCGGCAGAGGACACTCGGGGTGTTTGGCCGATCGCCTCGTAGCGGTCCAGCGACGTCAACGTGATCTAGGTCGTCCCGAGCGCTCTTGCTTAAGTTGTGTGGCAGTCGTTCGCGCACCAGTAGCAACCATTGACGTCGTCGTAGTGCCGCCTCGCCTCCACAACCGCCCCGCGACACGACGTCTGGAATCCGAGGTCTAGCCTGCTAGCCACGTCGGGTAGGCACCCCTTTGTCGAGTTGACGTCGTGCACCTCGTGGTCCCCGGTACCGCTTTGGGCGTTCCGATTTACGCAGTAGTACGGCATCGCGATACTCCTCGGTTGCCTTCGACACGACGTTGTGCCTCTTTCGACCGTAGCGCGCTGCGGAGCTGGCAGGCCGCACCGCGACGAAGAACCCCCGTAAGCGTGAATCCACACTCTTGGAGGTTTGTGCGGTCCTGCAGCTGGTGGTCGCGGACGGTCGTTCTCAGCGCGGCGTGGATCGAGTGGACCGTGGGTGAAGCGGTCGGATTGTTGTGCCGCGCGCTTGCGCGACCCTTTCGCCGGTTCCGAGTGGGAAGGCCGCTCGTACCGGCAAACCTCCGAGGCCGGGAGGGTGGTGGCCGCGCCAGACCTCCACCCGCCAGGGCGGCGTCCGCAATCGGCAACCCAGCGAGACGCCGCTCCGGCAGCAAGCCCTGCTATGCGGACAGTTCAGGATCGAGGCGCACTAGTTGTTCGTTGAAGCGCTCACGGAGGTGCCGGGCTGCTTGCGCTCCGGCGCTGGCTTCCGTGGCGTTGATCGCGTCGTCCTGCAGTTGCTCGGAGTAGGGCTCGACCAGGAGTCCGAGAGTCGCCGTGTGGAGAGCGTCGCGGGGTCGACCGGCGTCGAGCTGGAGTCGGGCGAGGACGTGGGCGGCGTCGGCGATGGTGGAGATCATCTGTTGGATGTCGTGATCAGCCCAGGTGTAGTCGGCGCCGCCGATGCCGAGGAACGGCCGGTCGCGCACGAGCTCGAGCGCTGAACTGAGGGCGTCGATGCGCTCGGTATCCGGGCCATTGAGTGCTCGGGTCAGGCGTCGCTGGAACTGGAGCCAGTCCGTGGATGCTCCTGGTCCCAGGGCAAATGTTGACTCGCCCTCGAGGCGAGGTAGAACGTCCTCTCCGACGCGACCACGCGTCCGATAGATGAGTGCGTTGCGTGTCGTGGGGGCCACGCGTGCTCCGGCCCAGAGCACTTCGTCTAGTGCGGGTCCGGACGCTGGTCCGCGCAGCGCGAGGTAGACGAGAAGCTCCTGCATGCGCGGACTCAGTGGTGCACGGGGATTGGTGAGCCCGGTTATCTGGATCGGGCCGAGCACGTTGATGTGGAGCGTCGGTTCGGTGTCGCCGTCCGTCTCTACGACGTCAGGCTGACGTACCGCTGCCATCGCCGCGATGTCGGCCGTCGCATCGGGCTGCTGGTGGTGCGACGCGTCGAGCGAGGGAGGAAGAGACGTCAGGAGTAGGGAGCGCATCACCTCGAGTTGCTCAGGCGCGAGCCGTTGCGGCTGAACCTTGATGCCGAGTGGCGACAGCCTTGCTGTTCCACGGCTATCGAGTTCCAGCGTCCAGGCTCCGTCGACAGGTGCACGGGTGATGAGGATGGTGGCGGACCAAGGCGTGGCGGGAGCCGAGGCCCTAGGTTCGTGTTCGACATAGATGACGGGCAGCCAGGTGTCTTCGAGGAGGCGGTCGGAGCGGGCCTGGAGGGTGTCGTCGATCCCGGAGTCGGCGATGACGTCGGCGACCTGCCTGGTGTGTCGAGAGCGCGCGGGACCAGGGTCGTCGGTGGTGTGCAGGCGGACGAAGTCGAACGCCTCCGCGAGCTGGGTGAACCGTTCGTCGGCTTCAACGCAAAGCTGGCCGGAGAGGTCGCTCGTCGCCAGTTCCACAACCATGGCGCGCAGCACGGCTTCGGCTTGCTCGTGGTCGCCCACGATCGCCAGAGTTCCGGCCGCTTCGAGGTTGAGGATGAGGGTGGCGTCCTCGGTGTGCCCGAGGGTGACGAGTGCGGGGTAGGGGACGCACAGCTCGCTGTCCTCGATCGGCGCTTCTGCTGCGATGTCGGACGTGGTGGCGCTCCAGGTGCGCGCGCCGCGAGTGGTGAACGGCGCGACTGGCTCGGCGTCGTCCTCGAGCAGGTGCAGGGTCACGGTGTGCTCGTCGAGGGTGAGCGCGCCCATGCGGGGCAGGTCACGTTCTGCTTGGTAGCAGCGGCATCCGAGGTTGGTCAGCGCGGTCTGGATGTGGGGGATGGTGACGGGGGTTGGGGCCGAGCGCAGTGCTCTTTCGGTGCTCGCTTCGGGCGACCCCGGTTCGGGCAGCGGTATCGACTCGCCGACGCGGCGGGCACGGCGTTGCAGGTGCCGACGGCGGGTGATCTCGCCGATCACGCCGGCCGCGGCGAGGGCGGTGAACCCGGCGAAGTACGAAGCGGGGTTGGTGTTGCGCTCGGCGTGCACTCCGGAGGGTCGCGGCTCGGCGGTCTTCGGGACAGGTATGACCGCCGCCTCTCGCTCAGGCCCGGGCTGCGGGGTCACCTCTGTGAGCGACTCGCTAGGAGAGGGCGCGACATCCTCGACGAGAGCCGGCGCCGGTGACGGCGCGGCCGAAGGGGCGGGGGCGGTCAGGCTCGGCTCATTGCTGGCGCCGGGCAGGATGATGTGCCAGCCGGCGTGGATCAGGTTCGGGTCGGTCATGGTCGCCCCGTCGGGTTGGGTTCGGCCGAGGTTGAGGGCGGCGAGTTCGGTGAAGCGTCCGCCGTCACCGAGGTGCTGGCCTGCGATGCTCCACAGGGAGTCCCCGGGTTGCACGATGACCGTCGTTGAGGATGGTTCGGGTGTCGTGGGTGCGTCGGGTGCTGGTGTGCCGGTGGCGTCGGCGGGCAGGAGCAGGGTCCAGCCCGGGTAGATCCAGTCGGCATCCTGCAGGGCGCGCCCGTCCACCTGGGGTCGTCCGAGGTTGAGGTCGCGGATCTCCGCGAAGCGGGTTCCTGATCCGAGGTGACGCTCGGCGAGGTCCCACAGGGTGTCGCCGCGCTGCACGGTGACGGACGGCGTGCGTTGGGGGGCCGCTGGTGGCGTTGTGGCGTGGTCCGTCATCGCCGGGTCATTGGCTTGAACGAGGTCGGGCGTGACGCGGGGCGTCATTGCTTGCTGGGTGCGGCTCGTCATCGGGGCGTCGTCGTCCGCCCGCTGCGCGGAGGCGACGGTGAAGGACGCGGCTGCTGCGGGTGATGCTCCGGCGGTGGTCGACGTGAGGGTGACGAGGAGCGCCGCGGTGGTCAGGAGCCCGGACGCCGCACGTTGCGCCGTCCCGAGCAGCGGGATCGACGGCGCCGTCATTCGTCGCATACCGGCGACGACTTCGATGACGACGCTGAGGGTGAACGCGGCCCAGGCGACCCAGCCGATGACGGCCAGCGTCGCGAAGAGGAGCGATCCGTCATCGGGAGACGTCAGGGCATCCCCGAGCTCGCCGAGGGTCGGGACGGCGTCGGGCAGATGGACCGGTGCCAGGCCGATCAGCGCGATCGGTGCGCCCACGACGAAGAGGACCAGGACGACGGCAGCCCCCAGAGCGCGAAGCAGGTCAGCGGCCCGGTGGGTGCGGGTGCGGGTTGTGGTCATGTGCCACCTCCGGTGATGCCTTCGATGAGTGAGGCTTCGGCGTGCCCGGTCACGGTCAGGTTGGTGATGCCGATGAGGGAGAGGAACGCGGTCGGGGCTGTCGCGGTGACGGTGACGACCAGGCGGGTCCGGTCGTCACTGACCGTCACGGTCCCGTCCCGCCCGCTCTGGCGTAGGTACGTGGTCGCGGCGGCGACGGCGATGCTGCGGTCCACTCGCACGCCGGATCCGGCGATGGCGCCGGGCAGGTCGAGGGCTTGCCCGCCTGCGCGGGCGGCTTCGGCGGCGATCGAGTCGGCGCGTTGGGTGGCGCGCAGCTTCGCGCCACCGTCTGCCACGAGGCCGATCAGGAGAAGGAGTCCGAGCACGCTGATCGCGACGAACACGGTGACCGAGCCCGACTCCGGGTCGGTCGGTGCGGGTGTTCGTAGGCGGTGGATGAGGGCGTTCATCGGGTGCGGTACCTGTCCAGTGGTGAGGTCGCCTGCGCGGTGATCGTGCGTGCGCCGGGCAGTCCGGGGACCGCGAGGTCGGCGATGCTCACGGTGCAGCTGACGGTCGCGGTCACGATTCCGTCCTGACCGATACGGGTCGAGAAACCGGAGGTGTCCACGTCGACAGTGGTTGCGGCACAGGCCGTCGTCGCCAACTCGCGGGCGGCCGCGGCGACAGCCGCCGCCCGAGCCGCGTCGGGGGTGCGGGCGAGTGACGCGTCGCGGGCGGCCGACCTGGCCGCCTGCTCGACACTGCTCGCCGAGGTCTGGATCCGCCCGGCGAGCACGAGGGCACCAAGCAACAGGATCAGGACCGGGGTGAGGATCGCGAGCTCGACGGTGATCGATCCACGCTCGTCGGCACGCAGCCACGACCAATTCATGGGGCGCCTGCCGTGGTGAAGCGTTCCAGCGGGCCGTCGGCCGACTGCGTCACCCGGATCCCCGCTGCACCAGGAAGCACCGACAATGACCGCCCGGATACGACGACCTGCACGTGTTCGGGGCCAGGGATAGACGCGACCGCGGTCGCCTCGGTCAGGGTGTCGGCACCGTGGTCACGGATGAACGCCAGCGCGGTCTCCCGGCCTGCCTCGGGGCTAGCGCCGTAGGAGCGAGCGATCGCGACGCCCTCTTGGGCTGCGGCCAGTGCGAGGGATCGGGCGTGGAACCAGAGGGCGTACTGGATCATCGCGGTGATCAGCAACAGAAGGGCTGGGAAGAGGATGACCAGTTCGATGCTGGCCGATCCGGTGTCCCGATGGTCACGCATGGTCAGGTGATCTGGTCGACGCGGCGCTGCACTGCCGCGGTGACGGCAACGACGAGGACCCCGGCGACGGCGATCAGGCCCAGGATGATGATGACGAGCTCGAGGGTGGACGCTCCGGCGTCGCCGCCGGAGTGGTCGCGAATCCGGTGTCGGGCGCTGGTGATGTAGCCGTTGAGGAAGGTCAGCATCACGAGGGTGTCCATGTCGTTCTCCGATCGTCAGGGCGTTCAGCTCAGAAGGATCCGCACGAAGGCGGGGTAGCCGAGCAGGGCCATGAAGCACAGGCCGAGCAAGGAGACGGGCACAACCATGTGTTCGGAGGCGGCGTTGGCCTTCGCGGTCGCGGTGGTGAGCAGCTGCGTGCGCAGTGACGAGGCACGGGCGCGGAGCGTGGCGTAGACGGCGGCGCCGTCCTGACCGGCGATGCGCATGATGTCGGCCACGTCGCCGAGCTCGGTGACGCCCGTGGTCTGAGCGAGGTGGTTCAGTCCGGTCCAGGAGGGTTCGCCGGCCAGCTCGGCACGCAGGAGTGCGTCGCGGATGCGAGCGAACTCGGCGGATCCGCCGATGGCGGCTGCGCGGTCGAGAGCTTCGGTGGGTCCGGCGTCGGCGATGCGCTCCATCGCGACCAACTCGAGGAATACGCATGTTGCCGCGCGCATGGATGCCCGGGCCGCGGCTGCCTCGGTACGCAGGTTGAGGTCCGGGAGCATGAAGAGCACGCCACCCAGGGCCAGCCCCGCGACAGCAGGAACGGCGAGCGGCAGCTGTGTGCCGCCGGCAAGAGGGAGTGCGGACAGCATGGCCGGGAAGAGCAGTCCGATGAGTCCGTACCCGATCTTGCGGGCGGCGAGGTCCTCGGGCTGCTGGGCAAGCATGTGCAGGTCGGCGGCGTAGCGGCGCAGCCCGAACGTCTGCACAGCCTGGGGCAGCACCGTTCGCCCGGCAGCGCCCCACCGCCCCGCGAAGCGGGTCGGGTCGCTGGCGCGACTCCCACCCGCGGAGGGAAGAAGCCTCTCGACCGCCGCTGCGAGGTCGGGGCGGGCTGGTGCGAGCCCGGCCGCGATGACGACGAGTCCGGCGCCGACCATCGCCCCGACGAGCAGCACAACCCACACCGTCATAACGCGCCCCCGGATTCAGGCGCAGTCAGGAACCGGGGCACCGGCGGGGTCAGGGTCAGCGCCCGAACCCACAGCAGGCACCCGGCGAATGCGGCCGCGATCGCCGCGAGAACGAGCTGGCCCAGCCCGTCCCCGTAGGGCTGCAGAAAGGAACCGTTCAGCATCAACAACCCGGCGACGCCGAGCGTGATGAGCGTGACCAGGCGGGCGGTGGAACGGGGTCGCGCACGTTCGGCTTCGACCTTGCGCCGCGCACCCACCTCATCAGCCACGGACCCAGCCACAGCCGTGAGCGCACCGCTCAGCCCGGGTCCTCGGCGCCGGGACGCGAGCAGCAGGGACGCGACGACGAAGTCGCCAGCCGCGTCGTTCAGGTCAGAGGCGAACGCCCGCAGCGCCTGGTCGGTCGGCCAGCGTGCGGAGATCCGCGCCACCAACGCACCCACTTCTTTGGTCAGTTGTGGCGGGCAGGTGCTGGCCGAGACGAGAAGGCCCTGCTCGAGGCCAACGCCTGTGGCCAGCACATCGGCGAGGCGCCGGGTCCATTCTTCGATGGCCTCGACCCGGTCGATCGCTCGGGCCGCGACCTTCGCCGACCCAAGCAGGTAGGGCAGACCGACGACCGCCGCGAGCACGATCACGGCGGCCACGGGCCAGCGGGTGATCGCCCAGGCAAGCAGTCCGGCTGCAGCGGCGACCAGCCACCGCCACCGTCCCCACCAGCCCTCCACGGGGCGGCTCCGAGGGTGCTTGGGCTTCGGCTGTGCGGGCTGCGAGCGACGCAGCCCCATCGCCGCGACGAGCACGCCGCCGACCACGAGCGCGCCGATGAGGGCAGCGAGCATCGGGGTCATCGCCGTCCTCCGTCCCGCAGGTCTGCCCACGTGCCAGCTCGGTAGTCCAGCAGCGACGGGTCGAACCCGGCCCGCGCCAGATCGGGGAGGCATTGCGCGCGATGCTGGGGTACTGCACGCCCGTCGGGGCCGGGGCCGAACACCGTGGTGGTCGCCGGCCGGTTGCCCTCACCGAGGCCGGCGATCTCCACGACCTGAGACACGAACCGCTGTCGGCGCCCGCCTGTCGCTGTCTCGTCGACGAGCTCGATATGGACGAACAGGTCGACCGACCCGGCCAGGAGCCGGTAGGCGAATGCGTCGGTCATCGAGACCCCCGCCGACAGGCACAGAGTGACTATCCGGTCGACGGCGTGCTGGGCTGAGCGTGAGTGCAGTGTGCACAGCGATCCGTCCCCCGTCGACATCGCCTCGAGCATCGGCAGGACCTCGGGGCCGCGGACCTCGCCGACGATGATTCGCCGCAGGTTCAGCCGCAGCGCATCTACGACGAGATCCGACAAGGTGATCTCTCCTGCCCGCCGGCCGGCGGTGTCCTTCTCAGCGGACCCTTCCCGCGCTTCCAGAGCGACCACGCGGGGGTGGCGATCGGGGAGGTCGTGCAGGTGGAGCTCGTACTCCTTCTCGATGGTGGCGAACCGCTCCATCGGGGCGAACTCGTTGGCCAAGGCGCGGATCAAGGTCGTCTTGCCCGCGTTCTGCAACCCGGTGACCACGATGTTCTTGCCCGCTCGGACGGCCGCCCGCAGGAACTGCGCGAGCACGGTGTCGAGGGTGCCCAGGTCGATGAGGTCGTCGAGGTCGATGTCGCGGACCCGGTGGCGACGGATCACGACATGGGGCTTCGGGGTCGTCCACGCCACCGCCGCGAGCCGTGACCCGTCCTCGAGTCGCAGATGCAGGGCCGGGTGGGCAGAGGAGAAGGTTCGCTCGGCGTTGCCAGTGCGGGCGGCGAGCAGCTGCAGGATCTCGATGAGCTCGGAGTCTGAGTCCGCGACGGGCGGGACGCGTTCGTCACGGCCGTCGGCGTAGGACACCCAGACGCTGTCGTGCCCGTCGACCTCGATGTTCTCCACGGTCGGGTCGTCGATCAGCGGCTGGAGACGGCCCAACCCGAAGAGCGCGGCCATCACAGCGCGTGAGGTGACCATCTCCAGATCGATCGACCACGGGTCTTCCCCGCGACGCACCCGTTCCCGTCCACGCTCAGACAACTCCGCCGCGACAAGGGAACGGGCCAGCTCGCGTCGGGCGTCGGGGGAGTCGACGTGCTGCGCCTGGAGGCGTTCGGCCAGGCGATCCGCGACAGCCCGGCGTACCTCCCGAACGATCACCAGATCGGGTGCGGGCAGCACAGGGCCGGTGGCGGTACCCAGGTGAATTCCCGACGGGCCGAACCCGTTCGACCGGGTGTGCGGAACCCACTCTCGGGTGGACTCGCCGAGGCCGGTCACGAGAGCACCGCCGGCCGGGGGTCTGGTGCGAGTTGCGAGAGGCGCTCGACGACGCTGCGCGCCGAGCGCAGCAGGGGTGAGCGGTCGAAGCGCCACCCGCTGGCGACGCCAGAACTGAGGGCGGTTGCTGCCCAATCGTCGCGCGCCACCGACAGGGTGCTCGACACGTCAAGAGCTTCGCTGATCTCGGCGGGGGAGTAGCCGCCACCGATCACGAGCGCCACGGGAGCCACTCGACCCGAGCGAGCTGCGCGCAACGCGCGCACGGCTGCCGCGGCCGGCACTACTGAGGCGAGATCACCGCGCAGGACGACGGCGACGAGGTCGGCCTCGTCGATCATGGGTGTGGGCTCGTACCGGTGACCCAGCCGCCCGATGTCGACCACCACGTCGACGCCGAGCTGGCCGAGCTCGCGGGCTGCCTCTCGGAGCGCGTTCCAGGTGCCGGCCAGTGGCCGGCCCTGCAGCGGTTCGGCGATGCCGGGGACGACCATCCGTGCGGAGTTCGCGTCGAGCGCCACGGCGCACTCGACGACGTACTCGGCGGTCACCGGTGCCCGTCGCGCGGCGATCGCGAGGATCCCCACCGTGTGTGCCACTCCAGCCTGAAAAAGTCCGGTGAGCAGCCCCGACCCGGCGGGATCCGCGTCCACGAGCAGAACGCGGCGACTGGGATGGGCGAGTGGCCACGACCACGCCATCGCGAGCGCCGTAGTCGTTGCCCCAGGTGCGCCGTGCGCGGAGCACACCGCGAGCATGCTCACTTCGACTCCTCGGCGGGGAGCACGACGATGGCGAACCGGCCGGTCGCGGCCCGGGTAGCGAGGGCCGGCCCGTCCGCGGCGTCGGCGACCAGATCTGCCACGATGAGGCCGTTGATGTCCGGTACTCCCACCCGCGCGACCGTGGCCCGGAACGACTGGGGCGTGCCGACCACCGGATCGGCGCCCTGAGGTGGAGCATCGACGACCAGCACGTCCTCACCCGCCGCCAGCCCGCCCGCTGGCACCCGTTCTACCGTCAGTGGCAGCGGGACCAGTACTTCCCCAGGTCCCACGATGCCGTCCGACGTGACGTCTGACCGAGCAAGGAGCGACCCTTCCGACAGCGCGCGTCCGGCGATCTGACCGACGACGTCGCGAGCCTCACTGGCAGGGACAGTTGGCACGGTCGAGTCGACTGAGACGGCCGTCGTCGTCAGGTCGTCGGCGGTGATCGTCGCCCCGTAGGGAACGTCTCGTGCCAGTGCGACCACGTCGGTGCGGTGTCCCGTACTGGAGACCAACCAGACGGCCGCGAGGGCACCGATCACCACCATCGCGATACCCGCGATCACGAACGCCGGACGGCGCCTCCCCCGAGGAGGGGCAACGTTCGGAGCCCGCAGCTCGGCGCGTGCCGGCGATCCATTGAGCTTGGTCGTCTCACTCGTTGCCGTCATGGCAACCTCCCCCTGCAGGCGGGCGCGCCGCCGGTAACTACTCCTGGGTGATGAGCACCTGCATCTCGCCGATGCGCACGCTCGCCGTCGACTGCCGTGTGACCGTCAGTGCACCCGAGGCGCCACCGCCGGTCCACGTCACGTCCCACGTCGTCGTTGCGGTGACCGGGAATGCCTCATGGGCCTGCCCGGCAGAGGACTGCTCGTAGATGTGCTGGCACGTAGGCGACGTGACTCCGCCCGTGTAGTACGGCGTGCCAGCGTTCTTGCAAGTCTCAGTACGTCCGTCGCCCATGTCCCAGACGATCTGCCGGGCCTGCGCCGTGGCCGTCACGGACAACCCCGGGACCGAGGCGGTCGCCGAGTTCGGGCCCCACGTCGTCGGACCGACCTCGGTCCACAACCACAACGGAACCCCGACCAAGCCCATCTCGTCGCCCTCGATCGTCATCCGGATCGCCGGCCCGGTCAGACCGAGGTGCGCTACCGCCTCCTGCGCCAGCTGAGCGGGCGAGACGGCCGTGCTGCCGTAACCGGGCGGCTCGGTTGGGGCCCACACCCAACCGTCGGTCCCGCCTGGATGGGTGGCGGCGCACGAGACCGCGTAGATGGCGCCTTCCGGATAGCGCCCTCCCCAGATGACGTCGGTCTCGGCCGGCTGGTGCTCGAGCTTGCGCCAGTAGCAGTCGTCGCCGTCGTTGAACCACCCCAGTGGCCCCTGGCACGGGACCTCCCTGCCGGTGCTCGACACAGTGCAGTGACGGACCGAACTGCCCACCCCGCCGGGGTCGGTCGGAGTGCCGGGCTGACCCGGGTTCTGGACTTCGATCACGCAGAACGTCGTGTTGGGTGCACAGGTCACTCCGCCGGGCATCCCGCCGACGCTGGTGCCGAGGATGGCAAGACCGACGAGAGCCGTCAGCACGGCGCACTCCGGTCGACGTTGGAGGTTCGGATCGTCCAATGGTCGACGTAGAAGTAGGCGGTCGACGTGGTCAGCAGCTTCTGTGCCTGACCCGGCGCCGCGGCCGACTCGCCAGTCGACGTGTACACGGGCTGCCAGTTCGTGCCGTCGACGCAATCGGTGATCGTGGCGGTGCCTTCGCTCCCGACGACGATGTTCGAGACGGTCGGCGTCAGAACCGGTCGGCCGTTGACGTGGATAGCTGAGTCGCGGAACGTGAAGACGCTTGAGGCTACGTCGGCGAATGCCTTGTCGACGGCGAACTGCTCGAGCTCTGGACCCGGGTCCTTCGTCGGATCGGCGAACGCCGCCACCTTCGCGTCCCAGTAGCCCTGGTACGCCTCGAGAATCGCGGCCTCCGCCGCAGCGATCGTCGGGTCGACCGACGGGGTGGAACTTGGTGTCAGGGTCGGCGCGACAGAGGAGTTCGACGGCTTGGGCGTCTGAGTCTGGTCGGGCTCCGTGCACGCGCCGAGAAGGGTCGCGACGACGATCAGCCCTGCGGCAGTCGCGGCCCCCTTGGTGATCTGTCGACTTCTCATCGGCAAACACCCGCCCCTGTGCGGCGCCCGCTCACGCGAGAACCGCTCGACGACAGCGTCGGAACGCCCATTGGACACCCAGACGAGTCAACTGCGCACCCCCTTCTGTGCGCGCACTTCGTGACTCTGACATCGCCCATACATGCAGGTATGCACGATATGGAGCAAGACGCGTGCCGTCACCGTGTGATCTGTGGACAGACTTCAGCGTGGAGCGTGCTGTTGATGAGCCTGGGTGGCAACAGCACGTTCAGCAGCCAGGACGGGCGAGCGATGGTTGCGGACGCGAGTCGACCGGAGGGCCGCGAGCATCGCCGGAGAGCGGCTAGCTCCGGGACCCTCGGTGATGATCCTGGCGAACAAACCGCGCCACGACGTCGTCCCCCGCAGAACAACGCAGAGCCGGCGGGCTTGCCACGGAGGAACGCCGAGCGTGGTCGCCATCCTTCGCCATCCAAGGGCTCCGCTACGCGGATCCGTGGCCGCGTCGGGGAGCTCGGTCACGGCCGCGACTATTCGCACCGCATCCTGCTTCGACCAACCGACGTCGACCAGGGCGTGTCCAGCCGATGCGATGACGTCGTCTAGATCGACCGACTCCGCAGGCGAAAGTAGGGCCGTCGAGTCCCACCCGGTTGTCCTGAGAGAGTCGAGACTCACCGGCGCGAGCGTCCGTCGGTCGGCGTGGGCGGCCCAGACTTCCAACGCGCGGCGCTCGTCCTTTCCATACCTCGCCGACAGGACCTCGCCCAGTGCCGCGCGCTGGGCGGCGCGCCAGATGACGCCCCATGGAGACTTCGCGTCGCGCAGCCCGGGTCGCGTCATCGCGATCCACGCTGCCTGCCACGCCGACGCTTCGCCCTGAGAGGCGGCCAGCCCGCGCAGCCCGGCATCGATTGCGAGCGGACGGGCGAGGTCGACACGGACGAACTGCAGCAGTTGCGTCCCCGTCGGACCGTCCCACCCTTCTTGGTCAATCGACTCCAGCATGCGCAGGAGGCACGCCTTCGTTCGCCTAACCGGCTCGGCCTGCTCGCCGGGATCGCTCTTGTTGGCCGTCATCATCGCCTCCGATGTCCTGGATCACCGGCGACGTTCCTCACGAGCGATAGACATGGCGATGACGACCCGGACGGGGTGGCGACGTCACCGTCGCGTCAGCGGACGCAGCAGCTCTGCTTCCGCGCGGCGTACCCGTTACTGCGGCGTCATCGCGATGTAGAGCGCAGTAAGTGCCGAGGTCAGGCAGCCCGTCATCAAGCGGTCTATCGGAAGGGAGGACCGTTGGCATCCCAGCACGAACGAGGAGGTCCGCAGATGTCCGCACCCACGCAACTCGTCCGCGTAGCTGCTGCGAGCAGTCGTCGCGGTCGGAAGGCGACCGTGGAGGAGCACGTCATCAACGTGAGCATGGAGCCCGATGACCGCATCCTGCTGACGGTCGTCGAGGCCGCCAGGCGCCTCGGCGTTGGCCGCAGCCTCATGTACGAGCTCCTTGGATCCGGCCAGGTTGAGTCCATCCATATCGGCCGACTCCACAAGGTGCCAATCGACGCACTCGAGACGTTCGTCGCTAGGACCCGCGCAGATTCCAGACCGAGCAGTACAGGCGCTACCGCCTCCACGCAACGGCGCGCTGACGGAACGGATAGGTAGTCCCGCAGCGGCGCGGGTCGAATCTCTCAAGTCGGCGGTCGTCCGTGGCGATGCAGAGCCATGAGGACAAGGGCTGCGAGTCTCGCGCTAGCGGTGTGTGCAGTGCTGCTCGCCGGATGCGAGGAAAGCCCTGTCGACGAGCCAACCCCGGCCCCCGTGGTTGAGGAGACCGTCGCGGCGCCGGAGCCGATCCAGACCCAGCCGGCCGAGGCCGAGCCGGTCCCAGTCGTCGAGCTGCCGGCTGAGGCTCCTGCAGCCGAAGAGCCTGCGCCCGTTGTGCCTCCGGTGCCGGCGGCCGACCCGCAGTTCGGGACATGCAAGGAAGCGGTCGCAGCCGGTTACGGGAACTACTCGCAGGGCGTCGACCCGGAGTACGACTGGTACCAGGACCGCGACGGCGACGGCGTGGTCTGCGAGAGCTAGGGGCGGTAGGTGGTCGCGGCAGCAAGGCCGGGTGCATGGCTGCTATCGAGCGGGTCTCGACCGAATCGACTCGAACGCAGCCAGCGCCTTGTCATCCGCGTCCGGCAGCGTGTGCAGGTACTTCTGAGTCGTCATGATCTGCGCGTGTCCCATCCGCTCCATCACGGACTTGAGGTCCGCGCCGCCCGCTAGTAGCCACGAAGCGTGCGCGTGTCGCAGGTCGTGCATCCGGACGTTGAAGTCCACGCCGGATCGCTGGACGGCGGGTCGCCAGTAGCGCGTGTTGAAGGTCGCACGCGACAACGGCTGCCCCCCGGCGATCTCCCGAGATGGGAAGAGCAGGTCGTCCCGCCCGAGCCCGAGCTCCGCGATCCGCTCGGCCAGAACGTCCAAGAGGTCCTGCGATACACGCAGCGTTCGCGACACGTCGTTCTTCGGGTACGGCTTCACGATCATCCGCTCGCCGGTCGGCGAGTCCTTCCGCGACACCTCGACGATGGTCTCCTCAACGGTCACGGTCTTGCGCAAGAAGTTGAGGTGTCGGGGCCGCAGCGCGACGAGCTCGCCCCACCGGAGGCCGGTTTCGATGTCCGTCATGACGAGCGCTCGAAACCGCGACGGGATCTCGTCAAGCACCGAGGCGAACTCCTCGGGCGTGAGGGTGCGCCCCTTCCTCGCGACGACCTTCGGCAGCTCGGTGTCCTCGCACGGGTTGAATGCGAGCAGGCGGTCGCGCACAGCGCGGGCGAAGACCGAGTGCAGCATCACGTGATACTTGCCGATCGACCTCGGGGACAAGCCCTTGTCGACGGCGACGCTGATCCACGCCTGCACGGTCGACGGCATGATCCGCGAGATGGGCATGGCCCCGAAGAACGGTACGAAGTGGTTTCGAAGGTAGGAGAGATAGCCGGCTCGCGTCGTCACCTCGAGATGCCGGGCCGGCAGCCAGACGTCCATGGCGTACTCGGCAAACGTGATCCGACCGGCGCGCGGGTCGATCCACGAGCCGTCCGCGACAGAGCCTTCTGCCTTCGTGGCTGCACGCAAGGCGGTTCGCTCCGTCGTGAACGTGCCGACGGTCTGCTTGAGCCCGAACGGGTCGCGATACCGCCCTTGGTACCGGGTTGATCCGTCGTCCGCGAGCCGCTCGGTCACCCACGCCATGGCCACCCCGATGTGGGCAGAATGTGGGCAGACGTTGCCGGACGACCCCGACCCTGGACGGACGTCGTCGAACAAGAAAAGGCATCTGACCTGCACGGATGCATTCTTGCATCCTACGTGATCTGCGGCGCTACCACCCTTGCGCCCGGCTCATAACCCAGAGGTCGCAGGTTCAAATCCTGCCCCCGCTACACATCAGACGAAGGCCCGGACCACACGGTCGGGGCCTTCGTCGTACGAGCGATCGACCCACGAGGGCGACGCACCCGATCACGCGTTGCCGGGTCGGCTCACCCGTCGTCGTCCGGGGGCGCCGGGGCGCCGTCGCGTTCATCGCGCTCGGCCCAGCGGAGCAGCGGTGACAGGTCGAACACCGCGTCATCGATGCCGGCATGGAGGTCTCCGAGCTCGGCATAGCGTGCGGGGACCGTGCGCAGCGTGCAGTCGCGCGGATCGACGTCGTCGATCTCGTCCCAGCGCAGAGGCGTCGACACGGTGGCCTCGGGGGTTCCGCGCACCGAGTAGGCCGAGGCGATCGTGTGGTCGCGGGCGTTCTGGTTGTAGTCGACGAACACGAGCGAGGGGTCACGGTCGCGCCGCCACCACGTGGTCGTGACGTCTGCCGGTGCACGGCGCTCCACCTCCCGCGCGAAGGCGAGGGCTGCACGTCGCACGTCCGCGAACCCGTGCTCGGGCGCGATCCGGACGTAGACGTGCAGGCCCGAGCCGCCGGAGGTCTTCGGCCAGCCGACTGCGCCCAGCTCGTCCAGGACCTCCCGCGCCACGTGCGCCACCCGACGTACCCGGTCGAAGGGGCAGTCCGGCATCGGGTCCAGGTCGATGCGCCACTCGTCGGGGCGCTCGGTGTCGGCCCGGCGGCTGTTCCACGGGTGGAACTCGACGGTCGACATCTGCACCGCCCAGATCACGTGGGCCAGCTCGGTCACGCACAGCTCGTCGGCCGTGCGGCCGAAGCGCGGGAAGTAGACCTCCACCGTCTCCATCCACGGCGGGGCGCCGCGCGGCAATCGCTTCTGGTGCACCTTCTCCCCGGCGACGCCCGTCGGGTAGCGGTGCAGCATGCACGGGCGTTCCCGCAGCGCACGCACGATCCCGTCACCCACGGCGAGGTAGTAGTTGGCGAGGTCGAGCTTGGTCGCCCCGCTCGCGGGGAAGTAGACACGGTCGGGGTTGGAGATCCGCACGGTGCGGGACCCGACCTCGAGCTCCACGGCGGGTGAGTGTTCCGGGGCCATCCCTCATTCAAGCGCGCTGGCGCCACACGTCGTCGAGGTGAGAGCCCTCGTGGGACAGATGCCGCGATCATCCAGTTCAACGGGGTCGGTGCCGATACACACGTCGTGAGCGACGAGACGGCCATGACCGGGGCGCGACGACCTGACCCGCGTGTCGAGCAGGAGGGGCGGGAGCGAGGCGCTCCGACGGCCCTGATGAGCGCGTACGACCGGCAGGTGTGGGAGTCGCTCAACGAGCACTGGGTCCGCCGCGACAACCGCCGTGGGCTGCCGAACTG
This sequence comes from Cellulomonas sp., assembly GCF_965229465.1. Classification (GTDB taxonomy): domain Bacteria; phylum Actinomycetota; class Actinomycetes; order Actinomycetales; family Cellulomonadaceae; genus Cellulomonas. The sequence goes on along the minus strand of NZ_OZ245882.1, from coordinate 454,750 downwards.
GGCAGGCACGGCGCTCGAACGCACCGGCGCTGCCGCGCACGGCGCCGCGATGCGGGCTACAGGGGTGGTGCCCGAGGCGATCATGAAGCCGGTCCGTCGTGCTGGCGACGCCGTCGTCAACACGGCCATGCGACCGGCACTCGAGGGCGCCGCGGCACTGCTCGATCTGGTCAACGACTGGGCGCAGGAGCTCAACGACCCCAAGAACGTGGAGAAGCTGGCCCGGAAGCGCGGTCTCGAGCTCAACAGCTTCAGCGAGCTGAGGAAGCAGGAGCTGAAGTTCTGCGACCGGCTGCTGTCGTTCCACACCCTCACGTGGCGGACCGTCGGGGCGCTCGAAGGCGGCGCCATGGGGGTGCTCGCGATGGTCCCGGTCGCGGGGATCCCGATCGCTCTGACGGCGGACATCCTCGTGATCCAGGTCATGAGCGTCTCGATCGCCTCGCGCATCGCGTACTCCTACGGCTACGACGCCAAGGATCCCGAGGAGCAGGTCTTCATCCAGCGGCTGGTCCGGCGGTCCTTCATGGCACAGGCCGCCAAGGCCGAGCCCCTGCGCGACACCGCGCGCGCGTGGAACGCGGTGAAGGGACGCCAGAACTGGTCCGCCAAGCTCAGGGACGATCATCGGCTGCTGGTCGGGATCGAGAAGCTGATGAAGCAGCTCGGCCCGGCCGGCTCCACTGTGCCCCTGAAGAACGTCGCGAAGGTCGTGCCGTACGTGGGTGTGCTCATCGGTGCCGGCGTGAACTCGATGACCCTCGGCAGGGTGGCCGCCGACGCCCAGCGCTTCTGCCAGACCCGGTACCTGTGCGAGAAGTACGGGCTGCCGCTGCCGGCCGCGCTGGCGGTCGACGGGGACAGCGACGCACTCGAGGCCGACGCGATCGTCGGCTGACGTGCTGCCCTTCTCCGCGTTGCCACGGGTGACGGCCCTAGCCCTCACCGACCAGTTCGTCGCCGGGCGGCCGGCCGCGCTCGAACGGTTCCGGGCCCGCTGGGCGGCGTCGGGGCGCGAGCCGCTGATCGGCACGTCGGCGGACCTTCCCGAGCTGCAGGACTGGTTCATGCGCACGGCCGCCCGAAACGAAGCCGACGGCCGAGATGACCTGCCGATCTGGTGGGGCGATGACGGCTTTCCCGTTGTCGACTACTTCGGGGTCGAACAGCCCGAGACCCCTCAGTACGTCCGTCTAGTCGACGACGTGGCCGCACAGATTGAGCACATCCTGGCCGGCCAAGTTCCCCGCGCGTACTGGGCGTGTCAACCACATCGGCCCTACGACAAGCTCTTCCAGATGCCGGTCCTCGTCATAGGTGACCCAGAATGGCCCCCGCAGCCGGCATGGAATCACGTCTACATCACCGGCCTGAGGGCATTGAGGAATCCCGTCGACCCATTGATGAAGACCGGCCACACACCGTGGAGCAAGAAGGCCGAGGACCAGGTCGACCAGGCATGGCAGTGGTGGGAGCGCGAGGGCGGCGTGCGCCGGACGGAGTGGTCGCGTGGCTGAGAATCACATGTTCTTCTACGGCTCCGCCAAGGACTACCTGCGCCGGAAGCGTCGGGGGAAGCTGCGTCCGTTCGACGAGGACGAGCTGCTCGCGGCGCTGGACGGGATCTGCGACGACGTGTCGGTCCCCGAGGCGTGGTGGCGTCACGGCTCCACTGCGTGGTGGTTGTTCTTCGAGCGGAACGACGAGGGGCGCATCACCTCGGTCGGCGGTGATCTCTATCCGGGCGAGGACTGGGAAGACCTGTACACGGTGCTGATGGGGATGAAGCGCATCTCGGACGCGCTCGGCGCTCGGTTGTGGGTCATGAACGGCGAGGCGCACATGTGCATCGAGCTGAACGAGGCCGGGATGGGGGAGTGGCTCAAGTCCTGGGCGAGGTCGTACGTCCGCGTCACCCCACGCTGACCGAGCATGCCGACCATGCCGCGGGGCATCGGGCGGCCCGAGGTGACCGTCGACGAGCACGCACCCGACGGTGACGCCGCTCCGGGCCGTGGCGGAGGGCGGTCTCGACTCGGCGGGCGGGTCTAGGCGCGGCTAGGGTCGGTTCCGGACGAAGGCCGTCCGGAATCAGCCCCGAACCAGAGGTGTCGCATGAGCGGCGACCAGAACCCGACCGCCCGCGCGCTGCTGACGCTCGAGCTCATCCAGGCCAGCCCCGGCATCACCGCCGACCGGCTGGCCGACAGGCTCGGCGTCTCGGACCGGGCGGCGCGTCGGTACGTCGCCACCCTGCGCGAGGCGGAGATCCCGATCGAGTCGGTGCGTGGGCCGTACGGCGGCTACCGGATCGGCCGCGGGCTACGGCCACCGCCTCTGATGCTCACGGCGGCCGAGGCGTTGGCGCTGGTCATGGCGGTGCTGGACGGGCACCACGACGCCGACGACCCGGAGCAGCCGGTGGGCACCGCGCTGAGCAAGATCGTGCGGTCGCTGCCCGCGGCGGTGGCCGGTCCCGTGCAGGCGGTCCGGGAGACCGCGTCACCGGCACCCGACCGCGCGGCCGCCCGTCCGGACCCGACGACTGCCACGACGCTGGTGCAGGCCTGCTCGGCGCACCGCCGCGTCCGCGTGGCGTACCGATCGGAGGGCGGCAACGCGTGGCAGACCGTGGTGGACCCGTGGGCGGTGGTCGTGCGGCACGGCCGCTGGTACCTGCTGTGCCACTCGCTGTCGTCGGACGCCCGCCGCGCGTACCGCGTGGACCGGGTCGAGGGCGTCGAGCTGCTCGACGAGACGTTCACGCCGCCCGAGGACCTCGACCCGGTGGCGGAGCTCGAGGCGCACCTGGCCGTCGGCTGGGAGTACGAGGTCGACGTGCTCGTCGAGGCGCCCGCGCACCGGGCGCAGCAGTGGCTGCCGCGGGACCTGGGCCGGGTGGAGCCGGTGGACGGCTCGACGTCTCGGCTGGTGGGCTCCACGAGCAACCCGCCCTGGTACGCGGAGCGGCTCGCGGTGATCCCCGTCGACTTCCGGGTGCTCGGCGGCCCCGAGCTGCGTGCGTGCGTGCGCACCGTGGGCCGGCGCATGCTCGCGGCGACGGACGAGGTCAGCTCCGTCTGATCCACGTGAGCGGGGAGCCGGAGACCGGGCGCCAGTCGTTCGGCGGGTCCTCGCCGACGCGCCCGTCGACCACCTCGCGCAGCAGGTCGGCGTGCCCGGTGTGCCGGCCGTACTCCTCGATCAGGTCGAACAGCAGCCGGCGCAGGCTGGCGTGGTTCCCGCGGTCGTCGCCGTCGTTGACGTCCTGGTCCAGCCCGCCCTCGGCCAGAGCGGCGTCGAGCCGGGCACGCGACCGGGCGACGGCGTCGTCCCATGCCGCGTAGAGCTGCTCGGGCGTGTCGTTCACGGCCGAGAGGATCTCCGTGTCGTTCTCCGCCCAACTCGCGGGGTCCCACATCGGTCCGGGGTGCTGCCCGGCGAGCTTCCAGCTGAACGTGGTGTCCTCCACCGCGGCCAGGTGCTTGAGCAGCCCGCCGAGGGTGAGGGCGGAGGCGCCCACGTGCTGGGCGAGGCCGGTGCTGTCGAGGCCGTCGGCCTTCCAGCGGAACGTCGTGCGCAGCCGGTCGAGGGCACCGACGAGGTGGTCGAGCTCGGTGCTGGCGAGGGGCGGTTCCCAGGGGATCGTCGAGGTCATGCAGGGAACGTACGACGGGTTCCGGACGATCTCCGTCCGGATGAGCGACGAGACAACAAGCGTCCGTCAGGTGAGATGCCTTGACAGCATGTGGACGTCGTCTCACACTCGTCGCATGCCCGTCGCCCGGCCCGTGCCCGTGACCCCGCTCCACGCGGGGTCCGTCGCCGTGCCCTCGACGCGCCGGTGTCTCTGTCGAATGTGTCGCTGACGACCCTGTCGTCTCGGTCCCCGCAGCTCTGACGAGCTCGCCAGGGGACCCCCGTGCCGCACCGCGGCGCAGCCCGTGATCGATCGCCCCCAGGTCAACCCTGCGGCGTCGGTCCCGGACCACCCGGACACCTCGCGAGACCACCGATGGAGCAGACCGTGCCGAACCGCACCCGCATCAACCTGTTGCCGATCCAGGAGGCCGTCGCCGCGGCCTCGCCGAGCGCCTGGCGCGACGGGCTGGTGGCGGCCCAGGAGCCCGGCACGATCACCGTCGTCCTGCTCGACGGCGGCGTGACCGTGCTGGCGACCAGCGCGGCGCCCGCGACGGGGGAGCCCGTCGCGGTGCACCTCGTCGCGGAGGTCGTCGCGCTCGGCGGAGCGTGGTACTCCGCGCGTCCCGTCGTCAGCTAGGCATCGAGGCCATCGCCGAGCGGCACGCCTCGACCATGGCCGTGCACGCCGATGCGCAGATGCGGCAGTGCTCGGACATCTCGGCGTGCATCATGCACTCGGCCGCACAGGCCTCGCCCATCGTCATGCAGGCCGTCATCATCGAGGTCATGCAGCCCATGTCGTAGCCGTTCGGGCGCATCATCATCCGCATCATCGTCATGGCGACGTCCGCGGTGTTCATGCACATGGACGCACATCGGCCCATGTTCTCGGCGCCGTCGGCGTCCGCGCACATCGTCGCGGCCATCGACGCCGCGGAGCACGCCTCGATGCACCCCTGCATCATGGACATGTCCATGCCCGTGGTCTCCGCCATCGGCATGGACTTCATCATGTCGGCCATCATGCTCATCGTCGTTCCGCCCCTCGTCGTCGCCCGATCACTGATCCAGCGACGCTACGCCGGGCACCGATCGTCGCGCCATGGTCTGGGGCGACCTCAGCCGGCCGTGATCGGCGACCGCCGTGCGCGGCCGGGGGAGATGCCGACCTCGCGCTTGTACGCGCGGCTGAAGGAGGCCTCCGAGTCGTACCCGAGCTCGGAGGCCACCTCGCGCACGGTGGCGCGGCCGTAGCCGAGCCGGTCGGCGGCGACGTGCATGCGAATCCGGGTGACGTACTGCATCGCGGGCTCGCCGACGACCTCCGTGAAGCGCGCGGAGAACGCGGACCGGGACATCGCGGCCTCGTGCGCCATCGTCGCGACGGTCCACGGCCGGCCGGGCGTGCGGTGCACGGCCGCGATCGCGGTGCCGAGCTGCGGATCCCGCAGGGCACCGAGCCAGCCGGTGGCGACCTGCTGGGCGTCGAGCCAGGCGCGGATCGACTGGATCACGAGGATGTCGGCCAGCCGGGTGGTGACGGCCTCGCCGCCGGGCCGGACGCTCGCCAGCTCCGAGGCCATCAGGGCGAGCGTGTGCGCCACCCAGGAGCCGGCGGTCGCTCCGTCCACGTGCACGACCGACGGCAGCAGGTCCAGCAGGAGCCGCGACGCCGACCCGTCGACCGAGAGCACCCCGCAGATGAGCTCGGTCCGGGCGCCGGCGCCCGTGTGCCGCAGGACGGAGTAGTGCTCGCTGAGGTACTCCTGCGGCAGCTGGTCGACCCGCCCGAGCGACGGCACCCCCGGTGCGCTGCGCAGGAGATGGCCGCGACCGTGCGGGACGAGGGCGAGATCGCCGGGGACCAGCCGCACCGGCGCGGCGCCCGCCACCTCGACCCAGGCCTCGCCGGTCGTCACCACGTGGAAGCTCACGCAGTCGCCGAACGCGGGCATGTCGACCGCCCAGGGTCCGTCCGCCTCCGTGCGGCAGTAGAAGACCCCTGTCACGCGCAGGTGGTGCAGGGCCTCGCCCACCGGGTCGGCGGGCGTCCAGGGCGGGTCGGCGACGAGCTGGGACATGGGATGCTCCTGGATGATCTGCCATGGAGTAGCGACTATCCATCATAGACCGTCCACGCTCCCCGCTGGTGGGGTGAAGAGCATCAACAACACCTCACCAAGGGAGTCAGATCATGAAGGTTCTCGTCGTCGGGGCGACGGGTGGCTCCGGCCGCGCCGCCGTCGCCGAGCTGGTCGCACGTGGGCACGACGTGACCGCGCTGTCGCGGCACGCGTCCTCGTTGCCCGGGGTCCGGGGCATCGACGGAGACGCCTCCGATGCCGCGCTCGTGGACGGGCTCGTCCAGGGCCAGGACGCCGTCGTCATCACGCTGGGGATCAGCGAGAGCGCGGTCCGGGTGCGCCTGCGCGGTCCGTCCGGCACACCGCTGGACATCCGCTCGCGGGGCACGCGGACCGTGCTCGCGGCCATGCGCCGCCACGGGGTGCGTCGCGTGGTCGTGCAGACCTCCTACGGCACCGGCCCCAGCAGCGCGGGTCTCCCGCTGGTCAACCGCCTGATCTTCGCGCTGCTGCTGCGCCCGCAGATCGCGGACACGGAGCGGCAGGGCGCCGAGCTGCGCGCCAGCGGGCTCGACTGGGTCGAGGTACAGCCGGTCACCCTCACCGACGAGCCGTGGGCCGGTCCGCCGTTCACGTCGACCAGCGGGGAGGTCCAGGAGATGCGCGTCTCGCGTGCGCAGGCCGGGTGGGTCCTTGCGGAGGCCGTCGAGGACGCGAGCCTCGTCCGCCAGACGGTCGCCGTGTCGGCCGGTACCCGAGTGCCCGCCGCCGTCAGGGGGTGAGGGACCAGGCCTGCCCGGCGCGGAGGTCGGTGCGGTCCCGTGCGGCACCGTGGCGGACCAGGACCGTGACGTCCTGGTCGGCCACCAGCCGCGCGGACGTGAGCACGTGCCGGTCCCACGTCAGGTCGACGGTGATCCCGCCGCGGGCGCGCAGGCCGCGCACCGACCCGGAGGGCCACGACGCCGGCAGCGCCGGGAGGAGGTGGACCTCGCGCAGACCGTCCGTCACGGCGTGCGACTGGAGCAGCAGCTCGGCGACGCCGGCCGTGAAGCCGAAGTTCCCGTCGATCTGGAACGGGGGGTGGGCGCAGAAGAGGTTCGGGTAGACGCCGCCGCCGTGGTGGCTCGGGCCGACCGGCCGCAGGAACGCGTCGATCATCGTGGCGGCGCCGGCGGGGTCGCGCAGGCGGGCGCGGAGGTTCAGCCGCCAGGCCAGCGACCAGCCCGTCGACTCCGGCCCGCGCGCGTCGAGGGTGCCCAGCGCCCCGCGGGCCAGGTCCGGGGCCTGGTCAGGGTCGACCGACGTGCCCGGGTGGACGCGGAACAGGTGGCTCTGGTGGCGGTGGGCGGGCTCGGCCTCGGGGAGGTCGTCGCGCCACTCCGCGATCCGTCCGTGGCGGTCCACCCGTTCCGTGGGAAGGCGGTCGAGGGCCGCCGACGCCTCGGCGGTCAGGTCGGATGGGCCGCCGAGCCTGACCACGTTCTCCAGCAGGTCGCGTGCCATCGCCAGGTCCGCGGTGGTCGACGTCGTCAGCGCGGCGGGCACGCCGTCGGGGGCGACGAAGGTGTTCTCGGGGGAGGTCGACGGGCGCGTGCCCAGGGTGCCGTCGGGCAGCTCGACCAGCCAGTCGAGGACGAAGCGTGCCGCACCGAGCAGGACCGCCAGATCAGGGGCCTCACCGGTGAACTCGTGGTGGTCGACGAGGTGCCGGGCGAGCCACACGCCGCCGAAGGGCCAGAAGCTCCAGGACGGGTCGCTGGTGCCGTCGCCGACCGGTTCCGTGAACGCCCACGCGTCGGAGTTGTGGTGGGCGGTCCAGCCGCGCAGGCCGTAGAGCTCGGTGGCCGTGCGGGTGCCCGCCGTCGCGAGCTCTGCGATCCAGCGCACCAGGGGCTCGTGGCACTCGGCGAGGTTGGTGCTCAGCGCCGGCCAGTAGTTCATCTGGGTGTTGATGTTGACCGTGTAGCTGCACGACCACGGGGGCTGCACGGCGTCGTTCCAGATCCCCTGGAGCGTGAGCGGCAGCGTGCCGGGGCGTGAGCCCGCGACCATCAGGTACCGCCCGTAGTGGAACGCCAGCGCCGCCAGGCCGGGGTCGGGGTGCCCGGCCGCGTACCGGCGCAGCCGCTCGTCCGTCGGCAGCCCGGCCGTGGGCGTCATCCCGAGGTCGAGGGTCACCCGACCGAAGAGACCCGCGTGATCGGCGACGTGCTCGGCGCGCAGGGTCGAGAACTCCCGCGCCGCGGCCGCGTCGGCCGTCGCCACCGCCGCCCCGCGCAGCCGCGCGGCGTCGCCGTGCAGCGGGGCTGTGGCGCCTGCGTAGTCGGTCGCGGTGGCGACGACGAGGGTCGCCCAGGTGGCGTCGCGCAACCGCAGGCCGCCTGGTCCGGCGTCGACGGTGCCGTCGGTCCGGATCGCGAGCGCGACGGCCGCTGTGACGCTCGCACCCCGCGCCCGGTCCCGCACGACCCGCGCGCCGGGCACGTAGTCGGGCGGCGAGTCGGACGGCATGCGCAGGGTGGCCGACCAGCGGTCGTCGCCGCCGACCGGCTCGTCCAGGGGGTGCGCCGAGGTCACCCGCACGTGCACGTCGCCCGAGACGGCGGACCAGGTGCGGTGCACCACCAGCACGGAAGCGGGCCGGCTGACGAACGCCTCCTGCGTGCCCGCCGTCCAGGAGTGCCCAGCGACCCCCTCGTCGAGGCGGAGCCAGCGGGTGTAGCCGTCGAGCACCCCAGGCGCGGGTTGCTCGATCCAGAGGTCGACGAGCGGCTGGTACGCCTGCCCGAAGCCGCCCTGGAGCCGCTGCACCTGACGCCCGGCCTCGCGGACCTCCCCGCGCTCGAGCGCACTGCGCGCGGCGGCGAGGGACGCCGGGCCGTCCGGTGCCGAGCGGGATCGCGGGGACCCCGACCAGCAGGTGTCGTCGTTGACCTGGAGCCGCTCGAGGGCGACACCGCCGAAGACCATCGCGCCGATCCGCCCGTTGCCGAGCGGGAGGGCCTCGGTCCAGGCCGACGCCGGGGCGTCGTAGCGCAGGGACGTCTCGGTCACGGGTCTCCAGGGCTGCCGGTCGGACCACGGTCGGGTGGGGTCCGACCGGCAGCGTAGATCAGGGCGTGCTGATGACCGGCTTGGCCGGCATGGTGAACGGGCTGCCGAGGAAGAACCCGGTGTGCGGCGGCTGGTTGTAGGCCGTGTTCTGCCACGCGACGGCCACGCGGTACGTCTGGTCGTGCAGGAGGGTCCAGACGCGGGTCGTGGTCGGCGTCGGGGTGGCGTAGATCCGCAGCCCGGACTCGTCGGACTTGGCCCAGATCACCTCTTCGCGCCAGTCGCCGAACAGGTCTCCCGAGAGCACCGGGGTGGACTTCGTGCCGTTGTTCGACCGCACCCCGGAGCCGGTGAGCAGCCGCGTGTCGCCACCGGTGCCGTACTTGTCGATGTGCGTGCCGTCGAGCAGCTCGCGCGAGGTGTCGGCGTCCCAATAGGCCAGGAAGTTGGCCGACCCCGGCTTGCGCCCGATGGTCTGCCCCGCGGTGTTCCGCAGCTGGGAGTCGGACGACGACCACGACTCCGCGCCCGCGCTGCCGGCCCAGATGTCGTCGGACACCCCGCGGCCGTTGTCGCCGGTGGCCGGCGTGCTCCACAGGATCTGGCCCGTGCGCGCGTCGGCCATCCAGCTGTCCGGCTGGCTCGCGCCCTCCGTGACCTTGTAGTACTCGAGCCCGGGCCGGCTCGGGATCAGGTCACCCAGGTGGGCGGCGTCGCCGTGGCCGGTGCGGGTGTTCCACAGGCCGGTGCCGTTGTCGTCGATCGCCGCGGCGCCGTAGAGGATCTCCTGCTTGCCGTCCTGGTCCACGTCCGCAACTGTCAGCGCGTGGTTGCCCTGGCCGGCGTACGTGCTGTTGCCGGAGGTGCTCGAGCTCGAGTCGAACGTCCACCGTCGGGTCAGCTGCCCGTTGCGGTAGTCCCACGCCACGACCACGGCGCGCGTGTAGTAGCCGCGGGCCATGATGATCGACGGCCGCTGACCGTCCAGGTACGCCGTCCCCGCGAGGAACCGGTCGACCCGGTTGCCGTAGCTGTCACCCCAGCTGGAGACCGTGCCGCGGGGCGGGACGTAGCTGGTGGTCGCGGCGATCGCCCCGGTCGGGCCGGCGAACACGGTGAAGAACTCGGGACCGCTCAGCACGTAGCCGGCGCTGTTCCGGTAGTCCGCGTTGGCGTCGCCGATCACCTGTCCGGTCCCGGACCGGGTGCCGTCCGCGGTCTTCATGGCGACCTCGGCCTTGCCGTCACCGTCGTAGTCGTAGACCTGGAACTGCGTGTAGTGCGCGCCGGCCCGGATGTTGCGGCCGAGGTCGATCCGCCACAGCCGGGTGCCGTCCACCTCGTACGCGTCGACGAAGACGTTGCCGGTGACGCCCGACTGCGAGTTGTCCTTGGCGTTGGTGGGGTCCCACTTCAGGACGACCTCCAGCTGCCCGTCGCCGTCCAGGTCGCCGACGCTGCCGTCGTTGGCCACGTGGTCGGCGCTGGGCCGCTGGATCGGGACGTCGAGGTAGCCGTTGCCGAACGTCAGCGACGTGCCCGACGCCGCCTGCTCGACGCCGTTCACCACCGCGCGGACCGTGTAGGTGGCGCTCGCGGACGCGCCCGCGTCGAGGTAGTTGGTGGAGTCCGTGATCGGCCCGGCGATCTTGGTGCCGCCGCGGTAGACGGTGAAGCCGGTGCTCGCGGCCTCCGTGCCGAGCAGCCGCCACTGGACGAGGTTGCCGCTGCCGGAGCGCACGCTGATGAGGCCGCGGTCCAGCTTCTCCGCCTGCCAGGCGCCGGCCGGTGGCGCAGTGGGGGTGGGTGTGGGGGTGGCGGCCGGGGTGGCCGTCGTCGTCGGCGTGCTCGTCGGCGTCGTCGTGCCACCCGTGCAGGCGGTGCCGTTGAGCGCGAAGGACGTGGGCACGGGGTTGGTCCCCGACCAGGTGCCGTTGAAGCCGAACGACGCGCTCGCACCGGTGGCGACGGCCGCGTTGTACGAGACGTTCTTCGCGGTCACCTGCGCGCCGCTCTGGGTCGTCGTCGCGTTCCACGACTGCGTGACCGTCTGTCCGGCACCGTAGGACCACGCGAGCGTCCACCCGGTGACCGCGTCGCCGAGGTTCGTGATCGTCACGTCGGCACCGAACCCGGTGGACCACTGGTTGGTGACCGTGTAGTCGACGCGGCAGCCCACTGCCGCGGCCGCGGGCTGCGCGGCGGAGACCCCGACCCCGACGGCGAGCGTCGCCGCCATCAGCCACGGGACGGTCCTGCGGGGCTGGGACATGGTGGACCTCCTGCGGCGCTGACGGCCGACGACGACGTCGGTCGGGCTCGGGTGAACCCCGGGCGACGCTAGGGGGCGCTCAGGGTCGGGCACCACGGGTGAAACAATTCAGCGGACAACGCTTGCCGAGTCCGTCAGGTCTCCACCAGGTACGTGCCGTGGCCCTCGACCACGAGCCCGTCCGCGAAGACCAGCACCTCGTCCACCACCCCGCCGGCCTGGTTGCGGTAGGTGATCACCAGCGCGGTGACCCCGGCGTACACGCGTTCCACGGTGAAGTGCAGGTCCGGCAGCAGGCGCAGGCCCTCGGTCCAGTAGCGCCGCAGCGCCTCCTTGCCGCGCAGCACGCCGCCGCTGTCGGGCAGGAGGCGTGCCGCGAGGGGAGAGGTGAACACCACGTCGTCGTGGAAGTGGGCCAGGACGGCGTCGAGGTCGTGGGCGTTCCAGGCGGAGACCCACGCGGCGCTGAACTCGGACGGGTCGGGCACGCTCATCGGGGCAGTGTGGCACCGGGAGCGTCGGCGGACGAGGTGGTCGCCGCCCAGCTGGCCAGCACCTGGAGGGCGTCGGCCGTCGGGCTGTCCTTCTCCGCGGTGTAGACCAGCATCGTCAGGCCGGTGTCCGCGGGCAGCTGGAGCATGTCGTACATGAGCTCGAGCCGGCCCACCACCGGGTGGTTGATGAGCTTGGTCCCGCCGCGGTGCAGGTGCACGTTGTGCGCGGCCCAGCGGGTGCGGAAGTCCTCGCTGCGGGTGGACAGCTCGCCGACGAGATCGCTCAGCGACCGGTCGTACGGGTGCCGCCCGGCCTCGGCCCGCAGCACCCCGACGGTGTCGTTCGCCGCCCGCTCCCAGTCGATCCAGAAGTCCTTCGCCCGCGGGTCCAGGAACGCGAACCGGGCGTGGTTGGCCGGGCGGACCGGGTCGCGGTAGAGCTCCGAGTAGAGGGCCCGCCCGAGCGCGTTGGTGGCCAGGATGTCGAGCCGGTCGTTGCGGACCACCGCCGGGGCGCCGGTCATCGCGTCGAGCATGGCGCGGACGCTCGGGCGCACCTCGGTGGGGCCGGGACGCCGTCGCGCGCGCGACGGGCGGGCTCCGGCCGTGCGGGCCAGGTCGTGCAGGTGGATGCGCTCCGCCTCGTCGAGCTGGAGGGCGTTGCACAGCGCGTCCAGCACGCTCTCCGACACCCCGCCGAGGTTCCCGCGCTCGAGCCGCGTGTAGTAGTCGACGCTCACCCCGGCCAGCATCGCGACCTCCTCGCGGCGCAGCCCCGCCACCCTGCGGTACGTGCCGTACGAGGGCAGGCCGGCCTGCTGGGGCGTGATCCTGGCGCGTCTGGAGGCCAGGAAGTCCCGGACCTCGTCGCGGTTGTCCATGCCACCGACCGTACGGTGCCGCGCAGGACCGAGGCAGTCCCTGCGAGTACCTGGGTCAGCGGGCGCGCTCCGGGTGCCGGTCGACGACCGCCGCCCTCCACCACTGGAGCGCCGCCACGGACTCACCGACCCCGACCGCGAAGAACGCCCACTGCACGGGCGACGTCCAGCCGATCAGCGGCAGCTGCGCGAGCACCCAGCCGGTCAGCACGACGCCCGCGCCGACGCCCACCTCGGGTGCGCGGGGATGGCGACGCAGGCCGAGGGTCAGGGCGAGCGCCTGCGGCAGCCCGACGCACAGGCCCAGCGCCAGCGCAGGCACGGCCGGGCCGTCGACGAAGACGAGCTGGGACACGAGGGGGTCGAACTGCCCCGAGAGGAATCCCTGGACGCCCGCGACCGCCCCGACGACGGTGAGGCCGTCGAGCGCGAGGGCGACGGTCCGGGCCCGCGGCGGGGCGACCCGCGCGGGGGCGGGGGTGCCCGTCACCGCACCAGGTGGATCTCGTGCACCTCGAGGTCGTCGAGGTCCTCGGAGGTCGCCTGGAGCAGCCGGTCGGCCAGCTGGCGCAGGGCGCGCGCGGCAGCGAGCTCGGTGCCGACCTCGGGCACGTCGAGGTCGTAGGAGCTGAACTGCGCGCGGCCCCAGCCGTCCAGGGTCGCGCCGGTGGGCGTCGTGAGGACGGCGTGCGCACCGGTGACGACGCCATGGGTGGTGTCGTCGTCGGCGAAGAGGTAGATCGCCACGTTCCAGGTCTCGTTCACGACTGGGCTCCTTCGCCGTCGGTGCTGCGCCCCGTTGGTGGCGGTCTGCCCCACATCGGCAGCTGCTTCGAGCGTGCGCTGCCGCGGCGTCGGCGGGCCAGGGCCCAAGGTCCTGCACCTCGCACGCCGCGGATTCGCCCGGTCCCGGCGTGCGGCTGCGGTCCAGCGCGCCTAGGGTCTGGCCACATGCTGGAACACGTCGACGGGTCGCGACCGGACCGGGTGGACGCGCCGGAGCCCGTGGTGCTCGGCGACCGCTACCGGCTGGACGCGGTCCTGGGCCGCGGCGGGATGGCGACCGTGCACCGGTCTCGTGACCTCCTGCTGGACCGTGACGTCGCCGTCAAGGTGTTTCCCCCGGTCCACGAGGACACCGACGACCTCTTGCGGAACCGCGCCGAGATCCGCGTGCTGGCCACGCTCAGCCACCCGGCCCTGGTCACGCTGCACGACGCCGGGACCGTGCACCACGACGACGGGTCGCAGCAGGTCTACCTGGTGATGGAGCTGGTGGACGGGCCGACGCTGGCCGAGCGGCTGCGGGAGGGCCCTCTCGGGGTCGAGCAGACCGCGACCATCGGCAGGGACGTGGCCGAGGCGCTCGCGGTGGTGCACGCGCGGGAGATCATCCACCGCGACATCAAGCCCGCCAACGTCCTGCTGACCGGCCGCAGCGGTGGACCGACCGCCAAGCTCGCCGACTTCGGGATCGCCCGGCTGGCGGGTGCCACCCGGTTGACGATGACCGGGATGACGCTCGGGACCATGAGCTACCTGAGCCCGGAGCAGGCCACCGGGAGCGCGCTCGGACCGCCCAGCGACGTCTACGGGCTCGGTCTGGTCCTGCTCGAGTGCGCGACCGGGCGGGCCGCCTTCACCGGGACGGCCGCGGAGGTGGCCGCCGCCCGCCTGACCACGTCGCCGACGGTCCCGGACCAGCTCGACCCCCGCCTCGGCGACGTGCTGGCACGGATGACCCGGATGGCGCCGGAGGACAGGCCCACCGCGCAGGAGGTGACGGACGACCTGGCCGCGATCCTGGCCTCCCCGGTGGACGAGACGCTCCTGCTGCCGGTGGCCGCTGCCGGTGCGGACGACACCGAACAGCTCGCGCCGACTCGCGCCGTCCCCTTTGTGGAGCCGCCGCCCGCGGACGTGCCCGTGGCAGACCGATGGGCCCGTCTGCGGTCCCCCCGGGCGGTGGTCGTGGGTGCCGCGGTGCTCCTGGTGGGCGGCGTGCTCCTCGTCGCGCAGCTGGTGTCGGGCGACGGCGCGCAGCAGACCCCTCCCGCCTACCCGACGGTCCAGGGCACGCTCGGTGAGTCGCTCACGCGGCTGCAAGAGAGCGTGGAGCCGTGAGGCGCCCGGTCGGCTGGGCGGCCCTCGTCCTCGCCACGGCGCTCGTGTGCGGGTCGTGCGCGGGCAGCCCCGAGCTGGAGACCGACCGCGCCCAGACGCTCCAGGAGTCCGTGCTCACCGTCACGGCGGCTGCCGCGGAGGGGCGCTGGGCCGACGCGCAGACCCTGATCACCGACACCCGGGCTGCGCTCGACGCGGGCAAGGACGCGGGAGAGGTCTCGACGCAGCGGTACGACGAGATCGCCGCCGCCCTCGACCGTGTCGCGGCCGATCTTGCCGCGGAGCAGGCGGCGGCCGACGCCGCGGCGCAGGCTGCGGCGGAGCAGGCCGCTGCTGAGCAGGCCGCTGCTGAGCAGGCCGCTGCTGAGCAGGCCGCGGCAGAGCAGGCCGCGCCCGAGGTGGTGGCCCCGAAGGACAAGGGCAAGAAGCCCGGCAAGGGGAACGGCGACAAGTAGCGGATCTCAGGGTGTGTCTCCGGGCGATCACCGATGCGCTCGGCGTCGCGGTGGCGGCATGCTGGGGGAGTCCGGCCGCTCGGGTCGGCACGAGAGGAGCAGCACCATGGGCACCATCCACGACGGCATGGCTCGACAGGGCCTGGTCCGGCCGGTCGACGGCCGTGTGCTGGGCGGTGTGTGCGCCGGCCTGGGCCGACGGTTCGGCATCGCCCCGTTCCACGCGCGGCTGCTGTTCGTGCTCATCCTGTTCGTCCTGCCCGGCAGCCAGCTCATCGTCTACCCGCTGCTCTGGATCCTCATGCCCACCGAGCACTGGGTCCCCGCGGCGTCCGGGACGCCGGGCACACCGGCCTGACGACGGCCTACGGGGGTCCTCCGCCCCCGGACCGGACCACCCGGCGGGACAGCTCCGCGCGGTTGCGCAGGCCGAGCTTGCGGTAGGTCCGGGTCAGGTGCGCCTCGACGGTCGACTCGCTGACGAACATCCGGGCCGCGATCTCCCGGTTGCGCAGTCCGTCCGCGACGAACGCGGCGATCTCGCTCTCGGTCGGGGTCAGGTCGTCGTCGGACCCGCCGCCCGCTCGGTCCAGGAGCTCGCGGACCACCGTGTCCCACCCGCGCACACCGGCCCCGACGAACGTGGCGAGGCACCGGTCGCCGAGCTCCCGCACCGGCGGGCGTCGGCCGGCTCGCAACCCCGCGGCCATGGCGAACGATCCGGTCCGCGCGGCGTCGAGGCCGTAGCCGAGGCCCGCGAGCAGGTCGGTCGCGCCGGCGAGCGTGCCGAACGCGTCCGGCTCGTCGCGCAGCAGCAGCAGCTGGCCGGTCGCGGCCAGCAGCTGCGCGTCCGCCCAGGGGGACGCCAGGGTGGCGCACTGCACCTGCAACCGGTCCCGCAGGTGCGCCACCTGGTCGGTGGCCCCGACGAGGCTGGCCAGCTGGATCGCCTGCGGGAGCACCGGTACCACCCCCGGGTGCGCACACCCCATCGCGTCGAGCTCCCGCAGGGCGCTGAGGAGCTCGTCGAGGCCCGCCTGCCAGTCGCGGCCGGTCGCGGCCGCGACACCCCGGACGTGGGCCGCCATCGCGCGCCTCGGCCGTTCCCCGACGCGGGCGGCCCAGGCGTCCAGCCGGTCGGCGTGCGCCTGGGCGGCGTCCGCGTCCCCCCGGAGGCCCGCCACCAGCCCGGCCGGATAGGCCAGCCACGCCAGGGCGCGCGCGTCCCCGCAGTCGTCGGCCGCTTCCATCCCCTCGACGACGTGCGTGGCCGCCGCGTCCAGCCGACCCGCCGCGAGCGCCACCAGGGCCAGGTCGGCGAGGCGGTAGGACCGCTGGAACTCGGCGCCGTTGCTGACCGCGCTGCGATGCATCTGGTCGAGGCCGGCGTGGGCCTGCTCGAGGCGGCCGTCCCACAGCTGCTGGCGGCCCTGGAGCACCCGCGGCCAGAGGGCGAGCTGGGACTGCACGACCTCGGTCCCGCTGTCCACGGCCTCCTCGATGAGCCCCTGGATCCGTCGCCCGAGCATCAGTGACGCGGTGGACACCGCCGACGCCGCCTGCGCGACGAGGACCGCGTCGTCGCGCGCGCGGCCGATCGCCAGGGCAGCCTCCGCGTAGCGCAGCCCCTCGTCGAGCCGGCCGAGGTGGATCGCGAGCAGCCACCCGAGGAGCCCGAGCACGCGACCGCGCAGGCACTCGTGCGCGGTCGAGCCGTCGTCGGGCACCTGCTCCAGAGCGGTCCGCAGCACGGTCTCCGCGTCGGTGAAGTCGAGCACGACGCGTCCCGTCACCACGGCGGCGCGCAGCGGACCGGGGTCGAGTCGCTCCAGGAGCGAGTCGGCGAGCCGCAGGGCCGTCGGCAGGTCGCCTGCGGTGGCGCACTGCATCATCCGGGCGAGCGTCCGGCGGACGGAGGCGTCGGCGTCGTCGGGCGGGGTGAGTCGGGTGCTGTCGCCGAGCAGGTCGGCCGCGAGCCGCGGGCCGCCGCGCCGGGCGATCCGCAGGGCCGCCGCCTCGATCTCGTCCGCAGCGGCGGCGTCGGGACCGTCCGCCGCCCGGGCGAGGTGCACCGCCCGGGAGTCAGGGTCGTCGACGACCTGCGCCAGCGCGGCGTGCAGACCGCGGCGGTCGAGCGCGTGCATCCCGCCGAGCACGGCTGTCGCGATCAGCGGGTGCGTGAACCGCAGGACGAAGTCGTGCTCCAGCGTCACCACCTCGGCGTCGAGCGCCGGGCGGACGGCGGCGTCGACGCTGCCCGTCCCGCCGGCGGCCGCGAGGACCCGCAGCGGGGTCGGACCGGCCACGGCGAGCATCCGGACCAGACCGAGGGTGGCGGGTGGGAGCCCCGCGACTCGGTCGGCGAGCGCCGTGAGCGCGGAACCCGGGGGAGGGGCGCCCGTGCCGTGGCGGTGGGCACGCGCCAGCTCGAGCGCGAAGAAGGGGTTCCCGTGCGCCAGGTCGCCCAGCTGGGCGACCATCGGGGTGCCGAGGCCGGGCGTGGCGGCGGTGAGCAGGCGCCGCAGGCTGGCGGGTTCCAGGCCGACGAGGCCCAACAGCTCCACGCCGTCGTCGATCCCCGGGGTGGCGATGGCCAGCTCCTCCGGACTCCAGGTCCGCGCGGTCGCGAGCAGGGCGACGGGGTCGTCGCCGAGCCGACGCAGGGCGAAGCGCAGGGTGCGCCGGGTGATGTCGTCGAGCCACGGCAGGTCGTCGACGGCGAGCACCACCGGCCGGTCGGCAGCGAGGTCGCGCAGCTGGTCCAGCACCCATCGCGAACGTTCCACCACGGGCAGGTCCTCCGCCAGGTCCGCGCATGCCGGGTGTCGGGCGAACAGGTCGCGCAGGCCCTGTGCGGGGTTGTCGCGGTCGTCCTCGCTCGGCCTGGCCACGAGCACGTGCGCCTGCGCGGCCCGGCAGCGCTCGACCCCGTAGGCCCAGAGGGTCGTCTTCCCGATGCCGGCCTCACCCACCAGCACGAGCGAGCGCCCCGGCCTGCCGATCTCGCCGGCGAACGCGTCGAGGCGGCGGCGCTCGGCCCCCCGTCCGACGATGCCGGCCGGGGTGGACTCGGGCGGACCGCGATGCTGCGACGTCCGGGACAGTGCCACCACGAGGATCAGGAGCGGTGGCGATCCCGGGTGATACGGGGCGACCCCGTCAGACGCTGCCCGACGACGTGAGGTGGCGCGGCCGGCGCGGCACCGGGACGTCGTCGAGGCGGGGCGCCGGGACCGCCTTGACCAGCTCTTCGACGAGGGCGCGCCAGCACCGGTCGGCCTGCCGCAGCTGCGAGGCCACCAGCTCCGGCGCGACGTGACCCACGGACCCGAGGCCGTCCGCCGCGTCGAGCGCGTCCAGGCCGCGGTCGATCGCCTGCGCCGAGGTGCGGTAGTTCGCCGTGTCCCGGGCCGTCGGTGGCGTGAGCACCTCGAGGGCCGCCGCCGCGTCGTCGAACATCGAGCGCACCAGCGCCACGGCGTGCGGCCGGTCGCCCATGGACAGCCGCTCGGCGGAGTCGGCCACGGCCGAGACGATCGTCGAGTGCGCCAGCCGGTCGATGGTGGCGATCAGGGTGCCCGGCACGATCTGGATCTGGAGCAGCAGCACGACCGTCCGGCCCAGCAGGGTCTCCGAGCGCACCCTCCGGATCCGTCGGCGCTCGGCGGCCTGGCGCGCGTCGTCCTCGGCCCGCAGCTCGTCGGCCGCGGCCTCGCGCTCGCGTCGCTCGGCCTCCTGCCGCGCCTCGGTCGCCCGCCGCGAGACCAGCTCGGTGGCCACGCGCACGTGGTGCTCGGAGTCGGCCTGGGCGCGGTGCACGAGCTCGACGGCGCACGGGTTCACGGGGCTCGCGTAGCCCGTGTCGGTGTACCCGAACAGGGCCAGACGATGCTCCTCCGCCCAGAGCACGGCGGTCTTGGTGAAGCCGGAGCGCGAATAGAAGACGGCGACGAACGAGCCCGCGGCGGCGCGCAGGTCCTCGAGGTCCTGGCGACCCACGGGGCTGCGGCGGTGCTCGACCCGGGCGGCGAAGTCGATGCCCACGAGGTCCAGCTCGATGGCGGACCCGGGGCCCGTGACGCGGACGTCGGTGCGGGCGAGGACGGTCCGGGCGTGCCGCTCGGCGAACCGCTCGGCGTCGCGCCACTGCGGGTCCTTCCCCGTCGCGCTCACGTCCACCTTCTTCCCGACCGGGTCACACGTCCCCCGACGGTAGTGACCCGCCCCCGGCCCCGACTCGCCCGTCCGGGTGACGGGGCGGCGCATCTCCCGACAGGCCGGGACGAACCCACCGGGTGAACTCCCGCGCGACGGTGGCAGGGTGAGCCACATGACGGCACGGTGGCCCGACTTCGCACCCGCACTCGACCGCGCGGCACACCACACCCGCGAGTGGCTGACGTCCCTGGCCGAGCGACCCGTGCACCCGAGGGTCGACGCCGACGCGCTCGCGCCGGTGCTCGGTGGCCCGCTGCCGGAGGGTCCGACCGCCCCGGAGGTGGTCGTCGACGAGCTCGCCGCCGGCATCGAGCCAGGCCTCATGGGGATGCCGTCGGGCCGCTTCTTCGGCTGGGTCATCGGTGGCACCCTCCCGGCCGCGCTCGCCGCCGACTGGCTGACCAGCGCGTGGGACCAGAACACGGCGATGCGCCACGCGACCCCGGGTGTCGTGGCGGTGGAGGAGGCCGCGGGCGCGTGGGCGCTGGATCTGCTCGGGCTGCCCTCCGGCGCCGACGTCGGGTTCGTCACCGGCGCGACGATGGCCAACTTCACCGGGCTGGCAGCGGCGCGCCAGCAGGTGCTCACCGAGGCGGGCTGGGACGTCGAGCGGGACGGCCTGTCGGGCGGCCCGCGGGTCCGCGTGCTGGTCGGCGAGGAGCGGCACGGGACGGTCGACCTCGCGCTGCGCTACCTGGGGCTGGGGGCGCCCACCACGGTGTCCGCGGACCGCCAGGGCCGGCTCGTCGTCGACTCGCTCGCGCGGGCGCTGGCCGAGGGCGACGGTCCGACGATCGTCTGCCTCCAGGCCGGCAACCTGCACTCGGGCGCGTTCGACCCGATGGCCGAGGCCATCGAGGTGGCTCACGCGCACGGCGCCTGGGTGCACGTGGACGGAGCCTTCGGGCTGTGGGCGGCGGCCTCCCCGCGGCTGCGGGGCCTGCTGGCGGGCCACGAGCGGGCGGACTCGTGGGCGACCGACGCCCACAAGACCCTCAACGTGCCGTACGACTGCGGCCTCGCGATCGTCGCCCGCCCCGAACCGCTGCGGCGCACCTTCGGCATGAACGCCGAGTACTTCGCCACCTTCCAGGGCGCGGGCGACCCGATGGAGCGGGTGCCCGAGCTGTCGCGCCGCGCCCGCGGCGTGCCGGTGTGGGCGGCGCTGCGGTCGCTGGGCCGGACGGGCGTCGCGGACCTCGTCGACGGCCTCGCGTCCACCGCACGGGCGATCGCCGACGGGATCGCCGCGGTCGAGGGCGCCGTGATCGTCAACGACGTCGTATTCACGCAGGTGAGCGTCGCGTTCGGCTCGGACCAGCGGACGCGGGACGTCACCGCGCGCCTCCTCGCGGACGGCGTGACGTGGATGTCCGGCTCGCGCTGGCAGGGCCGTGACGTGCTGCGGGTCTCCGTCAGCAACTGGTCCACGGACGCCGAGGACGTGGCTCGCTCGATCGACGCGGTCCGCCGAGCCGCCGCCGGCTAGCTCCCGGACATCACCACGCGCCAGGGGCGCACCGTCACGGCGAGCACGCCGTCCACGACCGCCTGGTCGTCGTGCGTCGCCAGCCGCTGGGCCTCCTCGGCCGACTCCACCTCGAGGATCGTCATCCCCGCCCCCTCGGTGTCGAGGAACGGACCGGCGAGCACCAGCTGGCCCGCACCTCTGCGCCTCCGGAGGAACTCGTAGTGCCCGGCGATGCCCGCCTGCTCCCCGACGGTCTGGCCGTCGGGGACGGCCGGACCGCGCACGTGGAGCAGCACGAACATCGCCATGCTCAGCGCGGCTCGTGCTCGTCGGGCAGGACTGACGGGACGGGGCTCACGACGACGGGCGCCGGCGCGCCGAGGGGGGCCGGCGTGCGGCGGCGACGGGTCCACCGGACGGCGGCCACGACGAGCGCGGCGACCGCACCGCCGAAGGCGAGCCAGGGGAGGAGCACACCCACGACGATAGCCACCCCGGCGGCAACGGCCACCAGAGCGTCCCAGCCGGTGGCCAGACCGTCGAGGAACGACTGCGGACCGGTGGCCGGCTCCACGGGTGCGACCGGAGCGAGCTCGGGTCCGTACAGCGCGACGTGGATCGTGGACAGGCGCACCTTCTCGGCCAGCCGGGCGCGCTCGGACTGGAGCTGCTCGAGGCTCGACTGCCGCTCGGTCAGCGCGTTCTCGGCCGCGATGAGCTGCTCGTTGGTGGTCGCGCGCGTGAGCAGGTCCTCCATCCGCGCCACGGAGAGCTGGAGGGCGTGGATGCGGGCGTCCAGGTCCTGCGCGGTGCCGGTGACGTCCTCGCTGGTGAGGTCCAGCTGGTCGATGGTGCCGAGCTCGCGCAGGCCGTCGACCGCGCGGCTGACCTGGTCGGCGGGCAGGCGGATGGTCAGCTCCGCGGTGCCGACGTCGTCCTTCGTCGCGGCGTGCTCCGACCTGTCGTCGACGCGGCCGCCGGCGCCCTCGGCCAGGGCGACCACCGCGTCCGCGGCCTCCCGCGGGTCCTTGACCGTCATCCGGACGTCGCCGGTCTGGATCACCTGACGGTCGGCGTCGGACGTGCTCGCGGCCTGCTCGACGCTCCCGTCCGCGGGAGCCTCGGCGGCATCGGAGCGGACCTCGCCGCCCAGCGCACCGGACGCCGCCTCGTCGGCGGTGCTCGTTCCGCTGTCTGCGCTTGCGCTGCACCCGCCGAGCAGGGCGGTCAGGGCGATCACGCCGGCGACCACCAGGCGGGTCGAGCGGGCGCGGACCTTCGGTGCGGGGTGGCTCGTCGTCGTCGTCATGCGGCGAACGTAGGGGGATCGCCGGTGGTCAGGGGGGCGTGTGACGCAATCGTGACTGCACCGGCGCGTGCCGGGCGCAATCGTGACCGTGCCGTCACCGGAACGCGTTCCTCCTGCTCAGAGCGCGTACGCGGTGGCGGCCCACAGGTGCGCGGAGGCGTAGGCGCGCCACGGTCGCCAGGACTCGGCCGCGCGCGACACCTCCGCCGCGCCGCGGACGCCGAGCGCCCGGCGCAGCACGAGGTCGCCGACCGGCATCGCGTCGCGGTCGCCCAGCACACGCAGCGCCAGGTAGTCGGCCGTCCACGGACCGATGCCGGGCAGGGCGAGCAGGCGTGACCGCGGGTCGGGGGCGCCCGGGGCCAGGGTGAGTCCGTCGGCGCACGCCTGCGCGAGGGCATGCAGCGTCCGCGCGCGGGAGTGCGTGATCCGCACGGCCGCCTGGAGGTCCACGGGGTCCACCGCAGCGAGCTCCGCGGGCGAGGGGTAGACGGTCAGCCCGCCCGGGCCGGGGTGCCCGTAGGCGGCGGCGAGCCGACCCCCGAACGTACGGGCGGCCGCGAGCGAGACCTGCTGGCCCAGCACGGTCGTGGCGGCGGCCTCGAACCCGTCGGGATGGCCCAGGACCCGCAGGCCCGGCCGGGAGCGCACCAGCGGGCCGAGCACCGGGTCGTCACCGAGTGCCGCGTGCACGGCGTCGAGGTCGTCGGCGAGACCGAACCAGCGGTCGGCGAGCTCGCCGAGCTCGGCCGAGGACCCCGCGGAGGCGCGGACGTCGATGCGGTCGGGGCTCAGGGTGACCTCGGCGAGCGCGAGGATCCCGCCGAGCCGGACGGCCCGCCGGACGGTGCTGCCCTCGACGGTCTCGACCCCCGGCACCGCGTGGGCGACCAGCGAGGCGAGGGCGGGGGTCGGGTCGAACGGGCGTCGGACGACGAGAGTCGAGCTCATGATCTCCTCGGTCTGGTCGAATCCATACGACCTCCAGCTGGACGCCTTTACCAATACAAGATCGACGCATGGAAAGGATGCGGTACGAGCGTGGTAGTGCTAGAACTGTTCTAGTCGATCGCGCCGGAACCGGGGCGACCGGCTGATAGCAGGATCAGCAGGGCCGCGTTGCCGAGGGTCACGGCGAGAGCCGGGCCGCCCGTCAGGGTTCAGGGAGTGCGCCAAGCCTCGTGCCGGCGAGACGCCTCTCCGTGGCGCCCCGTCCCCCAGAAGCGGGGACGGGGCGCACCTACGTCGGGGCACTCCCTACGCTGAGAGGCGTGCTCCCCCTTCTGCTCCCCGTTGCCACCGACGAGAGCGTGGCCGACGACGTCCAGGGTGTCGTCGTCCCGACCCTGTCGCTCCTGGCCGCCGTCGTGGTCGCCTTCCTCGCGGCGACGCTCCTGTCGGTGCTGGTCCGGCGCGTCGCGCGCAAGTCCGCCGTCGCCGCGGACCTCTCCCGACGATCTCGCCGTCCCATGCGGGCGGTTCTGCTGGTTGTCGCCGTATGGATCGCGCTGCGGCTGAGCACCGACCCCTCGGACTGGACCTGGACGGTCGAGCACGTGCTGCTGATCGCGCTGATCATCACCGTGGCGTGGCTGATCGGCAGCCTCGCGTTCGTGCTCGAGGACGCTGCCCTCCAGCGGTACCGGATCGATGTCGCCGACAACCGGCACGCCCGCCGCGTCCGCACGCAGGTCCAGGTGCTGCGGCGCATCACGGTGGCCATCCTGGTGCTCTGCGCGATCGCCGCGATCCTGCTGACGTTCCCGTCGGCCCGCACGCTCGGCGCGAGCCTGCTCGCCTCCGCCGGGCTCATCTCGATCGTCGCCGGCCTCGCCGCCCAGAGCTCGCTGGCCAACGTCTTCGCCGGCGTCCAGCTCGCGTTCACCGATGCGATCCGCGTGGACGACGTGGTGGTGGTCAGCGACCAGTGGGGCCGGATCGAGGAGATCACGCTCACCTACGTGGTCGTGCACATCTGGGACGACCGCCGCCTGATCCTGCCCTCCACGTACTTCACGACGACGCCGTTCGAGAACTGGACCCGCCGCGCGGCCGACCTGCTCGGCACCGTCGAGCTGGACGTGGACTGGGAGGTCCCCGTCGAGGCGATGCGCACCGAGCTCACGCGGCTGCTCCAGGACACCGACCTGTGGGACCGCCGCGTCGGCATCCTCCAGGTCACCGACGCGGTCGGCGGGATGGTCCGCGTGCGGGCTCTGGCCAGCGCGGTCGACGCCCCCACCCTGTTCGACCTGCGCTGCTACGTCCGCGAGGGGCTGGTCGGGTGGCTCCAGCGGGAGGCGCCGCAGAGCCTGCCCAAGACCCGCTGGGAGGGCACGGCACCCGCTCCCACCTCCGGCCGCCGAGCGCGACCGGAGACGGCCCCGACGCCGACGCTTCCCGTTCCGGGCGGTTGGTCGGCTGACGACACCCAGACCATCACCACCGGCGGACAGGACGCGCGGCTGTTCACGGGCAGCATCGACGCCCTGGAGCGGTCGCGACACTTCTCCGGGCCTGGTCAGGACGTCATCGACGAGCGGGAGCAGTCCGCGGGGGACACCGAGGGTCGGCAGCCCTGAGCCCGATCCGGCCCGTGACCACCGCGGCGCTGGTCGACCACGTCGTGCGGCGGGTCGTCGAGCACGACGGCAGGATCCGGGTGCTCGTCGACGGGGCACGCCCGACCCGGCCGTCGGAGCTGGCGGACGCACTCGTCGCACCGCTGCGTGCGGCCGGTCGCGCCGTCGTGCGGGTGCACGCCGAGGACTTCCTCCGGCCCGCCTCGGTGCGGTTCGAGCACGGCCGTCACGATGCCGACTCCTTCCTGGAGGACTGGCTCGACGTCGGCGCGCTCGGCCGCGAGGTGCTCGATCCGTTCGCCGCGTCCGGGCGGTACCTGCCGACTCTCTGGGACTCCCGGACCGACCGCGCGACGCGCGCCGGCTACGAGCAGGCTCCCGCCGACGCCGTCCTGGTCCTCGACGGCAGCCTGCTGCTCGGGCGCTGGCTGGACGCCGAGCTCACGGTCCACCTTGCCGTCCGGCGCGCCACCCTGGAACGGCGGGTCGCGCCAGACGACCGGTGGACGCTGCCGGCGTTCGCGCGGTACGAGGCGGAGACGGCGCCGACGCAGGTGGCGGACGTGGTGGTGCATGTCGACGACCCGCGGCACCCTGCGATCGAAGAACGCGCGCCCTGACTCCTCGTCCTTGGGGCTGTGGGCGGCTCGGTGATCGGGTCTGTGGATATGTTTGTGCAGGTCAGAGCCTTGCTCTGTGCCTCGGTGTGACCTAGAATCGTACGTATGTTCGATACGGTGGTCCCGGTGGTGGAGGTGGCGGCGCGGGTGCGCGACGCCACCTCTTCGCTGGCTGTCGTGGCGCGGCAGTCGCGGGCGTGGACGGGTGCGGACCGGGCGTCGGTGCTGGCGGTGGTGCGGGCCTCGGAGGCGGCGTTGGCCGAGGCGCGGGCGCACCTGCTGGTCGCCGACCGTGATGCCGGGGACAGTCTGCGCCCGGGGGATCGCTCGTTCGAGGCGGCCCAGGCCCGGGTGACCCGGTCCGGTCTGGGTGAGGCGTCGAGGGTGGTGCGGCAGGCCGACGCGTTGGTGTCGATGGGCACGGTCGCGGCTGGCGTGCGGGAGGGGTCGGTGCCGTTGGGGCACCTGGACGAGCTCGCCCGCATCGCGGCGGCCGCGACTCCGGAGGTGGCGGCGGTGCTGCGGACCCCGCAGGCGCAGGAGCAGGTGGTGGGGATGGCGAGCCGCGCGTCGCGGCCGGACTTCGCTCGGGCGTTGGCCCGCTGGGTCGCCGCCCAGGACCCCGCTGCGTTGCAGGCCGAGCATGAGGCCCAGCACCGGGAGCGGTTCTTCTCCCTGTCCGTCCAGCCGCATGGGGTGTTCTTGAAGGGTCGCCTGGACCGGATCGCCGGGGAGTCCCTGCGGGTCGCGTTGGACGCGATGGGCCAGTACGGCGATGACACCCGTTCTCCGGGGCAGGCCAGCGCGGACGCGTTGACGATGCTGGCCGAAGGCGCGTGCGCCGGGGCGCGTCGGGCCGCCGGCCCGGAGGGCACCGAGGACGGCGCGCCCATGACTGTGACGTCCGGGGCGGTGAGTCGCCCGCACGTGTCCTTGCTGGTGGCGGCCGAGACGGTCGCGGAGCTGCTGACCCACCAGCGGGCACTGGACGAGGCCGCCAGCGCGGCCCACGGGCACGACCGCACGCGCGCCGACGCCCCCACCCTCGCCGACACCGCGACACTTAACGACGCCGACAGCCGCGCCGCCGACGACGACGACGTCGACGTCGACGTCGACGTCGATCGTTCGGGTGCTGGGCTGGCGCCCGGACATCGACTCTGTGCCCCGGTCGCCCTGCCCTGGGGGACAGTGGCACCGGCGACGTTGGAGGACGGCACTCCGGTGGCGATGTCGGAGCTGGCGCGGGTGTTGTGCGAGGCGGACGTCACCCGGATCGTCATGTCCGCCGAGAGCCTCCCGCTGGATGTCGGACGGTCCAAGCGGTTGTTCACCACCGCGCAACGGCGGGCTGCGATCGCCCGGGACGGGCAGTGCGTGTGGAACGGGTGCGACCAGCACGCGTCCCGCTGCGAGGTGCACCACATCCGCTGGTGGGACCGCGACAAAGGCGAAACGTCGATCAGCAACGCGGCCTTGTTGTGCAAGCACCACCACAGTGAGGTCCACCGACTCAACCTGACCCTCCACCGCCTAGAGAAACCACCAGGGTGGGCTCGCCGACAGCGCGCCAGAGCCGACGCGGCGCGGGCGGGTAGCGGGCGGGACGGAGCGGGTCTGGCCGGCGAGATCGGCGAGGTCGGCGGGATGGGCGGAGCCGTCGGGATCGACGGCGTCGGCGGGCGCACACCCCTGCGGTACGTGTTCCGCAACCACCGCGGACACATCATCAACGCCCCTGACGGACACCCACCCGACCGCTGACCGATAGCACGCCCGCAGACTCAGGGTGGGGCGAGGAGGCGCGCACGGTGCGATGCGCGGTTACGCCGTGACGGCAGCTGTCGCTCGGTCCGACAGTCGGCGCATCGCGTCGGCGAGATCAGGGGGGCCGATGACGCGGAGCGCCACGCCGAACATGGCGAACCGCGCCGCCACGCCGTCCCACGACCAGGCGCTGAGCGCGACGCGGCTGCGGTCAGGCCCGAGCGGTTCCACGAGGGCGTCCCGGCCCGCCCAGAGGGCGACCTCCGTCGCGGCCATGTCGACCTCTGCCTCGCCGCGGCACGGCCACGGGGTGGAGCCGCCGAACCGCTCGGCGACGAAGGCGGTGACGTCGGCCGCGGGCAGCGCGCGCGGGGCGAAGCGGGGGCCGGACCCGGACTTGGGCGTCAGGCGGTCGACCCGGAACGTGCGCCAGCCGGCACGGTCCAGGTCGTAGCCGACGAGGTACCACCGACCGCCCCAGGTGACCAGGTGGTGGGCCTCGGCGCGACGAGCCGGCCGTGCCCCGGCGTCGGTCCCGCCCTCGTAGTCGAACCGGAGGACCTCGCGGGCACGGACGGCAGCGCCGACGGCCAGGAGCACGTGCTGGTCGACCTCGGGCCGGTCGCCGCGACGGGTGACGGCGGTCACCTGGAGGGCGTCGGCCGCCGTGCGCAGCCGCGCCGGCATGACCTGACGGAGCGTCGCGAGCGCACGGACGGCCGCCTCGTCGACCCCCGCGACACCGGTGGACGCGGTCTGGAGGGCGACGACCAGGGCCACGGCCTGCTCGTCGTCCAGCAGGAGCGGCGGCATCTGGGTACCCGCGTCGAGCCGGTACCCGCCGTCCGGACCCTTGCTGGCGTGCACGGGGTACCCGAGCTCGCGGAGCCGGTCGACGTCCCGGCGAACGGTCCGCGGGCTCACGCCGAGCCGGTCGGCCAGCACGCCACCGGGCCAGTCGCGTCGCGCCTGGAGCAGCGACAGCAGTGAGAGGAGTCGGGAGGACGGCGTCGACATGTCCTCAGGATGCCATCGGTAGCGGACAGGACCTGGCCGCTTCTGACGACATGGTGGTGGGGTACCCATCCAACGGAGGAGAACCGATGATCCACACGAGAGGGCTCACCAAGGACTTCGTGGTGAGCCGCACCGAGACCGTCCACGCCGTGCGCGGCATCGACCTCGACATCGCGCCCGGCGAGCTCGTCGCGGTGCTCGGGCCCAACGGCGCAGGCAAGACCACCACGATGCGGATGCTCACCACGCTCGCCCGTCCGACGTCCGGGACCGCGACCGTGGCGGGGGTCGACGTCACGACCGACCCGGCGACGGTCCGGCGGAACATCGGCTACGTCGGGCAGGGCAACGGCGCGGGCCACCAGCAGCGCGCCGCCGACGAGCTGACCATGCAGGGTCAGGTGTACGGACTCGACCGGACGGCGGCGCGGCGTCGGACCGGCGAGCTGCTCGAGGCGCTGGACCTGACGACCCTCGCCCGGCGCAAGGTGGGCGATCTGTCAGGGGGCCAGCGCAGGCGGCTCGACGTCGCTCTCGGGCTGGTGCATGCCCCGCGGCTGCTGTTCCTGGACGAGCCGACCACCGGCCTGGACCCGCACAACCGCGCCAACCTCTGGGAGCACATCGCCCGGCTGCGCGCCGAGCACGACATGACCATCGTGCTCACCACCCACTACCTCGACGAGGCCGACACCATGGCCGAGCGCGTCGTGGTGGTCGACCACGGGCAGATCATCGCCGACGACACGGCGGACGGGCTCAAGCGCACGCTCGCCGGCGACCGCGTGGTGCTCACCGTCGCGGTCGACGGGACGGCCGGCCGGGTCGCGACGATCGTCGAGGCGCTGCCCGGTGCCCGGGACGTCACCGTCGACGGCGGGCGGATCGAGGCGCGGGTGGCCGATGCCGCCTCCGCGGTGCCGGAGCTGGTGCTGGCGGCGTCCGCCGCCGGGGCGCCGCTGCTCGGGGCGCTCGCGGTGCGGCCCACGCTCGACGACGTGTTCCTGGCCCTCACGGGCCGCAGCCTGCGCGACGACGGTCCGCAGACGAGCGACAGCACCGACGACGCCACGCAGGAGGCAGCAGCATGAGCACGATCACCGCCACCCGGCCGAGCACCGCCACGACGACAGCCCGCCGGTCCTGGCTCGCGGACGTCTGGCTGGTGATGACCCGCGAGCTGCGCCCGGTGGCCCGGGAGCCGTTCTCCGTGGTCTTCGGGCTGATCCAGCCGCTCGTCTTCCTCGGCCTGTTCGGGCCGCTCCTGGCCGGCTCGGTGGGTGCGTCCGCCGGGTTCGAGGGGGCCGACGTCTGGCAGTGGTTCGTGCCGGCGATCCTGGTGATGACCACGTTGTTCGGCACGTCGACCACGGGATCGAACCTCCAGTTCGAGATGCAGACCGGCGCGCACGAGCGCCTGCTGGTCACCCCGCTGTCCCGCTCGTCGCAGCTGGTCGGCCGCTCCCTGAAGGAGATGGTCCCGCTGGTCGCGCAGGCCGTCATCCTCATCCTGGTGATGCTGCCGTTCGGGTTCCGCGCCGACCCCGTCGGGGGACCGCTCGGACTGGCCGTGCTCGCCGTGCTCGGCGTCGGCCTCGGCTCGTTCAGCTACGCGCTGGCCATCGCGGTGCGCAAGCAGGAGTGGATGTTCTGGGCGGTGCAGCAGACGGTCCTGTTCCCTCTGCTCATCCTGTCCGGCATGCTCCTGCCGCTGGAGACCGGCCCGCAGTGGATGAAGGTCGCCTCGGCGTTCGACCCGCTGCGGTGGGTGGTCGAGGCCGAGCGGGCGCTGTTCGCCGGGGACCTGACCAGCGGTGCCGTGGCGGCGGGTTGGCTCGCGGCGGTCCTGACGGCCGTGGTCGGGCTGGCGGTCGGGGTCCGCACACTGCTGCGCAGCACCGACTGACCCCATGTCACATTTCCCGCCGGTCGCGCGTCTACTCCCTGAGAGCGCGCGACCGGCGGGCGATGTCAGTGGGTGGGGGAATGATGGCGGCCATGACGGTCCAGGACGAAGTGACGCGGGATCTCGAGCTTCTCGAGGAGGTCCGCGTGGTGCACACGGTCGTGCCCTCGCCCCTGGGCCCGATCACGTTGGTCGCCCACGACGGCGGCCTCTCGGCGCTCCTGCTGCCGGACTCCAAGTACGAGGCCGTGCAGGGTCCGTTCGGCGAACGGGCGGACAACGAGTTCGAGCAGGTGCAGACGCAGCTCGACGAGTACTTCGCGGGGACGCGGACGCAGTTCGACCTTCCGCTGCACCTGATCGGGACCGCGTTCCAGCGTCGGGTGTGGGAGGGGCTGCTGCGCATCCCGTACGGGCACACCTGGTCGTACGGGGACCTGGCCGCGGAGATCGGGCTGGACCCGCGCACCTCGTCGCGCGCCGTCGGTGCGGCCAACGGGCGCAACCGGATCGCGATCGTGGTGCCCTGCCACCGGGTCATCGGTGCGGACGGGTCCCTCACCGGGTTCGCCGCCGGGCTGGACCGCAAGCGGTTCCTGCTCGGACTCGAGGCCAAGGGCCGCCCGCGCGAGCACCTGCTGTTCTGACGCACCGACGCCGGTCGGGGCGTGGTCGCGGCGGCACGACGGTGGCAGCATGAGGGCCATGGCGCTCGTCCGCTACGTGGCGGCCGCCGCCGAGGCCGCCGGCACCGCCGCCGAGCAGGTGCCC
This sequence comes from Cellulomonas sp., assembly GCF_965229465.1. Lineage (GTDB taxonomy): Bacteria > Actinomycetota > Actinomycetes > Actinomycetales > Cellulomonadaceae > Cellulomonas. The sequence continues at coordinate 424,077 of NZ_OZ245882.1, read as the reverse complement.
GCCTCGACGGTCGGTGAGCTGCGGGCGCAGGTGCTCACCCGGCACGGCGGCGAGCTGGCACAGCTGATCGGACGGTGCTCGTTCGTCGTCGACGGCGTGACGTCCGACGACGGCGCGGTGCTGGGGCCGAGCGACGTCGTCGACGTGGTCCCCGGCCTCTGACCCAGGATCCACGATGCGGGCGCGTGCAACTGGTGCGAGCGTGTGCGCATGAGAGTCGTCGTGGTCGGAGCCAGCGGGAACGTCGGCACGGCGCTGCTGCGGCGATTCGCCGACGACCCCACGGTCACGTCGGTGGTCGGGGTCGCCCGGCGCGTGCCCCGGCGCCCGCCGCCCGCGCCCTACGCCGCCGCCACGTGGATCGCGTGCGACGTCGCGGCGCCGACCGCGGCGGACGTCCTGGTCCCGGCCTTCGCCGGGGCCGACGCCGTCGTCCACCTCGCGTGGGCCATCCAGCCCAGCCACGACCGCCGCCGGCTGCACGACGTGAACGTGTCCGGCACGCGCCACGTCCTCGACGCGGCCCGGCGCGCGGGTGTTCCGCACGTGGTCGTCGCGTCCAGCGTCGGCGCGTACTCGCCTGCTCCGGACGACGTCCCGCGCGGCGAGGCCTGGGCGACCGACGGGGTGCGCTCGTCGTCGTACAGCGTGGACAAGGCGGCGGTGGAGCGGACCCTCGACGAGTTCGAGGCAGCGCACCCGGCCCTGGCGATCGCCCGCGTGCGGCCGGCGCTCGTGTTCCAGCGTGCGGCCGGGCACGAGATCTCGCGGTACTTCCTCGGGCCGTGGGCGCCCAAGAGAGCCATCGCCGGGCACCTGGCCGTGCTGCCGTGGCCGGCGGGTCTGCGGCTGCAGGCGGTGCACGCGGACGACGTCGCGTCCGCGTACCGGGAGGCGATCGTCCGTCGCGTGAAGGGCCCCTTCAACGTGGCCGCGCCGGACGTGCTCCGCGGACAGGACGTCGCCGACATCGTGGCACGCGGGCGGCTGCGCGAGGTCGGCGTCCGGGAGGCCCGCGGGCTCGTCGCGGCCGCCTGGCACGCGCGAGCGGTGCCTGTCGGTCCGGGCTGGCTGGACATGGCCCTGACCGCGCCGCTGCTCGACACGTCTCGGGCGGAACGCGAGCTCGACTGGCGGCCCGCCTGGTCGGCCGTCGACACCCTGCGGGACCTGGTGGCGGGTATCGCGGCCGGATCCGGGACCGCGAGCCCGCCCCTGCGGTCGCGGCGGCTGTGAGCGCACTGGCATCCTCGACGGCATGACCGACGACATCTCCGAGGACCGTCACGTCTACGGCCGCGCCGACGCCCCGATCACCGTCCTCGAGTTCGGCGACCTCGAGTGCCCGTACTGCCGGGCGGCCGCGCCGGCCCTACGGCAGCTGGTCGACTCCTCCGACGGGCAGGTGCGCCTGGTGTGGCGTCACTTCCCGCTGTTCGAGGTGCACCCGTCCGCCCTGTCGGCGGCGCTGGCGGCGGAGGCGGCGGGCGCCCACGGGAAGTTCTGGGAGATGCACGACGAGCTCTTCAGCCACCAGGACCGGCTCGCCGACCAGGACCTGCGGGCTGCCGCCCAGAAGCTCGGGCTCGATCCCGAGGACGTGGCGGGCAACGGTGCGCAGACCTTCGCTCCCGCGATCTCCGCCGACTACGCCGCGGGCATCGAGGCCGGGGTGCGCGGGACACCGACGGTGTTCGTCGGTGGCGCGCGCTTCCACGGCAAGGTGACGCTGGACCGGCTGCGCGAGGCCGTCGAGGCGGCCCGATGAGGACCGCGCTGGTCACCGGAGCCGGTCGGGGGATCGGCCGCGGGATCGCGCTCGGGCTGGCGCGCGCGGGGTACGCGGTCGCGCTGGTCGGCCGTACGCGGGCGCACCTCGACGTCGTCGCCGAGGAGATCGGGGAGGAGACCGGCGGGGACGTGTGCGTGGCCGCCGCCGACCTGATCGACGCGACGGCGGTGCTCGATGCGGTCGCGCGGGTGGAGGAGGAGCTCGGCGGGATCGGGCTGCTGGTGAACAACGCGGGCGTGATCGAGCGGGCCGAGGTGCCGTTCGTCGAGGACGACGTCGAGGACTCCTGGCGGGTCATCGAGGCGAACGTGCGCGGCCCGCTGCTGGTCACGCACGCCGTGCTGCCGGGGATGCTCGCGCGTGGCGACGGCCGCGTGCTGAACCTGAACTCCGGTGCGGGGCACCGCGCGATGACCACCTACACCGGCTACGCGATCAGCAAGGGTGCGCTCGCGCGCCTCACCACCCAGCTCGACGCGCAGTACCGCGACCAGGGGATCCGTGTGCTCGACCTCGCTCCGGGGCACGTCGAGACGGCGATGACGACGTCGATGCCGTTGCACGACGGCCGGACCGAGTGGACGCCGGTCGAGGCCGTCGCGGAGCTGGTCCGGGCGTTCGGCGACGGGGAGCTCGACGCGCTGTCGGGCCGGTTCGTGCGCGCGGGCACCGACACCGTGCAGTCCCTGCTGGCGGCCACCCCGCAGATCCTGGCCACCGACGCGCGCACGCTGCGGCTCGGTCCCTACGGCGACGAGGACCCGGTGGCGTGATGGAGCCGATCCGCCACGAGCTCGTCGTCGCGTGCACCCCGGTGGAGGCGTTCGACGCCTGGGTCGACGACATCGGCCGGTGGTGGCACCCCGACTACACGCCCGACCCGGCCGGCTTCCGTGGGGCGGGCATCGAGGCCCGCGGGGGCGGTCGTGTCTACCTGGTCGACGCCGCGCTCGGTGAGGTCGAGTGGGGCCGGGTGCTGGCGATCGCCCGTGGCGCGCTCGTCGTGCACACCTCGACGCTCGGGCAGGATCCCGCGCACCCGAGCCGGGTCTCCGTGCACTTCGTGCCGCTCGACGAGGGCGGGACGCGGATCGAGTTCGCGCACGAGGGCTGGGACGAGACCAACGTGGAGTTCCGGCACAAGTTCACGGACTGGCCGCTGATCCTCGCGCGCTACGCACAGTTCGTCGGACCGTGACCGGGCTCGGCACGGGCGTGTCACCCGACCCGGGGACCCCCGGCGTCGACGTGTCGCCCGACCCCGGCGAGACTCTGCTGCAGCCGACGCCGACGCCGACCACGACGGACGCACCCGCGACCCCAGCGCCCGAGCCGACGGCGGCCGTCACGCCCACGGAGGCGACGACCACGGAGCCGGTACCGACCGCGAGCGAGGCGCCGTCGCAGGAGCCGGTGCCCACGGAGACCGTGGTGGTCGAGGCGCCGTGGACCGTGGATCCCGCGGTCACCAGCTCGACGATCCCGCTCGGGGCGATCGTCACCGCCGTGCTGGTCCTCGTCGTCGCGGCGACCGCCCTGGCGCTGCTCTCCCGGCGTAACCGCAGGCTCCGGCCGACGGGGCTGCCCGCGTCGGCGGCTCTCGAACCGGCCGCCACGACCACCGAGATCGGTGTGCTGGACGACGCGCACGCCGTCGCGCTCCCGACCGAGCCGTCGGCCGACACCGTGGCGACCGTCCGGTTCCTCATGGTGCTCGGCGAGGCGATGATCGACTCGAGCGCCCCGGTGGTCCAGGTGACCCGCACGCTCGAGCGAGTGGCGGCGATCAACGGTGCACCGGACGTGGAGGTCATCGCGCTGCCGACCGCGCTGCTCGTCTCGGTCCCGGGGCGGACGTCGATGCAGACCGCAGCGTCGTCGGCGGGCTGGCGACAGCTGCGCCTGCACCAGGTCCAGGACGTGCTCGGTGTCGCCGACGAGGCGGAGTCCGGAGGCATCGACCCGGACGACGGTGCGGCCCGGATCGAGGCGGCCGTGTCCGCACCGCCCCTGTACAGCGGGCCCGTCCGCATCCTCGGGTACGTCGGCGTCTGCGCGGGGCTCGCGATGATCCTCGGCGGCAGCCTGGTCGACGTCCTCGTCGCGTCGGTGCTCGGTGCCGCGATCGCGGGCCTGCAGGTGGCCACAGGGCGGCTCCCCGCGGCGTACCAGGCGCTCGTGGTGCTCAGCTGCGCCTTCCTCATCGCCGCCGCGGTCTTCCTGCTGTCCCGCACGGGGATCGGCGTCGGCACACTCGTGCCGCTGGTCGCGCCCCTGGTCACGTTCCTGCCCGGGGCCCTGCTCACCACCGCGGCGATCGACCTGGCCACCCGGCAGATGATCGCGGGCGCCGCGCGCCTCGCCGCCGGGACCATGCAGCTCGTCCTCCTCGCCCTCGGCATCACCGGCGCCGCCGCTCTGGTCGGCGTCCCCGCGTCCGAGCTCGGCTCGGCGGCGTCCCAGCCGCTCGGGTGGGCCGGGCCGTGGATCGGCGTGCTCGTGTTCGGCACGGGCGTGGTGTTCCACCACTGCGCCCGACGCCCCGCGCTCCCGTGGATCCTGCTCGTGCTCGTCGTCGCGTACGCCGGGCAGGTGGTGGGCGGACTGTTCTTCGGCGGGGTGTTCTCCGCGTTCATCGGGGCGGTGCTCATGACGCCGGTCGCCATGTTCGCCGCCACCCGTCCGACCGGGCCGCCCGCACTGGTCGGGTTCCTGCCGGGCTTCTGGCTGCTGGTGCCCGGAGCGCTCGGGCTCGTCGGGGTGACCTCCATCCTCGGGGAGGACGCCCAGGCGCTGAACACCGTCGTCACGGCCGGGACGACGATGGTCGCGATCTCGCTGGGGGTGCTCGCGGGGATCGCCCTCGGGTCCGCCGTCGGGCGGCGAGTCGGGCTGGCGGTCACCCGTTTCTGACGGTCCGCTACGCGTGCACGACCGAGCCCTCCGCGGTGATCTCGTCGGCGTCGGCCTCGTCGAACCAGCGACCCTGCTCACCGAGGTAGCGGAACCTGATGGTCGAGCCCACCGGAACGGTCACGGACGTGCTCATCGTCCCGTTCGAGCGTCGACGGAGCGGGTGCAACCCGGGCGTCCAGCCGTTGAACGTGCCGACGACGCTGGTCGCTCCGGCGAGAGAGGTGGTCGGCAGCCAGAAGGTGATCGTGCACGTGGCGGACGCGGTGGGACGGGACTTCTTGAGCACGGGCGGGTCCACTCCTCTTCGGGGCGACTGGGGGACACCGCGCATCGTGGCGTGCTCGTGTTCCGGGCGCGCTACGGCAGGGTGAGCACGACGTGACGAGCCGTCGACCGTGCAGCGCGCCGGCGGGTCAGCCGACCGGCGCCCGCCACGGCAGCGGGGGCAGGGGCGGCGGGGCGTCGCTGAGCGGGGAGCACAGCGGCAGCTTCTCCCCGAGCCAGCGCAGCAGGATCGACCCGAGCACCGCGGCGGTGAGCGACCCGGCGAGGATGCCGATCTTCGCGTTCTCCAGGTGCGCGGCGTCGTCGAACGCGAGTTCGGCGATGAACAGCGAGATCGTGAACCCGATGCCTGCCAGCACCGCACCGCCGAGCAGGTGGCCCCACCGGACGCGGCCGGGAAGCTCGCCGAGCCCGAGCCGGATCGCGAGGGTGGCCGCACCGGTGATGCCGAGGGCGTTGCCGAGCACGAGGGCCACGGCGACGCCGATGGCCAGGCGGGAGTGCGCCGCGGCCTGGAGCGACTCCATGTTCAGCCGGATGCCGGCGTTGGCCAGGCCGAACAGGGGCACCACGACGAACGCGCTCCAGGGGTGCAGGATCCGCTGGAGCCGGTCGCTCGTCGGCACCGCGGCGCGCGCCGCCAGCTCCGCGAGGTGCTCACGTTCCGCGGTGGCGTCGTCGATGAGCTTGCGGCCGTACCCGGCGACCTCGTCGATGGTCTCCTGGTCCGGCGGTCGGGCAGGGACGAGCAGGCCGATGATCACGCCGGCCAGGGTGGCGTGCACCCCCGACGCCTGCACGGCGAACCACAGTGCGATCCCCGCGACCACGTAGGGGGCGAGCTGCCACACGTTGAGCCAGCGCAGCACGAGGATCCCGACGACGATCCCCCCGGCGATGGCGAGCGCGACCATGTCGACGTCGTCGGTGTAGAAGACCGACATCACGGTGATCGCGCCGATGTCGTCGACGATCGCGAGCGTCAGGAGGAACAGGCGCAGGCGGTCGGGGCACTTGGGGCCGAACAGGGCGAGGATGCCGACGAGGAACGCGGTGTCCGTCGACATCACGACCCCCCACCCGTGCGCGGCGTCGGTGCCACCGTTGAACGCCAGGTAGATGAGCACCGGGACGAGCAGGCCGCCGAGCGCGCCGAGGGCGGGGACGGCGACCGTCCGCTTGTCACGCAGCTCGCCGGTGGTGGCCTCGCGGCTGATCTCGAGACCGACCACCGCGAAGAAGATGGCCATCGCCGCGTCGTTGACCCAGCCGTGCAGGTCGAGGTCGACGCCCCAGGTCCCGATGTGGAACCCGGCGGAGGTGTGCCAGAGGGACTCGTAGGAGTCGGCGAACGGGGAGTTGACCCAGAGCAGGGCGACGACGGTGGCGGCCAGCAGGTAGACGGCGCTGCCGGCCTCGTTGGTGAGGAAGTCCTTGACGGACGGCTGGAGGCCGGGCAGGGAGACCCGCAGGGACGGGCCGGGGGAGGTCGAGGTCGTCGACATGCGGATCAACGTCGCAGGTGATCGGCCCGGACGCAACGGGCGTTCGCCCTCGGCGTCAGATGTACTTCTCCGGGTCGCCGAGCAGCTTCGCCACGTGGTTCGGCACGTAGGTGGACAGCTCGCGCGACGGGCGCTCGTACCCGGTCGACGCGGACGGTCGGCCGGGGAGCTTCACCTTGTCGTGCGGGACGTCCTTGTACGGGATGGTGGACAGCAGGTGGCTGATCATGTTGAGCCGGGCGTGCTTCTTGATGTCCGACTCGACGACGAACCACGGGCTGCCGATCGTGTCGGTGTGCACCATCATCTCGTCCTTGGCCTTGGAGTAGTCCTCCCACCGGCTGATCGACTCGAGGTCCATCGGGCTCAGCTTCCACTGCCGCAGCGGGTCGTTCAGCCGCGACCGGAACCGCTTGAGCTGCTCCTTGTCGGACACGGAGAACCAGTACTTGCGCAGCAGGATCCCGTCCTCGATGAGCATCTGCTCGAAGACCGGGGTCTGGCGCATGAACCGGTCGTACTCCTCCGGCGTGCAGAAGCCCATGACCTTCTCCACCCCCGCGCGGTTGTACCAGGAGCGGTCGAACAGGACGACCTCGCCCGCGGTCGGCAGCTGCGCCACGTAGCGCTGGTAGTACCACTGCCCCTTCTCGCGCTCGGTGGGGGTGGGCAGGGCGGCGATGCGCACGATGCGGGGGCTGAGGTACTCCGCGATGCGCTTGATCGTGCCGCCCTTGCCGGCGGCGTCCCGACCCTCGAACACCACGACGATCCGCGCGCCGGTCTCCTTGGCCCAGAGCTGCACCCGCACCAGCTCGGCCTGGAGGCGGGACAGCTCCGCCTCGTAGACGTCGTTCGGGATCTTGTCCTGGTGCTTCTTGCCGGACTTCTTCGCCATGCCCGGACGCTACCGGCCGCGATGGACTTCCGCCCGAGTTCCGCATCCGCGGATTGAACGAGCCTGGACTGCCGCGTCTGCGGCATTACGATCCTCGCGTGACGGACTACAGGATCAGCGAAGCGGCCGAGCTGCTGGGAGTGAGCGACGACACGGTGCGCCGGTGGGTCGAGTCGGGCGCCCTGGCGGCGCGGACCGACGACACCGGCCGGGGTGTGGTGGGCGGCGTCGAGCTCGCCGCCCTGGCCGTGGAGCGCGCTCGCACGCCGGAAGACCGCTCGGCCGGCACCAGCTCGGCCCGCAACCGGCTGCCGGGGCTGGTCACCGGGATCCTGTCCGACACCGTGATGTCGCAGGTCGAGCTCCAGGCCGGTCCGTTCCGGCTGGTGTCGCTCATGTCGACGGAGGCGGTGCGGGAGCTGGGCCTGGAGGTGGGCTCACGGGCGACCGCCGTCGTCAAGGCCACCACCGTGCTCGTCGAGACCCCGCGGGCGCAGCGGTGAGGCGCCGCGCGCTCGCCGTCGGCGCCGCCGCGCTGCTCGCGCTGGTCGGCTGCTCCGGGACGCCCGCGGCCGAGAGCACCCCGACGGCAACCCCGTCCGGCGTCACCGGCGACCTCACCGTCTTCGCGGCGGCCTCCCTGCAGGGCGCCTTCGACGAGATCGCGGCCGAGCTGGCCGAGCAGAACCCCGGAGTCACGGTGCACCCGATCACGTACGACGGCTCGTCCACGCTGGCGACGCAGCTGCTCGGCGGGGCGTCGGCCGACGTGTTCGCGTCGGCGGACGAAGCGACCATGTCCGAGGTCGACGGGAAGGGGGAGGCCACGGTCTTCGCGACGAACACCCTCGAGATCGTGGTCGGGCCGGGCAACCCGCTGCGGATCGCCTCGCTGGCCGATCTCGCGGCCGTGTCGTCGTCGGGCGGCAAGGTCATCCTGTGCGCGGCCGAGGTCCCGTGCGGCGCGGCGTCGCACACGGTCCTGGACGGCGCCGGCCTGACCGTGACGCCGGTCAGCGAGGAGCAGAACGTCAAGGCCGTGCTCACCAAGGTGCGGACCGGCGACGCCGACGCCGGCCTGGTGTACCGGACGGACGTGCTGGCGGCCGGCGACACGGTCGAGGGCGTCGAGTTCCCGGAGAGCGCGTCCGCGGTGAACTCCTACCCGATCGTCGCCCTCACGCGGACAGACGCGGCGCAGGCGTTCGTCGACCTGGTGCTCTCCGACGACGGGCAGCGGATCCTGGCGGAGCACGGGTTCACCGCACCGTGACCCGCGAGCGCGCCGTCGGCGTCCCCGGTTTCCTCTGGCTGCCCGCGGCCCTCGCGGCCGGGCTGCTGGTGCTCCCGGTCGTCGCCCTGCTCGTGCGCGCGGACTGGAGGTCGCTGCCCGCGGACATCACCACGCGGTCGGCCCTCGACGCCCTGTGGCTGTCCCTGTCCACGTCCGTCGTCGCGACCGCCGTGTGCCTGGTTCTCGGCGTGCCGCTCGCCGTCGTGCTCGCGCGTGCGCACGGCTGGTCCGCCGACCTGCTCCGCGCCCTGGTCACCCTGCCGCTCGTCCTGCCCCCGACGGTCGGTGGCATCGCTCTCCTCTACCTGCTGGGCCGGCGCGGGCTGGTGGGGCAGACGCTCGACACGTGGTTCGGGATCAGCATCCCGTTCACGACGACCGCCGTGGTGATCGCCCAGGCGTTCGTCGCGATGCCGTTCCTGGTGCTGTCCGTCGAGGGGTCGCTGCGCACGGCGGGCACGCGGTTCGACGTCGTCGCCGCCAGCCTCGGCGCCGGGCGCTGGACCGTGCTGCGCCGGATCACCCTGCCGCTGGTCATGCCCGGCCTGGTCAGCGGTACGGTCCTCTGCTTCGCGCGGGCGCTCGGCGAGTTCGGCGCGACCGCCCTGTTCGCCGGCAACTCCCCGGGCGTCACGCAGACCATGCCCCTGGCCATCTACTCGGCGTTCAACGGCGCGGGCGTGACGCAGGGGACCGCCGTCGCGCTGTCGCTGCTGCTCGTGTTCGCCGCGGTCGCCGTCCTGCTCGCCGCGCGGGCGTGGCGCCCGGGGCGTGCGGCGTGACGTCGCTGCACGCGGAGGTCGCCGTCCGCCGGGGAGCCTTCGCGCTCGACGTGACGATCGCCGCGCACCCCGGGGAGATCGTCGGCGTGCTCGGGCCCAACGGTGCCGGCAAGTCCACGCTGCTCGCGGTCCTGGCGGGGCACCTCGTCCCGTCCGCCGGGGTGGTGCGCGTGGGGGAGCGGACGCTCACCGCGGTCTGGGACCAGAGGGTGGAGTCGGCGGTCCGCCCGGAGCACCGGTCCGTCGGTCTGCTCGGCCAGGACCCGCTCGTGTTCCCGCACCTGAGCGCGCGGGAGAACGTGGCGTTCGGTCCGCGCGCGGCGGGGATGCCGATGGCGCAGGCGCGAGCCGTGGCCGGCGAGTGGCTGGCGGCCGTCGGGCTCGACGACCTGGCCGACCGGCGTCCGGACGCCCTGTCCGGTGGGCAGCGGCAGCGCGTCGCCCTCGCCCGGGCGCTCGCGGCCGAGCCGGCGGTGCTGCTGCTCGACGAGCCGTTCGCGCAGCTGGACGTGCGGACCGCCGCCGAGCTGCGTGAGCTGGTCCGCGAGCAGGTGCGCCGGACCCGGACCGCCACGGTGCTGGTGACGCACGACGTGCTCGACGCGGTGACGCTCGCCGACCGGGTGGTCGTGCTGCACGACGGTCAGGTGGTCGAGCAGGGCCGGCCGCTCGACCTGCTCACCGACCCCGTGCACCCGTTCACGGCCGCGCTGGCGGGGGTGAACCTCGTGGTCGGGACGCTCGTCGCCCTGCCCGACGGGACCACCGCGCTCGCAGGACCTGACGGCGTCGTCGTCCCCTGCGCGTCCCAGCGACCGGGTGGACGCGCCCAGGTGACCTTCTCCCCGTCCGCCGTCACGATCGGGGACGGCTGGCCGGCGACCGTCGTCGACCTCGAGCCCGGGACCACCGGCGTGCGCCTGCGGACCACGGGTGACGTGCTCGTCGACCTGCCACCCGCACGGGTCGCGCAGCTGGGTCTGCACGTCGGTGCGCAGGTGCGTCTGAGCGTCCCCGCCGAGCACGTGCGGGTGCGTCCGCTCGCCTGATCTCACAGACCCCCGCGGCAACCGGTGCGCGAAAAGAACCGTGCGCGCAACCGAGCGGACAGGTCCGTCGAAACATCCGCTGCCTAGCGTCGTCGTCGACCAGCCCCCCTGACTCTGTCCTCCCGGAGGTCCCCATGGCGACACAGATCGCGACCGACGCCGGCACTGCCCCCGTTCTCGACACTGCGCCGCTCACCCACCGTCCCGGCCGTTGGATCGACGGCTGGAACCCCGAGGACGGTGGCCAGTGGGCCTCCGTCGGTCGGGCGATCGCCCGCCGCAACCTCGGCCTGTCGATCTTCGCCGAGTTCCTCGGCTTCGCCGTCTGGGCCCTGTGGAGCATCGTCGTGCCACAGCTCCCGGCGGCCGGCTTCGTGCTCACCGTCGACCAGATGTTCTGGTTGATCGCCCTGCCCTCGCTCGTCGGCGCGACGCTGCGCATCCCGTACACGTTCGCGGTGCCGATCTTCGGCGGCCGCAACTGGACCATCGTGTCCGCCCTGCTGCTGCTCGTGCCGACCATCGCGCTCGCGGTCGCCGTGCAGAACCCCCAGCTCGGCTTCCCGGCCCTCCTCGCGGTCGCGGCGCTCGCCGGTGTCGGCGGCGGCAACTTCGCCTCCTCGATGGCCAACATCTCGTTCTTCTACCCGGAGAAGGAGAAGGGCCGCGCGCTCGGCCTCAACGCCGCGGGTGGCAACCTCGGCACGGCCGCGGTGCAGTTCGCGGTGCCGCTGGTCATCGTCGGCGCCGCGGGCCTCGAGCTCGAGCGGGCCGGCCTCATGTTCGTGCCGCTGGTGCTCGTCGCCGCGCTCCTGGCGTGGCGGTACATGGACAACCTGTCCCACGCCAAGGCGGACCCGCGCAGCTACGGTGTCGCCGCCCGCTCGCGGAACACCTGGATCATCTCGTTCATCTACATCGGCACCTTCGGCTCGTTCATCGGCTTCTCGGGTGCGTTCCCGACGCTGCTGAAGAACCAGTTCCCCGAGGTCACCATCTCGATCGCGTTCGCCGGTGCGCTCGTCGGCTCGATCGCCCGGCCGCTCGGCGGGATGCTCGCCGACAAGCTCGGTGGTGCCCGCGTCACCATCGTCGCGTTCGGCGTGATGGCCACCGGTGTCGTCTGCGCGATCTTCGCCCTGCGCGCCCACGCGTTCGGGCCGTTCCTGGCCTCGTTCCTCGTGCTGTTCATCGCCACCGGTGCCGGCAACGGCTCGGTCTACCGGATGATCCCCGCGGTGTTCCGGTTCGGTGCCACGGACGACGAGGACAAGGCGCGCCGAATCAAGGCGGCGGCCGGCTGCCTCGGGATCGCGGGTGCGGTGGGCGCGTTCGGCGGCTTCCTCATCCCGCGCGGGTTCGCCGTCTCGACCTCGGCCACCGGCAACATCCAGGCGGCCCTGTGGGTGATCGTCGGGCTGTACCTGGTCATGAGCGTCACCACCTGGGCCGTGTACCAGCGCCGCAACGGCACCTTCGGCGCGACGGTCATCTGATGGTCTCGCCCGCGGCGGTGACGGAGGGTGCGGCGACGCACTGCCCCTACTGCGCGCTCCAGTGCGCGCAGACGTTGCACACCTCTGATGAGGGCACCGTCACCGCCGCGGGCCGGGACTTCCCGACGAACAAGGGCGGCATGTGCCAGAAGGGGTGGACGTCGCCCGCGCTCCTGCGTCACTCGGACCGGCTCACCACCCCGCTCCTGCACGGGGAGCCCGTCTCCTGGGACACCGCGCTGTCGTTCGTCGCCACCCGGCTGGCCGCCCTGCGCGAGTCGCACGGCCCGGCATCCGTCGCGGTGTTCGGCGGCGGCGGGCTGACCAACGAGAAGGCGTACGCGCTCGGCAAGTTCGCGCGCACCGTGCTGGCCACGCCGAACATCGACTACAACGGCCGGTTCTGCATGGCGAGCGCGGCGGCCGGGGCCAACCGGACCCTCGGTCTGGATCGCGGCCTGCCGTTCCCGCTGGCCGACCTGGGCGGTGCACAGGCCGTGCTGCTGCTCGGGTCGAACCTCGCCGAGACCATGCCGCCGGCCGTCCAGCACCTCGCGGGAGCGCGGGCGGCGGGCGGGCTGGTCGTCGTGGACCCCCGGCGCTCGGCGACCGCGGACCTGACCGCCGACGAGGGCGGCCTGCACGTCCAGCCCGTCCCCGGCACCGACCTCGCGCTGCTGCTCGGGATCGCGCACATCGTGCTCGCGGAGGGCTTCGCGGACCTGGAGTACCTCGCCGAGCGGACCACGGGTCTCGACGACATCCGGCGCTCGCTGGCCCTCTGGTGGCCCGAGCGGACCGAGCAGGTCACCGGTGTCCCCGTCGCGTCGCTGCGCCGGGCGGCGTTCCTGCTGGGCAACGCGTCACCGTCGCGCGGCGGCTCCGGCGCCTACATCCTCACCGGCCGCGGGGTCGAGCAGAGCACGCAGGGCACCGACACCGTCACGGCGGCGATCACGCTCGCGCTCCTGCTCGGCCTGCCCGGTCGCGTCGGCTCCGGCTACGGCGCCATCACCGGCCAGGGCAACGGGCAGGGCGGCCGCGAGCACGGTCAGAAGGCCGACCAGCTGCCGGGCTACCGGTCCATCGAGGACGAGGCGGCGCGCGCGCACGTGGCGGGTGTCTGGGGCGTCGACCCCGCCGACCTGCCCCGGACGGGGATGCCCGCGATCGAGCTGCTGCGTTCCCTCGGGACGCCGGACGGCCCGCGCGCGCTGCTGGTGCACGGCTCGAACGTGCTCGTCAGCGCCCCGGACGCCGACCGCGTCCGCGAGCGGCTCGCGGCCCTCGACCTCCTCGTGGTGTGCGACTTCTTCCCGTCGGAGACCGCCCTGCTGGCCGATGTCGTCCTGCCCGTCACGCAGTGGGCGGAGGAGGAGGGCACGATGACGTCGCTCGAGGGCCGCGTGATCCGTCGTCGTCGAGCCCTGCCGCCGCCGCCCGGCGTGCGCAGCGAGCTCGAGATCCTCGCCGACCTCGCGCTCCGGCTCGGCTCGACCGTCCGGTTCGACACGTCACCGTCGGTCGTCTTCGACGAGCTCGCCCGGGCGTCCGCGGGCGGCCGCGCCGACTACAGCGGGCTGAGCCACGCGCGCCTGGATGCCGAGCCGGACCTGTTCTGGCCGGTCCCCGCCGGGCCGACGCCGCATCCGGGCACCCCGCGGATGTTCCTCGAGCGCTTCGCGACGCCCGACGGCCGCGCCCGCCTCATCCCGGTGGACCACCGCGGCCCGTCGGACGACCTGCGCCGAGACGCGCCCCTGTTCCTGGTGACCGGTCGGGTGCTCGCGCACTACCAGTCCGGCGCGCAGACCCGGCGGGTGCCGGAGCTGGTGCGCAGCTCTCCGGCGCCGTACGTCGAGATCCACCCGCTGCTGGCCGACCGCCTGGGCATCGCCGAGTCCGACCTGGTCCAGCTCGACACCGGCCGCGGCCGAGGGGTCGTCCGCGCGCGACTGACCGACGCCGTGCGTGCCGACACGGTGTTCCTGCCGTTCCACTGGAGCGGCGTCAGCAGCGCCAACCGGCTGACCACCGACGCCACCGACCCGATCTCCGGGATGCCCGAGTTCAAGGTCTGCGCGGTGGACGTCCAGCGGTGGGAGGGCCCGGTCGAGGTGCTCGAGGACGAGTCGTTGCTGTTCGCGGGGGGAGTCCGATGAACAACCAGGTCCGGGTGGTCGTGGTCGGTCACGGCATGGTCGGCGCGCGGTTCGTCGACGACCTGCACCAGCGCGACCCGGGTGGGCGGTTCCGCACGACCGTGCTCGGCGACGAGGAGTACGAGCCCTACAACCGGGTGCTGCTGTCCGAGGTGGTCGCCGGCAAGCTCGACGTCGCGTCGATCACGCTGCCGCGCAACGCCCACCGGTCCGCCAGCGAGGTGCTCCCCGGCACGCGCGCGGTGACCGTCGACCGGTCTGCCGGCGTCGTCCACGACCACGCGGGCGGGCGTCACCCGTACGACATCCTCGTGCTCGCCACCGGCGCGCGCGCCCGGATCCCGGACCTGTTCGGTCGGCGCGACGACGACAGCCTGCCCGCCGGCGTGCACGCGCTGCGCACGCTCGACGACGCGCGCGAGATCGTCGCCGCCACCGTGAACGCTCACCGGGCGGTCGTCGTCGGCGGCGGGGTGCTCGGGCTCGAGGTCGCCTGCGGGCTCGCCCACCGCGGCGTCCCGGTCACCGTCGTGCACGGCGGCGCGCACCTGATGGACCGGCAGCTCGACGGTCCCGCCGCCGCCGTGACCACCGCACGGCTGACGTCGCTCGGCATCGCGGTGCGGGTCGGCGCCCGCACCGAGGAGGCCGTGGTCAGCGACGGTCGCGTGACGGGCGTGCGGCTCGAGGGCGGCGAGCTGCTGCCCGCCGACCTCCTGGTGCTCACCGCCGGCACCTACCCGGAGGTCGGGCTCGCGCAGCGGGCCGGGCTGGACGTGGCGCGCGGCATCGTCGTCGGCACCGACCTGGCGTCCCCGGCGGACGCGCGCGTGTTCGCGATCGGCGACTGCGCGGAGCCTCCCGAGGGCGGCAGCGGGCTGACCGCGCAGGGCTGGGACCAGGCGCGGCGCCTCGCGACGCTGCTCACCGAGCCGTCGGCCGCCCGTGACGACGTGCCGCTGCCGACCGTCGGCACCGATGTGGTGAAGGTCAAGGGTGTCGGGCTCGACGTCGTCGCGATGGGCGTCTGCGGTGCCGGCTCGGTGTCCGAGGGCCGGCGGGTGCGGCTCAGCGATCCCGAGGGCGGCCGGCACATCGAGGTCGTCGTCGCCGACGGCCGGGTCATCGGCGCCACGTGCGTCGGCGCCGGACCGGTGGCGGCGGACCTCGTCGCGGCGTACACGCGCGGCACCCCGATACCCGCCGACCCCGCGCAGCTGCTCATGCGACCGGTCGCCGGCACGGCCGTCCCCGCCGCCAGCCCGACGCTGATGCCGGACCGCGCGACCGTGTGCCGGTGCAACGGGGTCACCAAGGGCGACATCGTGGGCTGCTGGCGGCACGGTGCGCGCTCCGTGGAGGACGTGGCGGCGGCGACCCGCGCGACCACCGGCTGCGGCGGCTGCGAGGACGCGGTGTGCGGCATCGTCGACTGGCTCCGTCGCTCCGACCCGGACCAGCCCGCCCCAGCGACCGCGTCCACGGAGGACGTCCGCGAACCCACCCCGACGGCCACGGTGTAGCGACCATCGCAGCGGCCCGCCGCCCGTCGAGAACAACCTGAGTGGCATTCTTACGGGCCAGAACGCCACTCAGGATGTTCTCGTCTCCACGAGCAGGTCGTGGCGCGCGCGTGCTCAACGACATGGTCGCCGGTCAGGTGACCGTGACCCGGACCGTGTCGTAGCCCGTGGCCCCGTCCGGGATGACGCCCGCCACGGCACCCGTCTGCGGGCCCAGCGGGTCGGAGGCGCGGACGAACAGCTGGTACTCGCCGGGTTCGGCCTCCCAGGTCCACGACCACTGGCGCCAGGAGTCGATCCCGCCGTCGTCGGCGAGCGTCGCGTCGTTCCAGGACCCCTCGTCCACGCGAACCTGCACGCCGGTGACCCCCCGGTGCTGAGCCCACGCCGTGCCGGCCACGACCACGGACCCGGCGGGGACGGAGCTGCTCGGCCGCGGCACCTCGATGCGCGACTGCGTCTTGATCGGTCCCTCGGCCGACCAGCCGCGGTCGGTCCAGTAGGCGGTGGCGTCGGCGAACCGGGTGACCCGGAGCTCCGTGACCCACTTCGTCGCGGACACGTACCCGTACAGCCCGGGAACGACCATGCGCACCGGGAAGCCGTGCTCGACGGGCAGCGGCTCGCCGTCCATCGCGATCGCGAGCAGGGCGTCGCGCCCATCGGTCAGCGCGGCCAAGGGTGTGGACGCCGTGAACCCGTCGACGCTGCGCGAGAGCACCATGTCGGCGTCGGCGGTCGGCCGCGCCCGGGCCAGCAGGTCCGCGATGGGCAGCCCGAGCCACTTCTGGTTCCCGATGAGGTCGCCGCCCACCGGGTTGGACACGCACGCCAGCGTCACCCACGCCTCGACGAGGTCGCCGGCCAACAGCTCGTCCCAGGTGAGCGTGATCTCCTGCTCGACCATGCCGTGCACGCGCAGGCTCCAGGCGCTCGGGGCCACCTGCGGCACCACCAGTGCGGTGTCGATCCGGTAGAACTCGTCCGGGGGCGTCTGCCACGGGCCGACACCGTCCACGCCGACGTCCACCCCGGCGGGGACGGGTGCCGCGGAGGTGGCGGCCCGCGGGATCCGGACAGCCGCGCGCGCGGACTGAGCGCCGCGCGCACCGGCACCGATCGCCCGCCCGAGGACCACACCGACCAGACCGAGCGCACCCGCGGCCGCCGTGGCCTGCAGGAACGCGCGCCGCCGGACTCCTTCGGGAGCGGGGCGTCCGGGCGCTCCGGGCAGGCGACGGACCAGCTCGCGCAAGGTCAGCAGCCCGGCCACGGCCCCGACGACCGCCGGTGCCGCGGCGAGCGCGCCGGCATCCGGTCGGGCCATCGCGGCGAGCCCCGCCCCCGCACCCAGCACGACGACGAGCGTCGCGCCCCAGGCCCACCGCCGCGCGGCAAGCACCCCGGCCAGCGCCGCCAGCGCCAGCAGCACGACCACCTCACCGATCCCGAGGACCACCTTGTCGGCCGTGCCGAACGTGGACGCGGCGAAGTCCTTCAGCCACGCCGGCGTGGCGTCGACGAACGCGGACCCGACGGCGACCAGCGGGTCGGACGTCGGCCCGGTGATCAGCGCGACGAGCGAGCCCACGCCGATCGTCACCAGCCCCGCAGCGAGCCCCGCGAGCGCGGCGAGCCCGGTGTCCCGACGTCCAGCCATCTGCGTCCTGCTTCCTCGTGATCGCTGTACCGATGTCGTCGTCCATGCTCCGCGCACCGCCTGTGCACCCGCGCAAGCACAACACCGCAGCGTGGACGGGTGATGCCGAGAGTTCGGCGCGGGACGTCCTGGGGACTGGTCTCCCTTCCAGGACGCCGCCGCCGTGGCTGGCGACGTCCGCACATTCAATCGCTGGGACGCTCGAACCTGCGGACGCAGCGCGGTTGCTCGTGGAACGTCCGCACGATCGGTCGCCCGAGCGCTCGATCCTGCGGACGCTCCATGGGCTCAGAGCGCCGGGGAGCCGAGCGTCGCCGGGACGTGGGCGCCGTGCCCCTGGGCCACCAGGGCGTCGCGGACCCGGGTTGCCGCTGCGTCCAGCTCCGCGGCGGGCAGGTCGGTGCGGGCGTTGCGGAACGACAGGCTGGCCTCGTCCCACGCCGGCAGCACGTGCAGGTGCAGGTGGGGCACCTCGAAGCCGGCGACGAGCAACGCCGCGCGCGGTGCGGACCAGGCCTGCTGCTGGGCTGCGCCGATCGCCTTCGCCACGCGCATCAGGTGCGCCAGCAGGTCGTCGGTCGCCTCGGTCAGCTGCACGACCTCGTCGCGCGGCACCACGAGCATGTGCCCGTCGGTGATCGGCGCGATGGTCCCGAACGCGACGGCGACGTCGTCGGCCCACACGAACCGGGCGGGGATCTCGCCGGCGATGATCTTGGTGAACACGGTGGTCATGGCGACCACGCTAGTCACGCGCGCTCGCGAGCGAGGCGCTGCAGGGCGAGGACCGTGTTCCAGTTGCGGGCCGTCCCGGAGCGCCCGGTCGCCTTCTCCAGCACCGGGAGCGTGAGCTTCGAGCGGCCGATGCCGTCGGGGTAGTAGGCGTACGTCTCGTCCCCGGCGAACGCGACCTTCTCGTGGCCGTACGGCGTCGGGTCGAACGAGGTGTCCTTCGGGGTGCCGTCCCAGCAGTAGAGGACCAGGTGCGACGGGTCGGAGGTCACCTCGTCGGGGAAGGGCACCCGGGCGACGATCGCGTCCCACTCGTCGAGCGTCCGCGTGAGCACGGGGACGTCGAACCCGAGCTCGGCGGAGAGGGCACCCGACAGGCCGGGACCCACGGACGACGCCGGACCCGCGGGCACCAGGACGAGGTTCCCGCTGTTCACGTAGGTGGCGACGGCGGTGTGCCCGAGGCCCTCGGCAGCGGCGCGGAGCTGGGCGGCCTTGATGGTGCGACCGCCCACGTTGGCGGCCCGGAGCAGGGCGATGACGGGACTCATGACGCCACTCTCACACTCAGGACCAACGTCATGTGCGGGAAAGGTTCCTCCGAGGTAACGGCGCGCGCCACCGAGGGAAACAACCGGTTCCTACCGTGGGAGTCGCCCCACCCCCCAGCCCGACGGAGCACACCATGAACCAGCACCTGGTCGTCGTCGGCGGCGGCATGGTCGCGCAGCGGCTGGTGGAGGCGTTGCGTGACCGCGACACCGCCGGCGCCTGGCGCATCACGGTGCTGGCGGAGGAGCCGCGACGCCCGTACGACCGCGTCGCACTCACCAGCTACTTCTCCGGTCGCGACGCCGACGACCTCGCGCTCGGCGACCCGGAGCTCTGGTCCGACCCGCTGGTGACGCTGGTGCGCGACGACGCGGTGACCCACCTCGACCGCGACGCCAAGACGGTGACCACGGCCCGCGGCCGCACGGAGCACTACGACCACCTGGTGCTGGCGACGGGCTCGTCGGCCTGGGTGCCCCCGCTCGAGGGCGCCGACCTGCCGGGCGTCTTCGTCTACCGCACCGTCGACGACGTCGCCGCGCTGCGCGGGTACGTCGAGAAGCTCTCCGAGGACCGCGTGGTCAAGGGCGCGGTGCTCGGCGGTGGCCTGCTCGGCCTCGAGGCGGCCGGCGCGCTCCAGGCGCTCGGCGCCCGGACCACGGTCCTCCAGGTGGGCACCCACCTCATGTCCGCGCAGGTGGACCTCGGCGGCGGCGAGGCGCTGCGCCGGCTCATCAACCAGCTCGGTGTCGGTGTCCGCCTCAACGCGATGACCACCAAGATCAAGCCCCACCGCCGCGGCGGCGTCGGTCGCCTGGAGCTGGCCGACGGGGGCCGTGTCGACGCGGACGTCGTCGTGATCGCCGCCGGGGTGCGTCCCCGCGACGAGCTCGGCCGGGCCTCCGGGCTGGCGATCGGCGAGCGCGGCGGCATCGTGGTCGACGACACCTGCCTGAGCAGCGACCCGGACGTCTCCGCCGTCGGCGAGGTCGCCTGCATCCAGGGCGCCACCATCGGCCTGGTCGCACCGGGGTACGCGATGGCGGAGATCACCGCCGACCGCCTGCTCGGGGGCGTCTCGGAGTTCCCCGGCGCGGACACGGCCACCAAGCTCAAGCTCTCCGGGGTCGACGTCGCCAGCTTCGGCGACGCGTTCGGCCAGACTCCCGGCGCCCTCGAGATCGTCTGGGCCGACCCGGTGGGGGGCGTCTACAAGAAGCTCGTCATGTCCGACGACGCCCGCACGCTGCTCGGCGGCGTCCTCGTCGGCGACGCCAGCGCGTACGCCAGCCTGCGCCCGATGCTCGGACGTGAGCTGCCCGGCGACCCGGGCGCGTACCTGCTGCCCGAGGGCGGCGGGGGAGCGCCCGAGCTGGAGCTGCCCGACGACGCCGCCGTCTGCTCCTGCAACAACGTCTCGGCCGGCACCATCCGCGGCGCGGTCACCGACCACGGCTGCACCGACCTCGGCGCGGTCAAGGCGTGCACCAAGGCGGGCACCAGCTGCGGCTCCTGCCTCCCGCTGGTCAAGAAGCTGGTCACCACCGAGCTGGCCGCCCAGGGGATCGCCGTCAGCACCGCCCTGTGCGAGCACTTCGCCCTGTCCCGCGCGCAGCTGTACGACGCCGTCCGGGTCAGCGGCGTCTCGTCGTTCACGCAGGTCATCGAGCGGTTCGGCACGCGGGCCGAAGGGCGCGGTTGCGACATCTGCCGGCCGACGGTCGCCTCGATCCTGGCCACCACGTCCCCGGCCCACGTGCTCGAGGGCGAGCGTGCCACGCTCCAGGACACCAACGACCACGTCATGGCCAACCTCCAGAAGGACGGCTCCTACTCGGTGGTCCCGCGGATCGCCGGCGGCGAGGTGACGCCGGAGGGCCTGATCGCCATCGGTGAGGTGGCCAAGGACTTCGGGCTGTACACCAAGATCACGGGCGGCCAGCGGATCGACATGTTCGGCGCCCGCATCGACCAGCTGCCCCTCATCTGGCAGCGGCTGATCGACGCGGGCTTCGAGTCCGGGCACGCGTACGGCAAGTCGCTGCGCACCGTGAAGTCCTGCGTCGGGTCGACGTGGTGCCGGTACGGGGTCCAGGACTCGGTGGCGCTCGCGGTCATGCTCGAGCTGCGGTACCGCGGCCTGCGCTCTCCGCACAAGATCAAGCTGGGTGTCTCCGGCTGTGCGCGCGAGTGCGCCGAGGCCCGCGGCAAGGACGTCGGCGTCATCGCCACCGACAAGGGCTGGAACGTCTACGTCGGCGGCAACGGCGGGTTCACCCCGCGGCACGCGCAGCTGCTCGCCGAGGATCTCGACACCGAGACCCTGATCCGCACCATCGACCGTTTCCTCCTCTACTACGTGCGGACGGCGGACCGTCTGCAGCGCACGGCACCGTGGATCGAGGACGTCGAGGGTGGCCTGGACGGCGTCCGCGCGGTCGTCATGGAGGACTCGCTGGGCATCGCGGCGGACCTGGACGAGCAGATGGCCCTGCACGTCGTCGAGTACGAGGACGAGTGGAAGGCCACGCTGGAGGACCCGGAGAAGCTGCGCCGGTTCGCGTCCTTCGTCAACGCCCCCGACACCCCCGACCCCTCGCTGGCGTACGTGCCGGAGCGCGGCCAGTCCCGCCCGGCCACTGCCGACGAGCGGGCCGAGGCACGTCCGACGCCCCACCACGAACCCGTCCTCGTCGCCGGCGCCACCCTGGAGGTCCGCTCATGACCGCGCTGGAGACCGCTGTGTGGACCGCCGTCTGCCGGGTGGACGACCTCGCTCCCGAGCGGGGCGTCGCCGCGCTCCTCGACGGGGAGCAGGTCGCTCTGTTCCGCCTGGTGGACGGCCGCGTGCTGGCGGTCCAACAGCACGACCCGTTCAGCGACGCGCACGTGATCTCCCGCGGCATCGTCGGATCGCGGTTCGTCGACGAGGTCGAGGTACCGACGGTCGCCTCCCCGATGTACAAGCAGGTGTTCGACCTCACGACGGGCCGCTGCCTCGACGTCGCCGGCAAGGCCCCCGCGCGCGGGCTCGGTCCCGACCTGCGCACCTGGCCCGTCCGGGTGACCGACGGACTCGTCGAGGTCGGACGATGACCACCATGCTCGGGCTCCAGCTGACCGGCCGCCAGGTCCTCGTGGTCGGCGGCGGACCGGTGGCCGCCCGCCGCGTGCAGTCCCTGCTGGCCGACGCCGCGCGGGTGGTGGTGGTCGCGCCGCAGCTGTGCGAGGTGCTCCTGGACCTGCACCGGTGGGGGCTGATCGTGTGGCGCGCGCGCGAGGTCACCGAGGCGGACCTCGACGGTGCCTGGCTGGTGCACACGGCCACGGGCGACCGTGCGACCGACGAGGCCGTCGTCGCGTGGGCGGCAGCGCGGCAGACGTTCTGCGTGGACGCGGGGGACGGCTCGGCGGGGTCGGCCCGCACCCCGGCGACCACCCAGCAGGGTGACGTCCTGGTGGGTGTGGTCTCGACGGGCTCCCCGGACCCGCGACGCACGCTCGCGGTGCGCGAGGCCATCGCGACGCAGCTGCGAGAAGGCCGCGTGGACCTGCGCCGGCGCCGGGCGCACGCGGGTCGGGTCGTGCTCGTCGGCGGCGGACCGGGCGACGTCGGGCTCCTCACGCTGGCCGGGCGCCGCGCGCTGGCCGAGGCGGACGTCGTGGTGACCGACCGGCTGGGTCCCGTGGCGGTGCTCGACGAGCTGGCTCCCGGGGTGGAGATCATCGACGTCGGCAAGACGCCCGGGCACCACCCGGTGCCGCAGCACGAGATCGGCCGGATCCTGGTCGAGCAGGCCCAGCGCGGTCGCGTCGTCGTCCGCCTCAAGGGCGGCGACCCGTTCGTGTACGGCCGGGGCGGCGAGGAGGTGCTCGCGTGCCGTGAGGCCGACGTCGCGGTGGAGGTCATCCCGGGGGTGAGCAGCGCGTTCGCCGCGCCCGCCGCCGCAGGCATCCCGCTCACGCACCGCGGCACGGTCGGCGCGGTGCACGTGATGAACGGCCACGACGGCTGGTCGTCCGCCGCGCTCGCCGGCCTGCGGGACGGGTCGTGCACGGTCGTCGTGCTCATGGGCGTGAGCGCCCTGGCCACGCTGGCCACCGAGGCGCTGGACGCCGGTGCCGACCCCGCCACGCCCATCGCGCTGGTGGAGGAGGGCACGCTGCCCGGTCAGCGCGTCACCCGTGCGCGGCTCGACGACGTGGTCGACGTCGCGGCGTCGGCCGGGGTCCGCGCTCCCGCGGTGATCGTCCTGGGCGCGGTCGCGGCGGCGGGTCTGCTCGAGCCCGACCGTGGTGACGCGGCTCACACCCCCGCGTGGTCTGACCCCACAGCCCCCGGCACCGTCACAATGGCCCTGTGAGCGAACCCATCGACCAGACCCTCGCGGGCCTCGTCGTGCTCATCACCGCCGACCGCCGGTCCGCCGAGCTCGCCGCCGCCCTGGGTCGCCGCGGAGCCACGCTCCGGCACGCCCCCGCGCTGAGCATGGTGCCCCACATCGACGACGCCGCCCTGCTGGGTGGCACCCGGTCGCTGCTGGCCGACCCGCCGGACACCGTGGTCGTCACCACGGGGATCGGCTTCCGGGGCTGGATCGAGGCCGCGGACGCACTCGGCCTCGCCGAGCCGCTTGTGGACATGCTGCGGGGCACCCGGATCGTGGCGCGAGGACCCAAGGCACGCGGAGCGATCCAGGCGGCCGGTCTGACCGCCGACTGGGTGGCCGAGTCGGAGACCAGCGCGGAGATCGCCGAGGTGCTCCTGGACGAGGGTGTCGCCGGCCGCGACATCGCCGTCCAGCACCACGGCGCGGGCGCCGACGGACTCGACGACGCGTTCGCCGCCGCGGGCGCACGGGTGCGCAGCCTCGTCGTCTACCGGTGGGGGCCGCCGCCGGACCCCGCCGCGGTGGAGGCCTCGGTCCGCGCCGTCGCAGCCGGAGAGATCGACGCCGTGGTCTTCACGTCGGCGCCCGGCGCGCACGCCTGGCTGGAGGCCGCCGACGACGCCGGCGTCACCGACCGCATCGTCACGCTCGCGCAGCGCGGCAACGTCGTCATGGCCGCCGTCGGACCCATCACGGCCAAGCCGCTGCTCGACCGGGGCATCGAGCCGCTCGTCCCGGAACGAGGCCGCCTCGGCTCGCTGGTCCGCGCGCTCGTCGGTCACTACGGCGGCCTCCAGGCCCTCCAGACCGTCGCCGGTCCGCTCCAGGTCCACCGGGGCACCGCCGTGCTGGACGGGCACGTGCTGGCCCTCACGCCCACCGGGCTGGAGGTCCTCCGTCTGCTCGCCGCCGCGGGCGGCTCCGTCGTCCCGCGCGACCAGGTGCTGGCCGTGCTCCCCGGCGACTCCCGGGACCCGCACGCCGCAGAGGTGGCCATCGCGCGGCTGCGGGACGCGACCGGGAGCCGCGTGCTGATCCGTACCGTGGTCAAGAGGGGATACCGTCTCCAGCTGGAGGAGGCCGTATGACGAACGCGCTGCACGCCCGCGGTCCGGCGCCCGAACGTCCGCACGACGACGTCGACGGGCCTGTCCTCATCGGCTGCTCGCACGGCACCGACGACGTCGCCGGCCGCGCGGCCGTCCGCTCGATCCTCACCGGCGTCGCCTCGGCGCGGCCCGACCTCGACGTGCGCGAGGCGTTCGTGGACGTGCAGGAGCCCGAGGTCGCCGACGTGGTCGAGCACGCCCTGGAGAGCGACGCGTCCGGTGCGGTCGTCGTGCCGCTGCTGCTCTCGGTCGGGTTCCACGTGAAGGTCGACATCGCGGCCGCGGTCGACCAGCCCGGTGCCACCGCAGCGTCGCCGCTCGGTCCTGACCCTCGGCTGGTGGACATCCTGGTGGACCGCCTGGACGCCGCGGGCCTGGCCCCAGACGACCTCGTCGTGCTGGCCGCGGCCGGCTCGACGGACCCCGCCGCCGCGCTCGCGGTGGAGTCGGTCGCCGCCGGCCTGGCCGACCGGCTGGAGCAGCCCGTGACCATCGGGTACGGGGCCGGCGCCGAGCCGCGCGTGCCGGCGGCCGTCGCCACGGCACGGGCCGACGTGCCGCCCGGCGGGCGTGTGGTCGTCGCCTCGTACCTGCTGGCACCGGGCTACTTCTACGACCGGGTGCTCGAGGCGGGCGCCGACGTGGTCAGCGCCCCGCTGGCGCCGGACGAGCGGCTGGTGGACATCGTCCTCGACCGCTACGACGCCGCGACCTGAGACGCGGGTTGCCCCGAAGCGTTCCGTACCTCTAGGAACGAGGGATGCCCAGAGCCGTGCGCGTCCTGACCTCCGCCGTCGCCGTCCTCACCCTCGCGGCGTGCACGTCGTCGGGCGGGCGCGACGAGTCCGAGGACGCAGCGACCCCGACGATCGCACCGGCACCCACCGGCATCTCCGCCTCGCTCACCCCGGCCGACACCCCGGCGTGCCTCCCGGCGGGCACCGCCACGGTGACCACCGGCGCCGCCGACGACCCGACGCTCGTGTCCTTCGCCGGGGGCGGCACCCAGGGGGTGCTCCTGGCGCCGCAGGACCGGGGCGACGCGTGCCAGTGGGCGGACGAGCTGGCCCGGCTGGCGGGGGAGGGCTACCTGGTCGCGTCGTTCGGCTGGTCGGACGACGGCAGGGCGTCGTTCCTGGGCGCCGTCGACACTCTGCGCAGCCTCGGTGCGACGGACGTCGCCCTGGTGGGCGCCTCGAAGGGCGGCACGTACGCGGCGGCGCTCGCCGACGAGGTCGACGCGGTCGCGGTCGTGGCGCTCGGTCCACCGGCCGCCTTCGACGGCCAGGTCGCCCTGGCCGCGTCCAGCACCTACACCGGCCCGCTGCTGGTCATCGCGTCGACCGACGACCCGAACGTCGGCGTCGACTCGTCGCGAGCGGTGTCCCGCGCCGACGACCCCGGCACGTTCCTCGAGCTCGCCGGCAACGCCCACGGGGTGGCCCTGTTCACCACCGACCACCGCGA
Organism: Cellulomonas sp.; assembly: GCF_965229465.1. Classification (GTDB taxonomy): domain Bacteria; phylum Actinomycetota; class Actinomycetes; order Actinomycetales; family Cellulomonadaceae; genus Cellulomonas. The sequence goes on along the minus strand of NZ_OZ245882.1, from coordinate 398,464 downwards.
GCAGGTGCAGCAGGCCATCGACGACACGCTCGCGACCGGCTTCGGCTCCTGACAGCCCGAAGGCGTGCGACCCCGGGGGTGGGTCGCACGCCTTCGGCGTCTGTCGGGGGAGCGGTCAGACGAACCGGCGCCGCGCGAACGTCGCCAGACCGATCCCTGCGGCGAACAGCGCGATCGCCGCGATGAGGCGACCGAGCGAGGTGACCCCGGTCCCGTCGACCCCGGCGATGTCGATCGAGTACGCCGTGAACCCCGCCGCACCGTCCGGTGCGCCGTAGGCCATGCCCTCGTCGGCGGCCCGGTCGGCCTGTGCGCTGAGCACCGCGTACTTCACGCCGAAGTCCTCCGCGGTGCCCTGACCGCTGACGACCACCTGCGAGGTGCCCTCGTCGGACAGCCGCTGCGTGCCGTCGACGAGCTTCGGCGCACCGTCGGCCGCCTTGGCGGCGCCCTCGGACAGCTGGGTCGACCCGTCGGCGGCATCGCCCAGGCCGGCGGACAGCCGCTGGGAGCCGGCGGCGGCCTTGGCCACGCCCGCGGAGAGCTCCTGCGAGCCCGACGCCGCGGGTGCCAGACCGTCGGACAGCTTCTTGGCGCCGGCAGCCGCCTCGTTCAGCCCGGCAGAGATCTCCTGCGCGCCGGTTGCTGCGGGTGCGAGGCCGTCGGACAGCTTCTTGGCGCCGGCAGCTGCCTCGCGGAGCCCTGCGGAGAGCTCCTGGGAGCCGGTTGCTGCGGGAGCGAGGCCGTCGGACAGCTTCTGGGAGCCGGCGGCCGCGAGCGCGAGACCGCCGGACAGTGAACTGGCACCGGCGTTCAGCTTCGACGCTCCGGCGCCGAGTGCGGTGAGCCCTGACGCGAGGGTCGCCCCACCGGCGTTGAGCTGGCTGGTGCCCGCCTGGAGCGAGTGCACGCCGCCGCGCAGGGTGTTCTCGACGCTGGTGTCGTCGGCGTCACCGACGCCGGACTGCACCTTGGTCACCACACCGCTGACCAGCTGGGTGATGCCGGCGTCGACGTCGGCAATGCCTTCAAGGACGCCCTTCTTCGAGGCGTCGCACACGCCAGGCAGTGACGCGGAGCTGAGACCGCACTGAATCTTAGTGAGGTTGGCGGCCGCGCCGGCGAGCCCCTGCGACAGCGCAGTGGCACCGCCGGCGATGGTCGCCGGGTTGCTGGTGTCGGTGAGGACGGGGACGCCCCCGGACAGCTGGGCGACGACGGCGTCGTACTGCGCGAGGTACGCCGGGTCCATCCCGGCCCGCAGTGACGTCAGCGCGCCGACGCCGGCGGAGAGCTGGTTGCCGAGCGTCACCGCCCCGCTGGACAGGGTGGAGGCCGATGTCGCGGCCCCGGAGACCCCCGTCCGGACCTGGTCGATGCCCGCCGTCAGCGTCGACGTCGCGGTTCGTAGCTGCGTGATGCCGTCATGCAGGCCCTGAGCCTGGGTGGGCAGCGTGCCGATGTCGCCGTACAGCTTGGCCAGACCAGCGTCGACCAGGTCCAGTCCGGAGCCGACCTGGACCAGCCCGGCGAGGAGTGCCGGTGCCTTGGAGCTTGCCTCGGCGAGACCCACGTCCAGCGCTCCTGCGCCGGCCGCGAGGTTGGCCGCCCCGGGCGCGAGCTGCGAGTTCAGGCCCGCTGCGAGCCCGGCGGCGCCGGGGGCGGCCTCGCCGGTGAGTCCGGCGGCGAGCTTGGCGGCTCCGGGTGCGAGCTTGTCGTTCAGGCCGGCCGCCAGCTGGGAGGCGCCGGGGACGCCGTCTCCGTTGAGACCAGCTGCGAGCTTGGCGGCGCCGGGGGCGAGCTTGTCGTTCAGCCCTGCGGAGAGGCGGGAGGCGCCGGGGGCGGCCTCGCCGTTGAGCCCGGCGGCGAGCTTGGCGGCGCCGGGGGCGAGCTTGTCGTTCAAACCGTCGGAAAGTTCCGCCGCGCCGGGGACCGCCGTGTCGTTGAGCCCGTCGGAGAGCTTCGCCGCGCCGTCGCGGAGCTGGAGCAGCCCGGCGAGCAGCTGGGCCGCGCCGTCGTGCAGCTGGATGACGGAGTCGTCGAGCTTCAGGCCCGCGCCCGTGAGGTCGACGCCCTTCTGCGCGCCGGCCTGGTAGCTGGCGGCGCCACCCTTGAACGAGGGGTAGTCCAGCGGGGAGACCGCCATCGACGTGAGCGTGGCCTTCGGGACGACCGCGTGGCTGACCTGCGCGGTGTAGCCGAACTCGGCGCTCGCGGAGCCGATGGGCGGGAACAGGGTCATCTGGAACTGCATGCGGGTGCCGCCGCGTCCGTCACCGGCGATGCCGGCCTCGTCGGACTGCACGTCGGTGAACGTGGCGGGCAGGACCGTGACCAGCTGGCCGATCATGGGGACGACGGTCTGGGCCGAGGCCGTCGCCTGCGTGCCGGTGCCGTCGTCGTACGAGACGTCCTGCATCGACCCGGTGACGTTGGTGACCTTGTAGTGCACCCCGAGCGTGCCGGTCTTGCCGACCACCGCGCCGGGCTGCACGGCCTTGCCGTCGAACGTGTAGGTGACCTCGACAGTGAGGGGGAGGTCCTTGTCGTAGGTGCTCACGGAGCGCTCGCGGCGCTCGCCGTCGACGCTCAGCGTGGTGACCTGCTTGCCGTCGACCACCTTCTGGCCGCCGAACCCGTCGAGGTTGCGCAGGCCCTTGGTGGACACGGGGTTCTCGATCGTCGTGGTGCCCGTGCCGCTCAGGGCGAGCTGCTCGTACACGCGCGCGCTCTGATAGGCGCCGGTGGCGGACAGCCGGGCCTGGACGGTCTCGGTGTTGGTGACGGTGACGTCGCCGGAGTCCGCGGCGAACGCGGGGGTTCCCGCGGTGCCGACGAGCAGGGGGATGAGGACGACGGCTGCGGCCGCGGTGGTGGTCGTGCGTCGCACGTCAGGCCTCCGGCTGGGGGTCGAATGGACGGGTGGCAGGCAGGCCGCGGCGGGGTGCGACACCGGAGTTGGCGTCGACCGCCTGCTCGACGGGCGAGAAGAGCGGCACCTCGGCGGTGCGCTCCTCCTCGCGGTCCTGCTCGACGACGGCGCCGAGCAGCGACGTCGCGAGAAAGCCCGCGCCGGCGGCGAGCAGGATCGACGTCGCGGTCGCGGCCGACGAGGTGACGAACGACGCCGGGTCGGCCGTGTAGGTCGCCTCGTACGCACCCGCCATCGCGGCGGCACCCAGGAGCGCGGACCACAGCGGGAGCTTCCCGCGGCTGAGCCCGGCGACCGCCAGGCAGAGCGCCAGGACGACGAGGACCGCGACGGCACGACCGGTTGCGGCGTCGGGCAGGGCCGCGGCGCGCAGGGCGTAGCCGAGCCAGGCTGCGACGAAGCCGACGGCGAACCCGGCCGCGCGCTGCGCGGGGGTCCGGTCGGGCACGAGGCCGAGGGCACCGCCGAGCGCCGCGCCGAGGAGGGCGACGCCCTGGAGCTCGGGACCGGAGATCAGGACGATCGCTGTCGTCAGGAGCGCGAGGACGAGCCCCGCCAAGATGTGACGCTTCATGACCACCTCGTCGTGGTGACTGGCGGAGCGGTTCCGCTCCAGCAGTGCTGCCGGTAGATGGCCGCCCGAGAGCCGGTTGACCTGCACCGTCGCCGTTGACGGGTCAGGTCGCCAGGGTTCTCGGGCGGGACCAGCGCACTGTCTACCAGCGCACAAAGCATCTGAGCCACGCGGTACTAGGTAAATCTGCTGCGGTAGCAGGTAACCGTTATGGCCCCGTGACCTAGGTCCCTTGTGAAGGGCTCAGAGGTAGCGCAGCGGGTCGAACTCCTCGAGCGGGATGATCCGCAGGCGGGGGAGCTGGACGTTGAACGCGGCGACGTCACCCTCGAGGTCGAACGTCTCCAGCCCGCGGCCGACGAGGGCGGACAGCTGGGTGCTGGTGAACTCGCGGAAGGCGAGCAGGCCGACGCGACGGTCCTCGTCGTCGACGAGCTGTTCGAGCTCGGGCGCGAAGTCGCCGTCGTGGCTGGCCAGGAGCACGTCGCCACCGCGGCCGTGGATGGCCTCGAGCGTGCGCTTGATGCCGATGTCGACGACCTTCTCGTACGACTCGCCCGACAGCGGGATCGGCTGGAACCCGATGGCCAGCAGCGCCTGCACGAACGACATCGGCAGGTTGCCGTTGGAGGCGTTGAGGAAGAAGAGGGCCTTGACCGGCTGGTTCCACGTCTGCTGCGCGAAGGTCAGCACGCGTTCCCAGCGGGGCCGCTGCTCGGGGGTGGGCCGCCCGCCGAGGATCGACGAGCCGAGCGTCGCGTCGATGTTCTCGCCGTCCACCAGCAGGTAGGTGGTGCGCGGTGCCGCCTCGGTCGTCATCGCGTCAGCGTATCCGCAGGTGGACCGGCCCGGACCCGACGAGCGGGCCCGGGCCGGAGACCGTCACGCGACCGTGCACGCCGTCCCGTTGAGGCTGAACGCGCTCGGCGCGGTGTTGCTGCCGCTGTGCGAGCCGTTGAACCCGAACTGCTGGCTGCCGCCCGCGGGGATGGACCCGTTCCAGGCAGCGTTCTTCACGGTCACGGCTGAGCCGGACTGGGTGGTCACCGAGCTCCACGCCTGCGTCACGGTCTGCCCGGCGGGGAAGCTGAACGTGAGCGTCCAGCCGTTGATCGCCGTCGACGACGTGTTCTTCACGACGACGTTCGCGGTGAAGCCGGTGTTCCACTGGTTCACGCCGTAGGTCACCTGGCAGCCGGCCGTCGGCGGCGTGGTCGGTGTCACCGGCGGGGTCGTCGGAGTCACCGGGGGCGTCGTCGGCGTGATGCCCCCGAAGGCCGACGCGATCGCGTCGTATGCCGGCTTCTTGGCGTAGTTCGCGTCCCACACGAGTGCGGCACCTTGGCCGGGGAAGGTGTCCGGAACCCACGAGTACTTGTCGGTGATGCCCCAGATGGTCACGCCCTGGCAGCGGCTGACAGCGAGGCAGATCTGGAAGACCTTCTTGAAGTCGGCGGCCTGGGTGGCCAGCTTTGTGGCGTCGGACGGCGTCTGCATGCGGATGTCGAGCTCGGTGACCCGCACGTCGACCCCCAGGTCGGCGAACCGCTGCAGGTTCTGCTGCATGGTCGAGGGCACCTGCCCGATGATCAGGTGCGACTGGAACCCGACGCAGTCGATGGGGACCCCGCGCGCCTTGAAGTCCTTGACCAGGTTGTAGATCGCGGTGCTCTTGGAGTTCACGGCGTCCGTGTTGTAGTCGTTGATGCAGAGCTTGGCGTTCGGGTCGGCGGCGCGGGCGGCCCGGAACGCGGTCTCGATGTACCCGTCACCGAGCTTCTGCTGGAACGGGGAGTCGGAGCGGCGTTCGCCGTTCTCGCCGAACGCCTCGTTGACCACGTCCCACGCGACGACCTTGCCCTTGAAGTGCGTCGCGACGTTGGTGACGTGGTTGGTCATCGCGGACTGCAGCGCCGTGCCGGACAGGTTGTTCACCCAGCCCGGCAGCTGGGAGTGCCACACGAGGGTGTGGCCGTAGACCTTCTTGCCGCCGCTCGCCGCGTAGCTGACCACCTGGTCGCCGCCGCCGTAGCTGAACGAGTTCTGGGACGGCTCGGTGGCGTCCCACTTCATCGCGTTCTCCGGGACGACGAGGGTGAACTCGCTGTCGGCGATCGACTTGTAGGCCGACTCGGAGAGCCGGTTCGGGTCCAGTGCGAAGCCGATGTCCTTGCCGGCCGCGGTGGCCAGGTCCTTCAGCGACGACGCCGCCTGCGCGGGGATCGCCAGTGCGGCCCCGACGGCGGCGGTCACCGCGAGAGCGACCGCGGCGGTGCGGAGCGCGGAACGGCGGGGTGGATGGACGACAGGCATGGGGTTCCTCCTCGTTGAGCCAAGTGCCGATCGCACAGTGGTCGTCGGTGCTCCCCGCCGCGAGGTACCGAAACATTTCAGGCGCCGCCCCACGACACTTTCGATATCCGCGGCCCGGAACATCCCCCGAACCGAGCCCGTTGAGACAAGATCGATGCGTATGCATGAAAGGGAGGGCGTGGGTCGATGACGGACGCGAACCGGGAGCTGCCGGGCACGCGGGAGGCCGCCGAGGCGTGGGAGTCGCTGTTCCGCGCCCAGGTGGCGCTCATGCGGCGGTTCCAGCGCGACGACGTCTGGGGCGACCTCACGATCCGCGAGTACGACGTCCTGTTCACCCTCTCGGGCTGCCCGGACGGCACGGCGCGGCTCAAGGAGCTGGGCGAGGGGAGCCTGCTCACGCAACCGAGCCTGTCCCGGATGGTGGAGCGCCTCGAGCAGGACGGCCTGGTCACGCGCGGACCGGTGCAGGGCGACGCGCGCGGGGTGGCGGTCAGCCTGACCCCCGAGGGCCGGCGCGTGCAGCGGGAGATCGGTCGTCGGCACGTGCGCTCGATCCGACGCCTGGTCGGGGGAGCGCTGGACACCGAGGAGCTGACGACGCTGCGCACCCTCACCGACAAGCTGCGCGCCGCCCAGGCGCGGATCCCCGACCCGTCGGGGTCAGACGCCTAGGGCTGTGTTCCTACCCGCTGCGGTCATACCCGCAGCGCCCTCAGCTCGGCGGCCACGACCGCCGGGGTGGGTCGCGCGGCGGGGTCCTCTGCCGTCATCGCCCGCAGCAGTCGCATCCAGTCCCGGCCGAAGCGCTCCGGCACGTCCACCGGGTCCAGCAGGCGGGCGAGCGAGCTGGTCAGGGGGTCGCCGGGATAGGCCCGCACTCCCGTCAGGCACTCCAGCAGGACGAGGCCGAGGGAGTAGACGTCGCTCGGGGGGCCCGCAGGGTGGCCGAGCGCCTGCTCCGGGCTCTGGTATCCGGCGGTACCGGACGTCCCTCGCGGCGTGAGCGGCGCGCCCGCGGCAGTCACGGCGATGCCGAAGTCGGCGAGCACCACCGGCAACCAGGGCGCGTCGCGGGCGCCGCTCTCCGCGCGGTCCGTCGCCACGAGCACGTTGGACGGCTTGACGTCGCGGTGGGCCACGCCGGCGCCGTGCGCGTGGCCGAGCGCGAGCGCCAGCTGCCGGCCGACGTCGGCGGTGAGGGAGGGGGCGAGGGGGCCGTCGGCGATGGTGTCGCGCAGGGTGCGGCCGTCGACCAGCTCCATGACGAGGAAGGCGACGGGACCGGCGTCCGGGAGCACGTCCGCGCCCACGTCGAGCAGGGCGACCAGGCTGGGGTGCGCGAGCGAGGACAGGATGCGCGCCTCGTGCGCGTAGCGGCGGATCTCGTCGGGCGAGGCAGTACCGATCGAGAACAGCTTGAGCGCCACCGGCCGGTGCAGGCGCGTGTCGGTCGCCCGGAACACCTCGCCGGAGCCGCCCCGGCCGAGCTGCTGCTCGAGGTGGTAGCGGCGTCCGAGCGGTGCGGTCGCCGACGGGCGGAACTCGGTCGGTGGCACGGCATACCTGTCGTCGGCGATGTGGGCAGATCTGACGGTAGAAGCCCGGGGGGCGGACCGCACCCCGGGGACGCGGCGAACGGGTGACGGACGGGTGTGTCGCGCTTGCAGCGGGATGCAAGCCACTTGCAGTGTCGCGCAGTACAGTGACAGTCATGTCCCGGCGACTCGCAGAGGTAGCACGCAAGGTCGGCGTCTCGGAGGCCACCGTCAGCCGCGTGCTGAACGGGAAGCCCGGCGTCTCGGAGTCCACGCGCGAGGCCGTGCTCACGGCCCTCGACGTGCTCGGCTACGAGCGGCCGACGAAGCTGCGCGGAGAGCGTGCCCGTCTGGTGGGCCTGGTGCTCCCCGAGCTCCAGAACCCGATCTTCCCCGCGTTCGCCGAGGTGGTCGGCGGCGCCCTCGCCCAGCAGGGCTTCACCCCCGTCCTGTGCACGCAGACGGCCGGGGGCGTCTCGGAGGCCGACTACGTCGAGCTTCTGCTCGGGCAGCAGGTGTCAGGGATCGTCTTCGCCGGGGGGCACTACGCGCAGCGCGACGCCACGCACGGCCACTACGAGCGGCTCACCAGCCGGAACCTTCCGGTCGTCCTCATCAACGCCTCGATCGAGGAGCTCCCGTTCCCACGTGTCTCGTGCGACGACGAGGTCGCCATCGAGCAGGCGGTCGGGCACCTGGCGTCGCTCGGGCACACGAAGATCGGTCTCGTGCTGGGGCCCGTGGACCATGTGCCGTCCGAGCGCAAGCTCCGCGCGGCGCAGGCGATCACGCAGCGGCTCGGCCTGGAGCTCGGCGAGAACCAGGTGGTCCGCAGCGCGTACTCCCTCGAGAGCGGCCAGGCGGCCGGCAACCGGCTGCTGCGCGAGGGCGTGACCGGCATCGTCTGCGCCAGCGACCCGTTGGCGCTCGGGGTCATCCGTGCCGCTCGGCGGGCCGGCCTGCGCGTCCCGGACGACGTCTCCGTCGTCGGCTACGACGACTCGGCGTTCATGAGCTGCACGGAGCCCCCGCTGACGACGGTGCGCCAGCCGATCGAGCCCATGGGCCGTGCGGCGATCGACCTGCTGGTGAGCCAGATCCACGGCAGCGCCGTGCCGCAGGACGAGCTGCTCTTCGAGCCGGAGCTGGTCGTGCGGGGTTCGACCGGCCCCGCGCCGACGCAGCCGGTGACCGTCCAGGACTGACCCCCGCCGTTCGAACCGACCCCGTCCTGCCGTTGAGCAGGGCGGGGTCTTCGTCGTCTCATCGAGATCCCCCGGCGTTCCGGTCACGCTTCGATAACTGTTCTGTCAGTTTCTTGCGTGGTTCTGGTCGGTTCCTTTAGTGTCTGGAACGCGACAGCGGCGTCTCGCGGGGTCCTCCGGGCCTGTGGCGAACGGTGCGGCCGCGCGAAGAGCAGAGGACGACCGGCCCCGGCGACGTCGACGGCGGCCCACGAGAGACGAGACGCGAGTGGCGCAGGCGCAGCCCGAGACGGACCCGCAGTGGTGGCGTGGCGCGGTGATCTACCAGGTCTACCCGCGCAGCTTCGCCGACGGGAACGGCGACGGCACCGGCGACCTGGCCGGCCTGCGGTCGCGGCTGCCGTACCTGCGGGACCTCGGCGTGGACGCGATCTGGGTCACCCCCTGGTACGTCTCCCCGCTCGCCGACGGCGGCTACGACGTCGCCGACTACCGCGCGATCGACCCCGCCTTCGGCACCCTCGAGGAGGCCGAGCTGCTCATCAGCGAGGCCCTCGGGCTGGGCATCCGCACCATCATCGACGTCGTCCCCAACCACGTCTCGGACCAGCACGTGTGGTTCCAGGCCGCGCTGGCCGCCGGTCCCGGCTCGCCGGAGCGTGAGCGGTTCTGGTTCCACCCCGGCAAGGGCGAGCACGGCGAGCAGATCCCCACCGGCTGGGTGTCCGACTTCCAGGGCAACACCTGGACGCGGACCACCAACCCCGACGGGACGCCCGGCGAGTGGTACCTGCACCTGTTCGCGCCGCAGCAGCCCGACGTCAACTGGTCCCACCCGGACGTGGTCGCGGAGTTCGAGGCCGTGCTGCGGTTCTGGTTCGACCGCGGGGTGGCCGGGATCCGCATCGACTCGGCCGCCCTGCTGGTCAAGGACCCCGAGCTGCCCGAGGTCCCGGCCCACCCGGGGCCGGGGGAGCACCCGCACGTGGACCGCGACGAGCTGCACGACGTCTACCGCGGGTGGCGTGCCGTCGCCGACTCCTACGAGGGCACCCGGGTCCTCGTCGGCGAGGTCTGGCTCCAGGACAAGGCGCGCTTCGCGCAGTACCTGCGCCCGGACGAGATGCACACCGCGTTCAACTTCGACTTCATGGCCCGGCCGTGGGACGCCAAGCAGCTGCGCGAGTCCATCGACATCACGCTCGCCGCGCACGGACCCGTCGGCGCGCCGGCCACCTGGGTCCTCTCCAACCACGACGTCACGCGGCCGGTCACCCGGTACGGCCGCGAGGACACGTCGTTCGCGTTCGCCGCCAAGCGCTTCGGCATCCCGACCGACCTGGCCGTCGGCCTGCGACGGGCCCGGGCGGCCGCACTGCTCACCGCGGCCCTGCCGGGGTCGCTCTACCTCTACCAGGGTGACGAGCTGGGTCTGCCGGAGGTCGAGGACCTCCCGCTGGGGCTGCTCCAGGACCCGATGCACTTCCGGTCCGAGGGCGTCGACCCCGGCCGGGACGGCTGCCGCGTCCCGCTGCCCTGGGCGGGCACGTCCGCCCCGTACGGCTTCGGGTCGGGCGGGTCGTGGCTCCCGCAGCCCGAGGGCTGGGCGGACCTGACCGTCACGGCGCAGGAGGCCGACCCCGCGTCGACCCTCCACCTGTACCGCGACCTCCTGGCGATCCGCCGGGCCGAGCCCGCCCTGGGCGACGGACCGATGACGTGGATCGACACCCCCGACGACGTGCTCGCGTTCGCCCGCGGCGACCTCGTGTGCGTCGTCAACCTTGGCGACGAGCCCGCCGCCCTGCCCACCCACACCGAGCTCCTGCTCTCGAGCGCCCCGCTCGAGGCAGGCCTGCTGCCGCGCGACACCGCCGCGTGGCTGCGCACCCCCGCCTGACCCGACCGCACCACCCGCACACGCACCAGATCGCGACCTGGCACCCCGTCCGGCGCGTTCCCTCACGAAGGAGTGACGATGAGGTCCTCACGCAGCACCGCGCTCGCCATGGCCGGTGTGCTCTCGCTCGGCCTGCTGGCCGCGTGCAGCACCGACGACGACCCGTCCGGCGACTCGACGGCCGACGGCGACAAGATCACCATCACGGTCGCCGGCCTCCAGCCCGGCGCCGAGCAGACGGCCGTCGACGCGCTCGACGAGCGGGTCCAGCAGTTCGAGGCGAAGTACCCCGACATCGACATCGAGACCCAGGAGTACAACTGGCTGGCGTCGACCTTCGCGGCCGACCTCGCCGGCGGCACTCTGCCCGACGTGTTCGAGGTGCCCGCCACGGACACCAAGGTGCTCATCCAGAACGGCCAGATCGCCGACATCGACGAGCAGGTCAAGCAGCTGTCCTACGCGGACGACTTCAACCCGGAGGTCCTGGCGGCCGGGCTCAGTGACGACGGCAAGGTCTATGCCGTCCCCGCCAAGTCCATCTACGCCGTGGCGCTGCACTACAACCGGAAGCTGTTCACGGACGCCGGACTGGACCCGGACAAGCCGCCGACCACCTGGGACGAGGTGCGCGCGGCCGCCAAGACCATCAAGGACAAGACCGGCGTGCCGGGCTACGCCATGATGGCGCTCGACAACGCCGGTGGGTGGCAGCTGACGGCTGCCGCGTACTCGCGCGGCGGTCGCACGCAGGTGCTCGACGGCGACTCCTACGAGGCCACGCTCACGGACCCGGCGGTCAAGGAGTCGCTCCAGTTCCTCGGCGACCTCAAGGCCGACGGCTCGCTGCTGGAGAACACCCAGCTGGGCTGGGGCGACGTCAACTCCGGGTTCGCCGCCGGGCAGTTCGCCATGTACACGTCGGGCTCCGACATCTACACCGCGCTGGTGCAGAACAACGGGGTCACGGCGGACAACCTGGACTACGGGCTGACCGCGCTGCCGAACGAGGGTGACGACTCCGGCACGCTCGGCGGCGGCACCTACGCCGCGGTGGCTCCGCAGGCCACGGCAGAGGAGAAGGACGCCGCGGTCAAGTGGATCGACTTCTGGTACCTGTCCAAGCTGGTGGACCAGGACCAGGCCGTGGCCGACGCCAAGATCCTCGCGGAGCAGGACCCGCCGCAGGCCGTGGGGACGCCGACGCTCCCGATCTTCAGCAAGGAGCAGTACGAGACCTCGCTGGGCTGGATCCAGGACTACGTCAACGTGCCGCTCGACCACATGGCCGGCTACACCGGCGTGATGTTCGAGCAGCCCGTCATCCCCGAGGCGGCCCGCGCGACGCAGGAGACGTACGGCCTGCTGTTCCCGATCGTGCAGGCCGTGATGACCGACCCCGGCGTGGACCTGGACGCGCTGCTCGCCGAGGCGAACACGCAGTCGCAGGCCCTGATCGACCAGGCCGGCTGACGCGCTGACGGTGCCCGGCCCGGGATCCCCGGGCCGGGCACCTCACCTCGTCGCACCCGTACGGGACCCCGAGAGAAGGACCGCATGACCTCCGACAGCCTCGTCGCCACCTCGGCCCGCAGACGCACCCCCGTGAGCTGGGTGCGCGGCGGCGGCCTGACCACCCTGGTGTTCGCGCTGCCGATGCTGGTGATCTTCGGGGTCTTCTCGTGGGCGCCCATCGTCAAGGCCGTCGTGATGAGCTTCCAGAAGACGAACCTCATCGTGACGGAGTGGGTCGGGCTGGAGAACTTCCAGCGCGTCTTCGCCGACCCGGTGCTGCCGATGGCGGTCCGCAACACCGCGTACTTCGCGCTCCTGGCGCTGATCTTCGGGTACCCCGTGCCGCTGATCGCCGCGGTGCTCATGAGCGAGGTGCGTCGCGCCAAGGGCCTGTTCTCGGCCCTGGCCTACCTGCCGGTCGTCGTCCCGCCGGTGGTCGCGGTCCTGCTGTGGAAGTTCTTCTACGACCCGCGCCCCGAGGGCGTGTTCAACACGATCATCGGGTACGTCGGGATACCGCCCCAACCCTGGCTGCAGAGTGCGACGTCGGCGATGCCGTCGCTCGTGCTCGAAGCCACCTGGGCGGCCGCCGGCGGCACCGTGATCATCTACCTCGCGGCGCTGACCAGCGTCCCGACCGAGCTGTACGACGCCGCCGAGGTGGACGGCGCCTCCGTCTGGGGCAAGATCTGGCACGTCACGATGCCGCAGCTGCGCGGCGTCCTGCTCATCACCTTCATCCTGCAGATCATCGGGACCGCGCAGGTGTTCCTCGAGCCGTACCTGTTCACCGGGGGCGGTCCGGCCAACGCGACGATCTCGGTGCTGCTGCTGGTCTACCGGTACGCGTTCCAGAACAGCCTGGGTGGCAACTACGGCATGGCGACCGCCCTGAGCCTCATGCTCGCGGCGTTCCTGGCCGTGATGTCCCTGGTCTACTTCCGACTCACCCGCAGCTGGAGCACCTCGTGACCACGACCACCCCGAAGCTCCCGGAGGCGGTGCTCCCCGACGCCCTCGAGAACCCGCCGGCCCGCTCCGCACGCGCCACGGGCCCCGACGCGGACCGCACCGCGCTGTCGGTGGCCGACTGGCGTCGACCCCGGGTCCGCGGCACCTGGAACACGCTGCACGTGGTCCTGCTGATCCTGCTGGTCGTCTGGTGCGTGGGGCCGCTGCTGCTGCTCGGCAAGTTCGCGATCACGCCGACGCAGGACATCCTGCGCACCCCGCTGGCGATCTTCCCGAACGGAGTCAAGTGGTCGAACCTGCACGAGGCGTGGTTCGACATCAACATCAGCAAGTACTTCGTCAACACGATCGTGCTCGCGGCGGGGTCGTGGCTGTCCCAGATGCTCGTCGCGACGACCGGCGGGTACGTGCTGTCGGTGCTGCGCCCGCGCTGGGCGAAGTACGCGCAGGCCCTGGTGCTGGCCACGCTCTTCGTGCCGGCAGTGGTGCTCCTGGTGCCGCTCTACCTGATCATCCTGCACCCCCCTCTGGTCGATCACTCGCTGGTCAACTCGTACTGGGCGGTCTGGCTGCCGGCCGGAGCCAGCGCGTTCAACGTGGTGCTGGTGGCGCGGTTCTTCGACAACCTGCCGCGCGAGATCTTCGAGGCCGCCAAGGTGGACGGCGCCGGACCGTTCCGGCTGTTCTGGTCGATCGTGCTGCCCATGAGCAAGCCGATCCTCGGCGTCGTGTCCGTGTTCGCGGTCATCGCGTCCTGGAAGGACTTCCTCTGGCCGCTGCTGGTCCTGCGCAACCCGGACCTCCAGCCGCTGTCGGTCCGGCTCCCGTCGCTCGAGGCGACCACCGACAAGGGCACGCTCATGGCCGCGTACGCGATCGCGACGATCATCCCGATCCTGATGTTCCTGATCTTCCAGCGGATGTTCCTGCGCGGCGCGGGGCTCGGGGGCGCAGTCAAGGGCTGAGCGGAACGTGCTGACACCGCGTGCGGTCAAGATCACGGTCCGCGGAGGCCTCTCACCGCGAGGGCTGCGGACGGCCGATGCGATGATCGTCAGGTGGCCCCCGACACCGCCGTGAGCACCCCGACCTCGACCGTGCGCAGCCCCGTCGCCCCGTACGACGCGCTCCTGCTCTTCTCGTTCGGGGGTCCGGACGGCCCCGACGACGTGCTGCCCTTCCTCCGCAACGTCACCCGGGGCAAGAACATCCCGGACGAGCGGCTGGCCGTCGTCGCCGAGCACTACCACCACTTCGGCGGCGCCAGCCCGATCAACGGCCAGAACCTCGCGCTCCAGAAGGCGCTCACCGAGGAGCTGGCGCGGCGAGGGCTCGACCTGCCCGTGGTGTGGGGCAACCGCAACTGGGAGCCCTTCACGCGCGACGCGCTCTCTGCCGCGTACAGCGACGGAGCGCGCCGCATGGTCGCGGTCGTGACCAGCGCGTACTCGTCCTACTCGGGCTGCCGGCAGTACCGGGAGAACCTCTGGGCGTCGCTCGACGAGCTCGGCGCCGACGTCGGCCTGGGCGAGGGCGAGCACCCCCTGGTGGTCGACAAGGTGCGCTCGTACTTCAACCACCCCGGGTTCGTGCAGGCGAACGTGGACGCCGTGACCGAAGCGTTCGAATCGATCGGGCGCGACGCGCGCCTGGTCTTCGTCACCCACTCGATCCCGGACACCATGGAGGAGGCCTCCCGGGTCTCCGGCGCCTCGTACAGCGCGCAGCACCTCGACGTCGCCGCCACGGTGGCCGCCGCCGTCGAGCAGCGGCTCGGCCGGCCCGTGACCTGGGACCTCACCTACTGCTCGCGCTCCGGCCCGCCCAGCCAGCCGTGGCTGGAGCCCGACGTGAACGACCACCTGACCGCGATCGCGGCGCAGGGGGTGCAGGCCGTCGTGCTGTCGCCGATCGGCTTCGTGTCCGACCACATGGAGGTCGCCTTCGACCTCGACACCGAGGCGCTGGCCACCGCGGCCGCGCTAGGGCTGGTGGCGGTGCGTGCCGGCAGCGTCGGGACCCGCGAGCCGTTCGTGCGCGGGCTGGTCGACCTGGTCCTGGAGCGGGCCGCGCTGGCGCGGGTCGCGGACGAGACCGGCGTGCACCCGGTCATGGACGAGCTCGTCGCGGACGCGGCCGCGCGACCTGTCGTCGAGGCGACGGCCGGCGAGCTGCCGCCCTACCGGTCCGTCTGCCGCCCGGGCTGCTGCCAGATGCGCGCCGCCACCCCCAGCGGCATCCCCGCCGCCTGCTCGACCGACCCCTGGTCCTGACAACCCTCTGGAGCACACCTGCGATGACGCACGACGCCGAGGCCCTCAACGCCACCGTCCGGTACACGATGTGGACCGTGTTCGCCCTCGAGGAGGTGCTGCCCGAGGACGACGACGAGCGCGCCGAGCTCATCGCCGCAGCGCAGGCCGCGGTGGCCGCCGACGGCCTGGTGGTGCGCGGCTGGTACGACGTGGCCGGGCTGCGGGCCGACGCCGACCTCATGGTCTGGTGGCACGCCGAGACGGTCGAGGAGGTGCAGGGCGCCTACCAGCGGCTGCGCGCCAGCGACCTCGGCCGGCACCTGCTGCCCGTCTGGTCCGTGGTGGGCCTGCACCGTCCCGCGGAGTTCAACCGGTCGCACGTCCCCGCGTTCCTGGCGGGGGAGCCCGCCGGCGACTACATGACGGTGTACCCGTTCGTGCGGTCCTACGACTGGTACGTGCTGCCCGAGGACGACCGCCGCCGCATGCTCGTCGAGCACGGCCAGGCCGCCCGCGGCTACGCCGACGTGCGCGCGAACACGGTCTCCGCCTTCGCGCTCGGCGACTACGAGTGGATCCTCGCGTTCGAGGCGCAGGAGCTGCACCGGATCGTGGACCTCATGCGCGACCTGCGCGCCACCGACGCCCGCCTGCACGTGCGCGAGGAGGTGCCGTTCTACACCGGCCCGCGCGTGACCCTCGAGACCTGGGCAGACCGCCAGCCCCGCGGGTGAGAGCAGCAGTGCGATGATCGCGGGATGATCGAGCTGGCGGGTACCTGGCGGTTCACGGCGATCGAGGGCGCGCAGGTCGAGGGTCGGCGACGGGCGACCCCGTGGCTGACGTTCGACGGTGACGGGCAGGTGTTCGGGCTGGCCGGCGTCAACCGCGTGCGCGGCACGTGGGAGCTCGACGGCGACACCCTGACGTTCGGCCCGGTCGTCTCCACGCTGATGGCCGGGCCGCCGGACGCGATGGCCTGCGAGCAGCAGGTGCTGAGGCTGCTCGGTGAGCCCGCGACCGTCTCGACGCCCGACGACGACACCCTCGTGCTGGACGGCGTCGCGCCTGCCCGGCTGGTCCGGGACCCGCACGCCGCCGACCAGCGGGTCTAGGCCGAGACGGCCGCCAGGCCGGGCACGGTGGCCCAGTGGGCGGCCACCTGCTCCAGCGTGTGCACGCGGGTCGCCACGTCGTAGGCGGTCCCCGTGATCATCAGCTCGTCGGCACCGGTCCGCTCCACCAGGGCCGCCAGCTCGTCGACGGCCCGGTCGGCGGTGGTGGCCACCTGGGTGCCCGGGACGCGGGCGAAGAAGTCCGCGGCCGCGGCCGGGTCCAGCGCCGCGAGCTCACGCTCGGCGTCCTCGGGGGAGACGATCGGCCCGAGCGGCCGCCCGGTGCGCAGCGACAGGGCCATGACGCGGCTGGGGCCCGCCAGGTAGTGGGCCTCGTCCTCGGAGTCGGCGACCAGCACGGACGCCGACACCATGAGCCGCGGGGCGTCGAGCACCGGGGACGGCCGGAACGCGCGGCGGTAGGCGTCGGCGGCCTGGAGCGTGTGCCCGGTGTTGAAGTGGTGCGCGTAGCTGAACGGCAGCCCGAGCGATCCGGCCAGCTCCGCGCTGAACGAGCTCGAGCCCAGCAGCCAGACCTGCGGGGTCGAGGTGGCCGACGGGGTCGCGGACAGCCGGGTAGCCCGCAGCGACGGAGCCCGGCCGGGCAGCTGCTGCCCGAGCAGGGCGAGGACGTCGATCACCTCGGCCGGGAAGTCCTCGGCACCCAACCCCTCGACGGTGCGCCGCAGGGCGGCCGCGGTCATCGGGTCGGCACCCGGGGCTCGGCCGATCCCGAGGTCGATGCGGCCCGGGTGCAGCGCCTCGAGCATCGCGAACTGCTCGGCGACCACAAGGGTCGGGTGGTTGGGCAGCATGACCCCGCCGGACCCCACGCGGATGCGGTCGGTCGCCGCCGCGAGGTGCGCCAGCAGGACCCCCGGAGAGGTGGACGCGACCGCCGGCATCGCGTGGTGCTCGGCCACCCAGAAACGCGCGTAGCCGGCGGCGTCGGCGGCACGGGCCAGAGCGGTGGTCGCGGCGAGCGCCTCGCCGGACGACTGGCCGACGGCGACCGGGGAGGTGTCGAGCACGGACAGGGGCACGGGGTTCGGACGAGTCACCTCGTTCGCAACACGCGTGCCCCCGTCCGTACTCCCGTCAGGGGTACAGACCGCGGATGAGGTGCGCCTCGGCCACGCGCCGGACGCCGATCGTCAGTGCCGCGTCCCGCAAGGAGATGCCCTCGGCGCCCGCCACCGCGGCGACCGCCCGGTGCGCGGTGACCATGCGGTGCTCGAGGCGGTCCTCGATCTCCTGCTCGGTCCACCAGTACGCCTGGTTGGCCTGCACCCACTCGAAGTACGACACGACGACACCCCCGGCGTTGGCCAGGATGTCCGGCACGACGACGACGCCCCGCTCGGCGAGCACCCGGTCACCCTCGTGCGTCGTCGGCCCGTTGGCTGCCTCGACCACCCAGCGCGCCTTGACCCGGCCCGCGGCCTCGGCGTCCAGCACGCCCTCGACCGCAGCCGGGATGAGCAGGTCCACGTCGAGCGCGAGCAGCTCGGCGTTGTCGATCGGGGAACCGCCCTCGAACCCCGCGACGGTGCCGGTCTCGGCCACGTGCCGCATCAGGGCCACGATGTCGAGGCCGTCGCTGTTCATCACCCCGCCCTGCTCGTCGCTGACCGCGGCCACCCGGGTGCCCGCGTCGTGCAGGAACCGGGCGGCGTGCGAGCCGACCTTGCCGAAGCCCTGCACGGCCGCACTCACCTCGTGGAGCTTGACCCCCGCGTCACCGAGAGCGGCTGCCGCGGAGTGCACGACGCCGCGCGAGGTGGCGGTCGCGCGTCCGAGCGAGCCGCCGACGGCCAGCGGCTTGCCGGTGGTCACGGCGGGGATGGTGTACCCGAGGTTCACCGAGTACGTGTCCATGACCCAGGCCATGGTCTGCTCGTTGGTGCCGATGTCCGGCGCCATGATGTCCCGCTCAGGCCCGATGATCGGCATGATCTCGCTGGTGTAGCGCCGGGTCACCCGTTCGAGCTCCGACTGGGAGTACTGCCGCGGGTCGATGGTGACGCCGCCCTTGGCGCCGCCGTACGGGACGTCGACGACCGCGCACTTCCAGGTCATCCACATGGCGAGCGCCCGCACCTCGTCGACGTCGACGCCGGCCGAGTAGCGCAGCCCGCCCTTGCCCGGGCCGCGGGAGATGTTGTGCTGCACGCGGTACCCGGTGAAGAGCTCGATCTCGCCGTCGTCCCGCCGGAGGGGGACAGCGACGTTCATCTCGCGCCGGGGTGTGGCGAGCATGCGGTGGAGCCCCTCGGTGTAGCCAAGGATCTCGACGGCACCGGCGAGCTGTGCCTTGGCGGTGGCGAGGGGCGTGGTCTGCTGCGGGGTCTCCGCTGTGAGGTCCGTCACGCCCCCCACCTTGTCACCGCGCGGCGTCGGCGCACGTCAGGCCCGAGGGGCGAGCCGTGCGTGTCCGCACCGCGGGCACCCGTCAGCAGACCTGCGCGCCGTCGAGCGGCTTGACCACCGACCCGCCGAGGTGCCGCGAGCTCCGGGCCGGCACCAGCACGCACGTGCCGAACGTGCCGTTGAGGTAGACGCCCTTGACGAAGACGTCGGTGGTGCGGCAGTTGTAGACCCGCACCGTGTAGTAGGTCGGGTGGTTGACGTAGACCCCGGTCAACCACCTGCAGAACTCTTCCTCGTCCTCGATCGTGGCCAGAGGCTGCACGAGACCGCCCGTCACCGGCGCCGTGCGCAGCGGCGCCGGCTCCAGGGCGTCGGAGGCGGAGACCGGGGTGGCGGCGACGAGGCCGCCGACCAGCAGAGAGAGGGCGCTCAGGGCGGTGACGAGAGCTCGTCGGGCACGGTCACGATCAGGCATGCGGGTCCCCTGGGAGTCGACGGTGGCGCCGGCGCGACCACGCAACGGTGCGCGGACGGGTTCACCCTGGCGAGAACCGACAGGCAGGTCAACCGGCATCCGGGCGATGGACGTCGCACAGACGGTCCTTGACAGCCAGACTGGCCCCAGGCCGGACCCGGCCGCCGCACGGAAGACCACGAGAGCCCGGCCGCAACCCGGCCCGCGGGCGGAGCGAGGAGCAGCATGTCGACGACGCACGACGTCACGCAGGACGCGATCCGGTTGGCCCGGACCTGGCTGTCCGCGACGGCGGAGGGTCAGACGGCCCGCGAGCGACGCACCACCGGGCGGCTGGCGGCGCTGGTCTCGGATCCCGCGGGGCTCGAGCTGGCGGTGCGGTTCGTCGACAGGGTGGCCCGGCCGCAGGACGTGCGGGTCGCCGCCCGCGAGCTCGCGGGCCTCTCGGCAGGTGCTGTGTCTGCCTCGTCACGCTTCCTCGGACCGCTCGACCGCGCGATGCTCGGTGCCGGGGCGCTCGTCGCGCCTGTGCTGCCCGGAGTCGTCGTGCCGGCGGCGCGCCAGCGGTTGCGCAGCCTCGTCGGCCACCTGGTCGCCGACGACGGGCCGGGGCTCGCGGCGCACCTGGCGGCGACGCGCGCCGAGGGCTTCCGGCTCAACCTCAACCTGCTGGGCGAGGCCGTGCTGGGCGAGCGTGAGGCCGCGGCGCGGCTCGCACGGGTGCACGCCCTGGTGGAGCGTCCCGACGTCGACTACGTGTCCGTGAAGGTCTCCGCGGTGGCCAGCCAGCTGTCCACGTGGGACACGGAGGGCAGCGTCGCCCGCGTGGTCGAGCGGTTGCGTCCGCTCTACCTGACCGCCGCGCGGCACGGCACGTTCCTCAACCTCGACATGGAGGAGTACCGCGACCTGACCCTGACGCTGCGGGTGTTCGAGCGGCTGGTCTCCGACCCCGAGCTGATGGGTGCCGAGGCCGGCATCGTGCTCCAGGCCTACCTGCCCGACGCCGCGGACGCCCTCGACGAGCTGACGGGCATCGCGACCGAGCGTCGGGACGCCGGCGGGGCGCGCCTCAAGGTCCGGCTGGTCAAGGGCGCCAACCTGGCGATGGAGCAGGTCGAGGCCGAGCTGCACGGCTGGCCGCAGGCGCCGTACGGGTCCAAGGCCGAGGTCGACGCGGCCTACCTGCGGCTCGTCGACCGCGCCCTCGACCCCGGCCGCACCTCGGCCCTGCGGGTCGGTGTGGCCAGCCACAACCTGTTCCACGTCGCCGCCGCGCACCTGATCGCCCAGCAGCGCGGCGTCTCCGAGGCGCTCGACGTCGAGATGCTCCAGGGCATGGCACCCGCACAGGCGCGCGCGGTCCGCGACGCCGTGGGCGCGGTGCTGCTCTACACGCCCGTGGTGGCCCGGCACGACTTCGACGTGGCGATCTCCTACCTCGTGCGGCGGTTGGAGGAGAACTCCGCGAGCCAGAACTTCCTGCACGCCCTGTTCGCCGAGGGGACGGCGATGGACGCGCAGGAGGAGGCGTTCCGCGTCGCGTTCCGTGACCGGGACGTGCCGTCGACCGCTGCGCGCCGCGCGGCCCGACCGTACGCGGACGGCCCCGGCCAGGAGATGTTCGCGAACACGCCCGACACCGACCCCGCCGTCGGGGTGGCGCGCGCGTGGGCACGCGGGATCGTCGACCGGGAGGTGCCGGTGCCCGTCGGTGCGATCCGTGTCACCAGCGTCGACGACGTCGACTCGGCCGTCGCGCGGGCGTCCGCGGCGCTGCCCGCGTGGGCCGCGACACCGCCCGCCGAGCGCGCCCGGGCACTGCACGCCGTGGCCGTCGCGCTGGAGGACGCCCGCGCCGACCTCGTCGCGACGATGGTGCACGAGACCGGCAAGACCGTGGCCGAGGCCGACCCGGAGGTCAGCGAGGCCGTCGACTTCGCGCGCTACTACGCCGACCGCGCCGCCGACCTCGCCGACGGCGTCGTGCCGGGTGCGGTGCACCGGCCGTCCGGGCTGACCGTGGTCACACCGCCGTGGAACTTCCCGGTCGCCATCCCCGTCGGGTCGGTGCTCGCCTCGCTCGCCGCGGGCAGCCCCGTGCTCGTCAAGCCCGCCCCCCAGGCGCCGCGCTGCGGGCAGGTTGCCATGGCCGCGATCCAGCGCGGTCTCGACGCCGCGGGCGCCCCCGCCGGGATCCTCACGGTCGTGCTCAGCCCCGAGGGTGACGTCGGGCGCCGCCTGGTCACGCACCCCGACGTCGAACGCGTCCTGCTCACGGGGTCGATCGACACCGCCCGGCTGTTCGCCGGCTGGCGGCCCGACCTCGACGTGCTCGCCGAGACGTCCGGCAAGAACGCGCTGGTCATCACGCCGTCCGCCGACGTGGACCTCGCGGTCGCCGACCTGGTGCGCTCCGCGTTCGGGCACGCCGGGCAGAAGTGCTCGGCCGCCTCGCTCGCCATCCTGGTCGGCTCGGCGGGTCGATCCGACCGGCTGCGCCGCCAGCTGGCCGACGCCGTCTCCTCCCTGCGCGTCGGCCCCGCCACCGACCTCGGCACGGCGGTCGGACCCCTGACGGAGCCCGCGTCGGGAAAGCTCCTGCGTGCGCTGACCACGCTCGACCCGGGGGAGTCGTGGCTGGTCGCACCGCGGAAGCTCGACGACGAGGGCCGGCTGTGGAGCCCCGGCGTCAAGCACGGCGTCGAGCCCGGCTCGTGGTTCCACACGACCGAGTGCTTCGGCCCGGTGCTCGGCATCATGCGCGTGGAGACCCTGGACGAGGCGATCGACCTCCAGAACGCTGTCGCGTTCGGGCTCACGGGCGGCCTGCACTCCCTGGACGAGGCGGAGATCGACCACTGGCTCGACCGGGTCGAGGTGGGCAACGCCTACGTGAACCGGCACATCACCGGGGCGATCGTGCGGCGCCAGCCGTTCGGAGGCTGGAAGGCGTCCACGGTCGGTCCCGGCGCCAAGGCCGGCGGGCCGCACTACGTCGCGCAGATCGGTCGCTGGCAGGACGCCCCGGACGTGCCGCAGGACGACGACGCGTGGCTGGCGTGGGCACGTGCGGACGACGCCCGGGTCTGGGCCGGCGACCTCTCCCTCGAGCACGACCCGTCGGCACTGCACGTCGAGGCGAACCTGCTGCGCTACCGACCCGTCTCGCAGCTCACCGTCCGGACCGGTGCCGATGCCCGCGCCCGGGACGTGGACCGGGTCTGCCACGCAGCTCGCACGGCGGGGGTCGAGGTGCTGGTCAGCGACGTGTCCGGCGAGTCGCACGAGGCCTTCGCCGCGCGCGTCCGTGCCGGCGGGGTGACCGGGCGCGTGCGGGTGGTCGGCTCGGCGCCCGGCCTGCGCGCGGCCGCGGCGACCCGGGTGGGCGAGGTGACGGTCCTCGACGGGCCGGTGCTCGCCAGTGGCGCTCGTGAGCTCCTCACAGTCGTGCGCGAGCAGGCCGTCAGCCGCACGCTGCACCGGTTCGGTCACGTGCCACCCACCGCCGACTGAGTCCGCGCGGGAGCACCGAAGGCCCGGCGGGTGTCCCGCCGGGCCTTCGGTCACCGAGTCGGCGCGCTCCCGTGGCGTCGACGCGGCCGCACTACGCCGAGGCGCGGATGACGAGCTCCGGGGCGAAGATCAGGGGCGGCGACGGCGGCGCACCGTTGAGCTGGTCGAGCAGCCGGGCGCCCGCAGCACGTGCCATGGCCACGACCGGCTGGATGACGCTGGTCAGCGGGGGAGTGGTCGACGCCGCGACACCGAGGTTGTCGTAGCCGACCACCGCGACGTCCCGCGGCACCTCCTTGCCGTGCTCCGCGAGGACGCTGAGCGCCCCGGCGGCCATGAGGTCGGACGCGATGAAGATCGCGTCGACGTCGGGGTACCGCGCCAGCAGCTCGCGCGCCGCGATGGTGCCGGACGCCATGGTGAAGTCGCCGTGCACCACCGCGTCGTCGGACATCCCGGCCGCGCGGA
This sequence comes from Cellulomonas sp., assembly GCF_965229465.1. GTDB lineage: Bacteria > Actinomycetota > Actinomycetes > Actinomycetales > Cellulomonadaceae > Cellulomonas. The sequence goes on along the minus strand of NZ_OZ245882.1, from coordinate 375,316 downwards.
TGGCGTTGCGCCACCCCGTGAGCCGGTCGATGCCGGCGGACATGTCCGCGGGTCCCGCGATCGTCGCGATGCGTGTGCAGCCGCGGTCGATGAGGTGCTGCGTGGCCAGCCGACCCCCCTCGACGTTGTCGGTGTCGACGTACTGGACGTCCCGCTCGTCCGCGGAGAGCGGGCGGCCGACGAAGACGTTGGGCACGTGCGAGAGCTGGAGCGCGCGGTCGAGCTCGTCGTTGGCGTGGTGCGAGACGACGATCGCCCCGTCCACGTGCCCGTTGCGCAGGTACCGGACGGTGCGCTCGCTCTCGCCAGGGCGGGCGATGACGAGCACCACCTGCATGTCGGAGTCGGCGAGCGACGTGCTCAGACCGTTGAGCGTGCCGGCGAAGAACGGGTCCGAGAGCACGCGCTCGTCGGGCTCGGGGACCACCAGCGCGATCGAGTCGGTGCGCTTGGTGACGAGCGAGCGGGCGGCGCGGTTCGGCGTGTAGCCGAGATCGGCGACCGCGGCCTCGACCGAGGCGAGCGCCTCGGGAGACACACGCAGTCCGCCGTTGATGGCGCGAGAGGCTGTCGAGCGCGAGACGCCTGCACGCTCGGCGACCTGCTCGAGCGTCGGCGCGGGGGGCCGCGCGGGGTCCACGTGGACCTGGATGTTGTCGACCACCGTTGGTCTTCCCTCCTGTGGCTGCCGAGGCAGCGATGACGAGCGGTGATGAGGAGGGCGGGGTGCTCGGGGAGCACCCCGCCCTTCCCATCGACCGGTCTCACGCGGTCGGGGTGCGACCGTGGTGAGGGTCCGGGACCTGCCGTGACCAGTGTGCGGGGCTCAGCCCTTGACGGCACCCTGCATGATTCCGGCCACCAGCTGACGGCCGGCGACGAAGAACAGGATGATCAGCGGGATCGTCGAGATGGTGACGCCCGCCATGATCAGCGACATGTCCTTGAAGTACGACGCCTGGAGCAGCTGGATGGCCACGGGGAGCGTCGGGTTCTGGTTCCCCAGGACGATGAACGGCCAGAAGAAGTTCGTCCACGAGGCGACGAACGTGAACAGGCCGAGCATGACGGCCGCCGGACGCGCCGCCGGGAGGGCGATGTGCCAGAAGGTCCGGATCATCGAGGCACCGTCGACGCGGGCGGCCTCGACGAGCTCGTAGGGGAGCGCCGACTCGAGGTACTGCGTCATCCAGAACACGCCGAACGCCGTGACCAGGCCGGGCACGATGACGGCGATGAGCTTGCCGGTCCAGCCGAACTGGGACATCAGGATGAACAGCGGCACGATGCCCAGCTGCGTCGGCACCGCCGTGGTGGCGATGACGAACACGAGCAGGCCGTTGCGGCCGCGGAACCGCAGCTTCGAGAACGAGAAGCCGGCCAGCGTCGAGAAGAGGACCACCGACAGCGCGGTGATGGTCCCGACGATGATCGAGTTGCCGAGCGCCTTCCAGAACTGGATGTCCCCGTTCAGGACCTTGCTGACGTTGTCGAAGAACTCGCCCTGAGGGATCAGCGACGGGATCGGGTGCTGCGCGATGTACGCCGAGTTGGACGACGCCAGCAGGAACGCGTAGTACAGCGGAGCGATGGCCAGGACGATCGCGACCGCGAGCAGCGCGTAGGTGACCCAGCCCGGCCGACGGTCGGACCCGGCGGCCGTGGAGCGGCTCCGACCGGCAGCCCGGGCGGCACCGCGGCCGGCGGTCTGCCGGATGACCGGCAGCGAGGGGGCGCTCATCGGGAAACCTTCTTCCGCTTCTTCGTCGCCGAGGTCTCCGACGAGATCTTGCGCGTCGCCGCGAAGTTGATCATGGCGATCACGATGATGATGAGGAACAGGATCCAGGCCACCGCGGACGCTCGTCCGAAGCTCTTCTGGTTGCCCCAGCCGAGCTCGTAGATGTACATCGTGGCGGTCATCCACTGGCGGCTCGGGCCACCCTGGCCGGCCTGGTCGAACAGTCGCGGCTCGTCGAAGATCTGAAGTCCACCGATGGTCGACGTGATGACGACGAAGATGATCGTCGGTCGCAGCATCGGGACGGTGACCGAGAAGAACTGGCGTGCGCGGGAGGCACCGTCCAGGACGGCGGCCTCGTAGAGGTCCTTCGGGATCGCCTGCATCGCGGCGAGCAGGATGAGGGTGTTGTAGCCCGTCCAGCGGAAGTCGACCATGGTCGCGATCGCGATGTGGCTGGGCAGGATCTGGGCGTGCCAGCCGATCGGGTCGATGCCGATGTACCCGAGCACCGTGTTGATCAGGCCGGACTTGTCGGCGAACAGCTTGCCGAAGATGAGGCTGACCGCGACGGGCGCGACGACGTAGGGCAGGAGCACGCCCATGCGCCAGAAGGTCCGTGCGCGCAGGTTCGCGTCGAGGAGCGCCGCGAGCACGATCGCGATGATCAGCTGCGGGACCGTCGAGATCAGGAAGATGCTGAAGGTGTTGCGCAGGCCCTTCCAGAAGTTGGGCTCCTGGACGACGAAGAGGTAGTTCTGGAAGCCGACGAAGTCACCCTTGCCGCCGATCAGGTTCCAGTCGTGCACGGACACGTAGGCCGTGTACACCAGCGGGAACAGGCCCGTGAGCGCGAAGAGGATGAAGAACGGCGAGATGTAGAGGTAGGGCGAGACCTTGACGTCCCAGCGACCCAGGGTCTGGCTGAAGCCCACTCGGCGGGGTGCGCGATCGGGATCGCGCCGGCGGCCGCTGTCGAGCTGGGGCGAGGTGGTGGAGGTGGCCATCAGGTGTCCTTCGTGGCAGTGGTCCGGAGCCTTCGCTGGCAGGGCCGGGCCGATGGGTGACCCATCGGCCCGGCCCCTGGCTAGCGTCAGCCGAGCGCGTTGACCGCGCTCACGAAGGTGTCCCACTGAGCAGCGGCGTCACCACCGTTGACGTCGACCTCGGTCAGAGCCGACTGCATCGCGTCGTTGACGGCGAAGTAGTTCGGGCCCTTGAACGGGGCAACGATGCCCTCGGCGCGGTTGGCCAGGATCTGGCCGGCCGGGGCGTTGTTGAAGAACGCGTTCGTCGAGCCGAGCAGATCCTGCGACGTGAGCGCCTCAGTCTGGCTCGGGAACGTGCCCTTGTTCTTGTAGGCCTGGAGCTGCTGCTCCGGGGCCGTCAGCCAGGCAGCGAACTTCTTCGCGGCCTCGGTGTTCTTGCCCTGCGCCGGGACGGTCATGAACGAGCCGCCCCAGTTGCCGGCGCCGCCGGGGAAGACGTCCGCGATGTCCCAGCCGGTGATGCCGGCGGAGTTGCCCTCGATGACGCCGAGCATCCAGCCCGGGGCCAGCATGGTCGCGAAGCCGTCCGTCTGGAACGAGGCCGTCCAGTCGTCGCTCCACTGGCCGAGGTGCGCCGACAGGTTGTCGGTGACCGAGGCCTTGGTGACGGCGTCGTAGATGTCCTTCACCTCGGGGTTCGTGGCGGCGATGATCGTGCCGTCGTCCTCCTCGTAGGCGTTCTTGACCTGGTTGATCATGCCCTGGTAGATGGCGCCGGCGGCGTCGAAGAAGGGCTTCTGCGTGGCGTCGGTGTACTGCTTGCCGACCGCGAAGTACTGGTCCCACGTGGCGTCCTTGCCACCGAGCAGCTCGGCGACAGCCTCGCGGTCGGTGGGCAGGCCAGCAGCGGCGAACAGGTCGGAGCGGTAGGCGATGGCCTCAGGGCCGATGTCCGTGCCGTAGCCGAGCAGGATGCCGTCGGGCGTGGTGGCCTGCGCGACCTTCCAGTCGAGCCAGCGACCGTCGAGGGCCGGGTCCGTCAGGTCGACGAACTTGTCCGGGTACTGCATGAGCTCGGGGAGCCAGTCGATCTCGATCATCTCGACGTCGGAGGCACCGGAACCCGACGCGAGGCGCGTGTTCAGGTTGTCGCGGGCCTCGTTCGAGGTCGCGGCCTTCTTGTTCTCGATGGTCACGCCCGGGTTCTCGGCCTCGTACGCCGCGAACATCTCGTCCGTGTAGCCGGGCTCGTTGAACGTGCCGAGCGTCAGCGTGATGTTCTCGGTGCCGCCGTCGGACCCCTCGTCGCTCGGCGTGTCCGAGTTGCCGGAGCAGGCGGTGGCGAGGAGGGCGATGCCCGTGACCCCCGCCGCGGCCGCCCACATCTTGCTAGTGGTCTTGCGCACTGGTGACTCCCTTGTCAGTCGGACGGCGTCCTCGCCGTACCCCTAGGGCACCCGTCGTCTGCTCGCCGCAGGGGGCGCGAACGGACATCGGGTTGGGCCGTGTGGACCCGGCGTGGTTGCGTTCCCATCCGCAGTGATGCGGGAGCGTTCCCACGCGCTGCGGATACTGTCGTCGGCGCCCCCGCGAGTGTCAAGGACGGACATGGGCGGTTTACGTGTGGTAGCGATCCCACACCCGTGTTTGTGCAGGTCAGAGCGATATGGACATCGGTCCGTGTTACCGAATCGTTACGGCTGTGGCGTCGGCCCGTGACCTGCGACCCACCGGCGCGCCACGTCCTGCTCGACCTCCAGTGCCGAGCGGATGGCATCGGCCGTCGCCTGCTCGATCGCGGAGCCGAACAAGGGCACGCTCGCGCGCAGCTCGCCGTCGTACGTCACGGTGGTCGAGCCGTCGCCGGCCGGGGCCAGGGCCGTGCGGCCGCTGAGCCGGACCGGGGCGCCGGTGATCTCCACGACGACCGTCCCCACGCGGGAGCCGTCCGCCGCGGGACCCTCCCAGGCCTCCACCTGGCGGACGTCGATCCGGGTCCCGACGAAGCCACGCAGGTGCGCGGGGATCTGGTCGGTCGGCAGGGCGCGGCGTGTCGTCACGGTGAAGGCCTCGTCGGGCGCCCCCGTGATGTCGACGTGCTGCTCGAGCGCACCGCTGGCGCGCACCTTCTGGTGGACGTACTCCGGGTCGGCGAGCAGCCGTGCCGCGGCGTGGGCGTCGGTCGGCAGGTCGATCGTCACGCTCAGTCGCACGATGGGTCCTTCGAAGATCGGGTCGGTGGGTCCGAGGCTATCCGGCCACGTCCCGGGCGTCCTGGCAGTTCGTGCACCTGGCTCCGCCGGACGACACCTACCCTGGTTCCCGTGTCCACCCTGAGCACCCTCGCCGCTCGTCACGCCGCGCTCGATGCTCACGACCTCGAGTGGCTGCACCTGCTCGTCGGCGACTGGCAGGTCCTGTCCGACCTCGCGTTCGCCGACCTCGTGCTCTGGCTGCCGACGGCGGCCGGGGACTTCGTGGCCATCGCGCAGTGCCGCCCGTCCACCGGCGCCACGGTGCACTACGACGACGTCGTCGGCTCGAGCGCGCCCGAGGGCCAGCGCCCCCAGCTCCAGCGGTCGCTGGACGAGCGCGCCGCCCAGCGCTCGCGCGAGCCGCGCTGGTTCGGCTCCTACGCGGTGCGCGAGGAGGCGGTCCCGGTGGTCCGCGGCGGCAAGCCGATCGCGGTGCTCGCCCGCCAGACCAACCTCGGCGGCGCCCGGACGCCCAGCCGGCTGGAGCTCAACTACGTCGAGGCGGCCGACGACATCTTCGCGATGGTGGGTCGCGGGGAGTACCCGGCCCCCGACGCCCCGACCGGTCCGCGCCGCGGCGCCCCGCGCGTGGGCGACGGGCTCGTCCGCCTGAACTCGGAGGGCGAGGTCCTGTACGCGAGCCCCAACGCGCTGTCCTGCTTCCACCGGCTCGGTGTCGTCGGCGACCTGGTGGGCCGTTCGCTGGTCGAGGTGACCGCAGACCTGATCGAGCAGCACGACACCGTCGACGAGTCGATGCCCCTGGTGCTCATGGGGAGGGCGCCGTGGCGCGTGGACGTCGAGGCGCGCGGCGTCGCCCTCTCGCTGCGCGCGGTGCCGCTGACCGAGCACGGCCAGCGCGTCGGTGCCGTCCTGCTGTGCCGCGACGTGTCCGAGCTGCGGCGTCGTGAGCGCGAGCTGATCACCAAGGACGCGACGATCCGCGAGATCCACCACCGCGTGAAGAACAACCTCCAGACGGTGGCCGCGCTGCTGAGGCTCCAGTCGCGGCGGGTCGCCTCGCCGGAGGCCAAGGAGGCCCTCGGGGAGGCGATGCGTCGGGTCGCGACGATCGCGCTCGTGCACGAGACCCTGTCGCAGACCCTGGACGAGAGCGTGCCGTTCGACGACCTGGTCGGCCGCAGCCTGCGGCTCGCCGCGGACGTGGCCACGGAGGGTGCGAGCGTGCGCACGCTGGTGCGCGGGTCGTTCGGCTCGATCCCCGCGGAGGATGCGACCGCGCTCGCCCTGATCCTCACCGAGCTGGTGACCAACGCGGTCGAGCACGGGTTCGAGGGGCGGGAGACGGGGACCGTCGAGGTGATCGTGCAGCGGCAGGACGACGCCCTGCGGGTCGAGGTGGCCGACGACGGCTCCGGCCTGCCGACGGGGCGCGGCGCCGGTACCGGGCTCGGGACGCAGATCGTCTCGACGCTGGTGACCAACGAGATGCGCGGCACGATCGAGTGGTCGAGCCGCGTCGGGGGTGGCACGTCGGTGGTCATCGAGGCGCGCCTGCGCGGACCGCGGGACGCCGCGGCACTGATCTGACCGGCACTGATCTGACCGGCACTGACGAGCACTGACGAGCACTGACCGGCACCGACCGGCCCGACCCGCACTGACCGCCACGGGTCCGGCTCTCCCCGATGCAGACATGGCTCGGCCCCGCGGCGCGGTGCGCGGCGGGGCCGTAGCGGGGGCGTCGGGGAGGTCAGCCGGCGCGGCGCTGGCGCGCGGTGCGGCGCTTGAGGGCGCGGCGCTCGTCCTCGGAGAGACCGCCCCACACGCCGGCGTCCTGACCGGTCTCGATCGCCCACTTGAGGCAGGTGTCGACGACGGGGCAGCGGCGGCAGACAGCCTTCGCCTCGTCGATCTGGAGCAACGCGGGACCGGTGTTGCCGATGGGGAAGAACAGCTCCGGGTCCTCGTCGAGACACGCTGCGCGGTGGCGCCAATCCATCAGTTCTCTCCTAGGCACACGTCGAGACGGCGCCTTGGTCAGGGCGCGCGAGTCTGGACATGAGATCGGGGGTGGGGGACTTGCTGCGTCAAGGCTCGCACCGGTATGGCAAGTCCACAAGAGTTACGGGAAGGTTTCATGTCGATAACGGCTGAGGCGTTCGTCACACCTGTGGGTGGACTGTGTGAGCGGGCCTCCCGCGTATTGGTGCAGGTGAGGGCCGGTGTAGGACAAAGGTCCGTGTCGCCGCGCCGCTAGTCGGCGGTGATCAGCATCACGTCGTGGCGTGAGACACGCTCCGGACGTGGTATGGGTCTTTCGTCGCGTCGGTGCAGGTCAGCGCACGTGAGGGCAGCCCCGCGCCGACGACCTGCCTAGGCTCGTCCCGTGACCGACCGCCGACCTGTCCCGTTGCTCGTCGTCTGCCTCCTGGTGACCCTGGAGGCGGCCGCCTTCCTCGGGCTGGGGGCCGCGTGGATCGCCGACGTCGTCCGCGGCACCGCGACGATGGCGGGGGCGAGCCTCTTCCTGGCGGCCTTCGGCATCGGGATCGCGCTGCTGCTCGTGCTGGCGGCTCGCGGCCTGTGGCGCGGTCGGCGCTGGGCGCGGTCGCCGGTGATCATGTGGCAGATCCTGCTCGTCGTGCTGGCGATCGGCTGGCTCGGGGCGGAGCCGACCGTGTGGGCGGCCGTCGTGCTGGTCGTCGCGGTCGCCGTCGGCGTCGGGCTCCTGCTGCCGGCCGTCGTCGCGGTGACGGCTCGCCGTCAGGGCGCCCCGGAGTAGACCTGCACGACGACCGCGTCCCGTCCCGTGAGCAGCACGCCGCGGCCCGCGGGCCGGCGCACGGGATCGACGCACCAGGGTGCACGGGGACCCACCAGCTCGGCCGACGCCGGGTCGTGCGGGTCCAGCACGAGCACCCGGCGGCGGCGGAGCAGTGCGGGGATGGTGCCGCGGAACGCCTGCGCCGCGGACGCCGACGTCACGGTGGCCACGACGCTCGGCGTGAGCGCCGCACCGAGCAGCTCGGGGTGGCTGCGCTCCAGGTCGTCCAGGTCGTCGACCAGGAGCACCGAGGCACCCTCGCGCGCGCACGTCGACAGGACGTCCGCCGGCCCGCAGTCCCGCACGCCGGCCAGCGGCGGCGGGGCGACGCCGGCCGGGTCCACGAGCCGGACCACCCGCACCCCCGCCCGCACGAGCGAGCGCGAGACCACCGCCAGGACGGTGCTGCGACCCGACCCGGGAGGCCCCGCCACGAGGAGCCCGTGGGTGAGGTCGGCCCACACGGTCCCGCCGTCGTCACCGCCCGGTCCCATCGGGACGGTGAGCCCGCGAGCGGCGTCCGCGCCGGTGGGCAGCCCTGCCCTGTCGGGGAGGCTGCGCACCAGCAGCACGGCGCGGTCCCGCGAGACCCCTGTCCCGCCGGGACCGGGCTCCGGCCCGGGCAGCACGACCTGGCACAGCTCCGCGCCGCCGGCGTGCACGTGCACCGCCCGTCCGGCGGTGGTACGGCGGCCCGCCAGCTCGCCCGGTACGCCCGCCAGCGCGTCGAGCGTCGCGTCCGGCAGGGGGAGAACGAGTCGGCTGGCGAAGGCGCCGGCGTGCCGCAGCACCGCCGCGCCGACGTCGGCACCCGCGGCCAGGGCGGTCCCGCCGGCGTTCCCCCGCCAGAGCGCGGTCAGCCGCTCCGCACCCGCGCCGCGGGCCAGCCCGCCGAGCGACTCGAGCAGCAGGTCGAGGCGGTCGACCAGGAGCAGCACCCCCGTCCGGCCCGGCGCCACGGCCAGCTCCAGCAGGCGGGCGACCGCCCGCGGGTCGTCGGTGTCGAGCGTGCTGCCCAGACGACCGCGCTGGTCGCCCGTTCGGAGCCGGAGCACGGCGTCGGGCGGCAGACCGACCGTGTGGAGCTCCCAGCCCTGATCCAGGGCCTCGAGACCCGCCGCGAGCAGGGCGGTCGTGCGCCCGGAGCGCGGACCGCCGAGGACCAGGAGCGGCCCCTCGGACGGGTCCCAGCGCACCGCACCGCGTCGCTGCTCGTCCGGGAGGTCCGAGACTCCCAGTGCGAGGCCGGGGCCGTCCGGGACGTCCGCACGCGTGACCACGGGCGGGAGGGCGGGCAGCCACGGGCACCGGCCACCCGGTGGTCGACCCGACGAGGCCTCGACTGCAGCCCGCACCCACACCTCGACAGGGTCGTCGACGGGTGCGGCGGGCGAGGGGTCCGGTGACCACCCGGTACCAGTCGCCGACCACGGACGGGCGGGTCGGACGGTCGGGACGGCGGGCGCCAGGACCGCGCGGGCGACCTGCACCGGCTCCAGCGGCCGCGTCCCGCGGCGCACCCACGCGCGGCCCGGCACCGCCGGGTCGATCAGGGCGGCGTCCGGCGCGTCGAGCACGTCGGTCGAGTCGGCCTGGTCCGTCACGCGCAGGGCGATGCGCAGTGCCACGTTGGCGCGCAGGTCGGCCCCGACGGCCCCGGCCGGTCGCTGCGTGGCCAGCACGAGGTGGACACCGAGCGCGCGCCCCTGCGCGGCGATCCGCGTGAGCGCCGCCGCGGCCTCGGGGACGTCCTCGACCAGGGCGCGGAGCTCGTCCACGACGACGAGCAGCCGTGGTGGCGTGCCTGCGCCTGTGGGATCCAGCTCGGCGAGGTCGCGGGCTCCCGTCGCGGCCAGGACCTGCTCGCGCCGACGCAGCTCGGCGCGGAGCGCGGTGAGGACTCGGCGCGCGTGCACCGCGTCCAGGTCCGTCACGTGCTCCAGGACGTGCGGCAGCCCCGACACCGGCCCGAGACCGGTCCCGCCCTTGAAGTCGACCAGCAGGATCGCCAGCCGGTCCGGCGGGTGCGTCAGCGCGAGGGCCAGCACCAGGGTGGTGAGCAGCTCCGACTTCCCGGCGCCCGTGGTGCCCGCGACCAGCGCGTGCGGTCCGTCGGTGACGAGGTCGACGACGACGGAGCACGCTCCCGCACCGACGCCCAGCGCTGCGACGAGCCCGGTGCGGGGCACCGCCCACGCGGCGGCCACCCGGTCGGGCACCGGGATGCCGTCGAGCGCGGCCAACGACGCCCGTGCCGGGAGCGCAGCAGCGGCACCCACCGGATCGGCGGCAGCCCGGGCGGCGACGGCGGCGCGCACATGCTCGAGCGCCCGCTGCGCGGTCAGGGTGTGCCGAGGGACGTCCCGCACCGTGCCCGACGGCTCGCACAGCCGGACCGACCGCAGGCTCACCTCCAGCCGGGCGCGGCACCACGCGGGCACCTCGGCCGCGGAGCCGGCGACGACGAGCAGGCGGTGCGCCGGCGGCGCGGCCGCACGCCACCGGGCGAGCGCGGCAGGGTCGATGGGCTGGTCCGCGACGACGAGAGCTGCACCGGGACCCTGGGGGAGCGAGGCGTCGGCCGCGGTCACCCAGACGCACCACGCCCAGTCGTCGTCGTGCCGGGTGCGGATCGCGAGCGTCCCGGACAGATGGGTGCCGAGCGTGCCGAGGACGACGGCTCGCGCCACGGGCAGGGCGAGCGCACGCGGACCGATCACCGCCAACGACCCGCCGGCGTCCCAGGGCTGGTCGAGCGTGGCGGGATCGCCGCCGGTCAGGGCCGCCCGGGCGGTCGCGCCCACCAGCGCCGCCGGGTCCCGCACGCGCTCGTCGCCCCCCGAGCTGTGCCGGTGCCGCCACCGGGTGACTCCCGCGGCGCCCAGACCCACGAGGGGCACCGCGAGGCCCGCGAGCGCGAGAAGGGGTTGCCGGAGCGCCACCGCCAGCGCCACGGAGCCGACCAGCGGAGTGAGCCAGGTGGCCGGGCGGGCCGCCGAGACCGGCTCGGCCGGCCGGCCCTCCGGCGCGCTGCCGCGGGCGGCGCGCAGCACGACGGTCGAGGCCCCGAGCCTGCGTGGGCGCTCGGGCCGCCACCGCCGCCACACGAGCCCAGTCCGCACCTGCACCCGTCCCCGCCGGTGCCGGACCTGCACGACGTGCGGCGTGTCGTCGTGCACGGCCAGGTCGGAGCCCGCCGGGCCGACGGTCACGGCCGCGTCCGCCGGGAGCGCGACGACCCCGCCGCTGTCGGGACCCGCCGTGACCGCCACGTGCCACGCGGACGTCACCGCCCGCTCGACCGCCGAGCGCGGTCCTGGCTCCGTCCGCAGCACGCACCCCTCGACCAGCGGGGGCTGGCCGACGGTGTGGTGGTCGTCGAGCACCGCAGCCCCGACGGCGGGGCGGACCGCTGCGCTGACCCAGCCGGGGTAGCCGCTCACCCGGGCGAGCGCGGGCCGCAGCACCGACAGAGCCGTGCCGACGTCCGCCTCCACGTCGGTGGCCTGGAGCCCGGGACCACGGGCGGGGTCGGGGTGGAGCAAGGTGAACCGCACGTCACGACCCTGTCGTGCGACCACCCCGGACGTGCGGCGTCGCCCCTGCACCGGGGACGCGACGCGCCGCCCACAGGCCCACCGGTCCTCTCGGTGGGCCTGCGGGCGAACGGGTCAGTCGACCGCGAGGGCCGCCACCGGCGAGGTCCGGGCGGCTGCTCGGCCCGGCAGCACCGAGGCGAGCAGCCCGGCACCCAGCGCGACCACCAGGAGGAGCGCGAGGTGCGACCAGGGGACCACCAGGACCACGTCACCGACCTCGCCGAACACCACGACGGCACCGGCCCAGCCGTACAGGAGCCCGAGCCCGGCACCGAGCACCGCGCCGACGCCCGCGATGAGCATCCCCTCGACCGCGAGCATCCAGCGCAGCTGGCGTCGGGACAGGCCGATCGCCCGCAGCGTCGCGGACTCGCGGCGCCGCTCCAGGACCGAGAGCGACAGCGTGTTCGCGACACCGATCAGCGCGATCACCACGGCGACGCCGAGCAGCCCCACCACCACGGCGAGCAGCGAGTCGATGACCGCCTCGTCGCTGGCCCGCTGGGCCCCGGCGCTGCTCACCTCCGCCGGCGTGTCGGGCAGGGCCGACCGGACCTCCTGCAGCACGAGCGCCGCGTCCGCGTCGGGGTCGAGCGCCACCCAGAGCATCGACACGGGCGCGCTCGGCGCCAGCGCGTCGAGGGTGGCCGGCGTGACGAGCGCGTAGATCCCGCCCAGGTCGCTCGCCACCGGCTCGAGCGGGACCTCGCCCCCGCCCGGTGCGGGCTCGGAGGTGTCGAGAGCGGTCGTGTACGCGGCCACCGGGAGGCTCTCGTCCGAGGCGCGGTCCGCGTAGATCTTCGGCAGGAGCAGCGTGCCGTCCGTGAGGTCGTCGGCGGTGCGGGGGTCGCGCAGCACGTCCGTGGCTGCGCCGTCGGCGGGTGCGGCCACCATGACCCAGGTGTCGTCCTTCAGCGGGACCCAGGCGGTGCGCATCTCGAGCACCGTGTCCACGCCGGCGACGCCCACCACCGCGTCGGTGACGTCGGAGGGCAGGGTCGGGTCGTCGCCCTGGACCGAGCCGTCGACCATCAGGTCCACGGGAAAGTGCTCGTCCAGCTCCTGCGCCAGCGACACGCGCGCGCTCGCGGCCCCGGTGCTCATCATCGCCACGAGGGTGACGCCGATCAGCAAGGCGGCGCTCGTCGCGGCCGTCCGGCGCGGGTTGCGCACGGTGTTGGCCGCCGCGAGGCGGGCGCTGGTGCCGGTGCGCGCGAGCAGCCGCCCGGCGAACGCGACGACCTTCGGCACCCAGAACACGGCCCCGAGCAGGAGCCCGACGAACGACAGCGCACCGGCGAGCACGGCGACACCGAGCAGGAGCGTGGGATCGGCTCCGCCGGTGCTGGCCAGTGCCGTGGAGAGCAGCAGGACGCCGACGCCACCGAGCATGAGCAGGATCGACGCGACGAGCCGCACGCGTCCTCCGCGGGCGCCGACGGCCGGGGCGTCCGCGGGACGCAGCGCCGCGATCGGCGACACGCGGGTCGCCTCGCGCGCCGGCACCAGCGAGGCGAGCACCGTGACCAGCGTGCCCACGAGGAGCGGCACCAGCACGACGGGCAGCGTGACCTGGATGGTGCTCGGCAGCGGCACGCCCAGGTCCAGCCGGCCCAGCACGATCAGCGCCGTCTGCCCGAGGACCAGGCCGAAGACGAGCCCGACCACGGAGGCGGCCGACCCGAGGATCGCCGCCTCCACGAGCACGGAGCGGCGCAGCTGCCCCTTCCCGGCGCCGACGCAGCGCAGCAGGGCCAGCGTGCGGGTGCGCTGCGCGACGAGCACCTGGAAGGTGTTGGCGATGACCAGCGCAGCGACGAGCAGCGCCACGGACGCGAACCCCAGCACGATCGTGACCAGCACGTTCCCGCCGTCGGAGAACTCCGAGACCGCCTCGGCGGCCGCCTGGTCCTTGGTGAGCACCTCGGACCCCGGCACCACGGGCGCGACCTGGTCGCGCAGCGCCTCGGCGCCGACGCCGGGGTCCGCGACCACGAGGACGTCCGAGCCCAGCTCCGTGAGGGAGTCGACGCCGGTCCAGCGCAGGAGGTCGTCGGTGGTCACCAGGCCCGCGCCACCGGCCTGCGACCACGCGCTCGACGGGTCCGCGGCGATGCCGGTCACCAGCACGTCGTCGTCGACGGTCCGCCACGTCTCGTCGGTCACGGCCGACGCGTCCTCGGAGGCGGTGGGGGTGGCGGTGGCCACCGGCTCGGGCGTGGTCCACCGGACCTGCACGGTGTCGCCGACGCCGACCCCGAGGGCCTCCGCCGTCGCGGCGGGCAGGGCGATCTCGCCGGTGCCCGACGGCGCGGTGCCGTCGTCGACCGCGAGCGAGCTCAGCCGCGGGTCGTCGGTGGTGGGCAGCACGAGCTCCCAGCGGCTGGTGCCGCCCTTGCGGATCTCGATGCCGGTCGGGGCGAGCACGTCGGCGGCCTGGACGTCCGGGAGGGCGCGCACCTCCTCCAGCTGGGCCTGCGTGAGCTCGCCGCTCACCACGATGTCGGCGTCCGCGTAGGTCGCCGTGACCGCGTCGTAGCCCGTGCGGGTCATGACGTTGCCGGCGAGCAGGGTGGTGGCCAGGAAGGCGGTGCCGATGGCGATCGCGACCGCGGCGGCGGTCAGGCGACCGAGGCTGAGGCGCATCTGCGCGAGGGTGAGTCGCAGCATCAGAGGGCCGCCTGGTCGAGCACGCGGAGGGCCTCGAGGCCGGTGAGCACGGACTCCGGGGTCGGGTCCGCGATGTCACCCGCGATCCGGCCGTCGGCGAGCAGGACCACCCGGTCCGCGTACGCGGCCGCCGTCGGGTCGTGCGTGACCATGATGATGGTGCGTCCCAGCTCGCGCACCGAGCGCCGCAGGAAGCTGAGCACCTCCGCGCCCGAGCGGGAGTCGAGGTTGCCCGTCGGCTCGTCGGCGAAGACGACCTCCGGCTTCGCGATGAGCGCCCGCGCGATGGCCACCCGCTGCTGCTGCCCACCGGACAGCTCGGCGGGGCGGTGCGTCAGGCGCTGACCGAGCCCGAGCGTCGACACCAGGGTGTCGAACCACTCCCGGTCGACCGCCGACCCGGCCAGCTCGAGCGGTAGCAGGATGTTCTGCTCGGCCGTGAACATCGGCAGCAGGTTGAAGCTCTGGAACACGAACCCGACGCGGTCGCGGCGCAGGCGCGTCAGCGCGGTGTCGTCGAGGGACGTGATCTCCGTGGCGCCGAGCCGGGCGGTGCCCGCCGTCGCCCCGTCCAGCCCCGCCAGGACATGCATCAGCGTCGACTTGCCCGAGCCGGACGGGCCCATGATCGCCGTGAAGGCACCCGCCGCGAAGTCGACGTCGACACCGTCGAGCGCCCGGACCTCGGCGGCGCCCTTCCCGTAGACCTTGGTCAGCGACCGCGCGCTGACCGCCACGGTGGCCGGGGGGTGCGGCGGGGTGTCCAGCGGGCGGAAGACGGTGGTGTCCACAGGGGAGCTCCTTCGGGGGCGGTGATGACGCTCTCGACGCTACGGAGCCGTCCCGACCCGGCGCATCAGGCCGTGGTGTGGTCGTCCGTCATCCCGTGGGCCGATCAGGACCCCGGCCGCACCAGACCGGTCTCGTACGCGACGACGACGGCCTGCACCCGGTCCCGGGCGTGCAGCTTGGCCAGGATGCGGCCCACGTGCGTCTTGACGGTGGCCTCCGCGACGAACAGGTCGGAGCCGATCTCGGTGTTCGACCGGCCGCGCGCCATGAGCACCAGCACCTCGCGCTCGCGGTCGGTGAGGTCGGCCACCGCGAGGCGGGCGGGGTCCGTCGGCGTGCCCGGCTCGTCGGGGGGCAGAGCGGTGACCAGGTGCTCGAGCAGCCGCTTGGTGCTGGACGGTGCGATCACGGCGTCCCCGCGGTGCACGGTGCGGATGGCGGCGAGCATCTCCTCCGGGGGCGCGTCCTTGAGCAGGAACCCGCTGGCGCCCGCCCGGATCGCCGACAGCACGTACTCGTCGAGGTCGAAGGTGGTCAGCACGATCACGCGGGGCGCCGGGGCGTCGTCGGTGGCGCGCGCGGTGATCTGCGCGGTCGCCGTGAGTCCGTCCATGGTGGGCATCCGGACGTCCATGAGCACCACGTCGACCGGTCCGGTGGCCGTCCGTGCCGCGGGGTCGAGGGCCCGCACCGCCTGCGCCCCGTCGCCGGCCTCGAGCACGACCTCGAGGTCGGCCTGCGAGTCGATGACCATCCGGAACCCGGCGCGGACCAGCTGCTGGTCGTCCACCAGTGCGACGCGGATCGGGCTGTCGCTCATCGGGTGGCCTCGTCCTGGGTGTGCGTCACGGAAGTCCTCTCGTCGGTGGGGGTGCGGCCGCCAGGGCCGTCCCCGGGGGTGGGCAGCTGGGCGCGGACCCGGAAGCCGCCACCCGGTCGGGGGCCGGCGGTGACCGTCCCCCCGAACATCGTGGTGCGCTCGCGCATGCCGAGCAGACCCTGCCCCAGCCCGTCGGAGTCGGCGGAGGCACCGCGGCCGTCGTCGGTCACCTCGAGCACGATCGCGTCGGGGAGCCACTGCACGAGCACTGTGACCAGCGGATCGGGCCCGGCGTGCTTGAGCACGTTGGTCAGCGCCTCCTGCGCGATCCGGAACACGGTCAGCCCGGCGCCGGGCGGGAGGTTGCGGGGCTCGCCCATGCGCACGAGCGACGCGCGCAGGCCGCTGGCGCGGAGCTGGTCGACCAGGGTGCCGATGTCCGACTCGGCAGGTTGCGGTGCGAACCCCGGGACCGCACCGTGGCCGAGCCCACCCGGCCCGGGCAGCTCTGCGCCTGGTTCGCGGTCCCCGCTGCCGCGCAGGACGCCGAGCAGCCGCCGCATGTCGGTGAGCGCGGCGCGGCCCGTCTCGGCGATCGTGCCCAGCGCGCGGGTCGCGGCGCCGGGGTCGGCGTCCGCAGCGTACCGGCCTCCGTCGGCCTGGGCGATCATCACGGTGAGGGAGTGCGCGACGATGTCGTGCATCTCCCGGGCGATGCGGGCGCGCTCCGCCGCGGTGGCGATCTGCGACTGCTGGTCGCGCTCGACCTCCAGCTGGCGTGCGCGGTCCACGAGGGCCCCGATGGTCTCCCGCCGGGAGCGCCGGACCAGGCCGAACGCCCACACCGACAGGGAGACGACGCCGGTGAAGACGGCCGTCGACACCGCGGCGGCGCCGTACCACCCGTTCATCACGATGCCCAGCAGGACCGAGCCGACGAGTGCGCCGACGATCGCCACCCGGTGCGCCCACCGGGGGCCGTGCACCGTGACCGAGTACAGCGCCACCAGCACGGCGATGTCCGCCGGCAGCACCAGCGGCGTCCAGAACGCGAGCTGGAGCAGGGCCACGGTGTACACGGCTGCGGCCGATGCGGCGGGTCGGACGCGGCGCCAGGCGAGGGGGGTGACGATCGCGATCGCGATCAGGGGCGACGCGAACGTGCGCATCGCGTTGCTCGTCGAGCTGGCGATGTCCGTCGACGTCGCCACCATCACCAGCAGCAGGAACCCGGTGCCGGTGGCGTCGACCGCGAACCGGTGCGCCTCCTCCCACCGCAGCAGGCGTTCCCATCTCGTCACCCCCCGAGGGTAGGCGTGAGGGCTCAGGGCGTCGTGCCCCTCCAGGACGACCGGGACCCGCCGAGCGTCCGTCCCCGGGGGCACACGGTTCACGCGAACATCTGGGCGCGCCCCGCTGGTGGTCAAGACCGTCCCATGACCTAGCATGGGCGAATGACCCAGGTGCTGCTGGCCGAGGACGATCCCGCGATTGCCGAGCCTTTGGCCCGCGCCCTCGGGCGTGAAGGTTACGACGTGCGCGTGCAAGGCACCGGTCAAGGTGCGATCGACGGCGCCGCCGCGGCTGACCTGGTGGTCCTGGACCTCGGCCTGCCGGACATGGACGGCCTCGACGTGGCCCGCGCCATCCGCAACCTCGGCCTGACCACCCCGCTGCTCGTTCTCACCGCGCGCGCCGACGAGGTGGACCTTGTGGTCGGCCTCGACGCGGGCGCCGACGACTACGTCACCAAGCCGTTCCGGCTCGCCGAGCTGCTGGCCCGGGTGCGTGCGCTGCTGCGCCGCAGCGTCGGCGACCCGGCGGACGAGGACGAGCTGCACGCGCAGAACGTGCGCGTCGACGTCGCCGCCCACCGCGCGTTCCAGGGCGAGCGCGAGCTGCACCTCACGGCCAAGGAGTTCGACCTGCTGCGCGTGCTCGTCGGCGCCGCCGGAACCGTCGTGGCGCGCGAGACGCTCATGCGTGAGGTCTGGGGCTCGGACCCGACCGGCTCGACCAAGACGCTGGACATGCACGTCTCCTGGCTGCGCCGCAAGCTCGGCGACGACGCCAACGCGCCGCGCTACGTCACCACGGTGCGTGGCATGGGCTTCCGGTTCGAGACCGGCGGCGCGGGCGCGTCCGAGCGGGCCTGAGCTTTGCGTCGTCGCGTCCTGCAGGCGACGATCGCGGCGGTCACCGTCGCGGTGGTCCTGCTCGGCTTCCCCCTGGCCTTCCTGGGTGCGCAGCTGGTCCGCGAGAACGAGATGCAGGCGCTCCAGTCGCGTGCCGCGGACACCGCGCGCGCGGTGGACTTCCGGCTCGAGCAGGACATCCCGCTGACCAACCGGATGTTCGAGAACGCCGCGGGCGGGCCGGGCGACATCCCGGCGTCCGTGGTCGTGCAGGCGCCGGACGGCGAGGTGTACCGGGCGGGTGACCGCATCCAGGGCCGCAGCCTGTCGGTGAAGGTGGACTCCGACACGGGCGCCACCGTCCTTCTGTACGTGTCGTGGTGGGACGTCTTCTGGCTCAGCGCGCGGGTCATCGCCCTCGTCGTCGTGGCCGCCGTCGTCGCGTTCGCCGCGGGCATCGCCATGGCCATCTGGCAGGCCAACCGCCTGACGGCCCCGCTCGTGTACCTGGCCGCCTCGGCCGAGCAGCTGGGCGCCGGGCAGGTGCGTCCGCGCCTGGAGCCCTCCGGGGTCGAGGAGATCGACCTGGTCGCGGCCGAGCTGGCGCGCAGCGCCGACCGGATGGCCGGTCGGCTGGCGGCCGAGCGGCAGTTCGCCTCCGACGCCTCCCACCAGCTGCGCACGCCGCTGACCGCGCTGTCGATGCGGCTCGAGGAGATCATGCTCGCCACCGACGACCCGACCGTGGGCGAGGAGGCGCGCATCTCGCTCGAGCAGGTCGAGCGCCTCGTCCGCGTGGTCGACGACCTCCTCGCCAGCTCGCGCCGGGTCGCGGGCGGCACCACCGAGGCGCTCCGGCTGCTCGAGGTCGTGCACCAGCAGGAGGAGGAGTGGCAGCCGACGTTCCAGGCGGCGGGCCGGCGGCTCGTCGTCGAGGTGGACCGCGCCACGCAGGTGCTGGCCACGCCCGGCGCGCTCGCGCAGGTGATCGCCACGCTCATCGAGAACTCCCTGAAGCACGGCGCCGGCACCACGACCGTGCGGTCGCGCCCCAGCGGGCCGTCGGGTGCCGTGGTGGTCGAGGTCGCCGACGAGGGCGCCGGCGTCCCGGACGACCTGGCGCCGCGGATCTTCGAGCGCGAGGTGACCTCGGGCAGGGGCACCGGCCTCGGTCTGGCCCTGGCCCGCGACCTGGCCTCCGCCGACGGGGGCCGCCTCGAGCTCGCCCAGCGCCGACCCGCCGTCTTCGCCCTGTTCCTGTCCGGCGTCCCCGCGTCCCTGCGCCCCGACGTGGTGCTCCCGCTGGGCGCCGTCGTCTCCGCCCGCCCGGACCGGCGCCGACGCTGACCGTTATGCCGGGGTCTCACCCGGCGGACCGCGTCGGGTCAGGCGCGCGGCCAAGTAACCTGGGACGCCAACCTGGCCACCGAGCACCCGCAGGAGAGCACCGCCGTGTACCGGATCACGCCCGCCACGCAGAACTACGCGTGGGGTTCGACGACCGCGATCCCGGACGTGCTCGCACGGGTGCCGGACGGCCGCCCGGTCGCTGAGGCGTGGTTCGGCGCCCACGCCAGCGCCCCCTCGATCGTCGAGACCGCGGACGGACCGATCTCGCTCGACCGGCTGATCGCGTCCGACCCGGCCCGTCACCTGGGCGCCGACGTCGGCTCGCGGTTCGGCTCCCAGCTGCCGTACCTGCTCAAGATCATCGCCGCGGACGCCCCGCTCTCGCTCCAGGTGCACCCCTCGATCGAGCGTGCCCGTGCGGGCTTCGCCGACGAGGAGCGCGCGGGCATCCCCGTCGACTCGCCGATCCGCAGCTACCGCGACACCAACCACAAGCCCGAGCTCCTGTACGCCCTGACCCGGTTCGACGCGATGGTGGGGTTCCGCGCCCCGCGCCGCGCCGCGGAGCTGCTGGCCGACCTGGACGCCCCGCTGGCCGCGGACCTGCACGCCCTGCTGGTCAGCGACCCCACCTCGACCGGCGTCCGCCAGGCCTTCGAGTGGCTCCTGCTCCCGGACACCCGACCGGGCGCCGCCGACGTGGCCAAGTTCGTCGACGCCTGCGCGCGCCGGCTGACCGAAGGTTCCCCGTCGCCGCGCACCGACCGCACCGTCATCCGCCTCGCTGCCGCCTACCCGGGCGACCCAGGCGCGGTCACGTCCGTCCTGCTGAACCCGGTCACGCTGCGGCCGGGCGAGGCGCTGTTCGTCCCCGCCGGAGCGGTGCACGCGTACATGCGGGGGGTCGGTGTCGAGATCATGGCCAACTCGGACAACGTGCTGCGCGCGGGACTGACCAGCAAGCACGTGGACGTCGACGAGCTGCTGCGGAACGTGGACTGCGTGGCCGCCCCGCCCATCCGCATCGCCCCCGAGCGGGTGTTCACCTCGACGCGGATCTTCTACGCGCCCGTGGACGACTTCGAGCTGTCGGTGACGCGCCTGACGGACGAGGGGCCTATCCGCATCCCCGGCCGCGGCCCGCGGGTCGTGGTGTGCATCGAGGGCGAGGCCGAGGTCTCGACGCAGAACGACGGCTCGTTCCTGCTCACCCGTGGGCAGTCGGCGTTCGTGCCGGCCACCGACGGCGACGTCACCGCGTCCGGCGACGCGGTGATCGTGCAGGCGGACGTGCCCTGACCGTCAGGGGTGCCGGTCAGGACGCGGTGGACCCCGTGAACACCCAGCGCTTGTAGGCGACGTAGCGCAGGGCGGTGCCGATGGCGATGCCGAGCACGGTCGCCACGTTGTCCGCCAGCGGGGTGGTCAGGGCGAGCGCGTAGTGCGAGAACGCCAGCGTGAGGACGGGCACCACCGCGCAGACGAGGTTGATGGCGGTGAACACCACCAGCTCACGCGTGGGGCGGTCGGTGCGCTGCCGGGAGAACGTCCAGTGGCGGTTGCCCAGCCAGGACACGACCGTCGCTGCGATCACCGAGATGATCTTCGCGGTGAGCGGCTTGTGCTCGAGCAGCTGCCCGGGGCCGAACCGCAGGAGGTTGAACAGACCGAGGTCCACGACGAACGCGACGCCGCCGACGGACAGGAACCGAGCGAGCTCGTAGGCGCGCGCGCGCAGGGCGGCTGTGCGGACTGCGGAGGTGAGAGCAGGCGCGGGCACGGGCGGGCTGGCGGTCAGCTCGTCGTGCGCGCTCACGAAGCTCCTCGGGCGGTGCGGGTACCAGGCAGTCCGGAGAGGATATCCCGATCATCTGGGTGGGACCCGACGGGGGCCTCGGCGAAGCGTTTCGGCGTGCTCCGGCGCTCGGCTAGTGTCGTCGCCCGTGACAGCACCCGTGGTGGCCGTGGTCGGTGGTGGCCAGCTGGCCCGCATGATGGTGCCTGCGGCGACGGCGCTCGGGGTGCACCTGCGGGTCCTGGTCGAGAGCCGGACGTCGTCGGCGGCGCAGGTCGTGGTCGACGCCCCCGTCGGGTCCGCCTCCGACGAGGCCGCGATCACGCGCCTGGCTGACGGGGCCGACGCCCTGACGTTCGAGCACGAGCACGTGCCCAACGCCCTGCTGGACCGGCTGGAGGCGGCCGGGGTCGCGGTGCACCCGGACGCGGCCGCGCTGGTCCACGCGCAGGACAAGATCGTGATGCGCACCCGGCTGGCGGCGCTCGGAGTGCCTATCCCTGCCTGGGCGGCGCTGTCGACCGCCGCCGACCTCACCGCGTTCCTCGCGGACCACGAGGGGGTCGCCGTGGTGAAGACGGCGCGCGGCGGGTACGACGGCAAGGGCGTCCGGGTGGTGCGCGCGGCCGGCGAGGTCGAGGACTGGTTCGCCGCGGTCGCCGACGGCACGGGTGTCCCTCTGCTGGCGGAGGAGAAGGTCCCGTTCACCCGCGAGCTCGCCGTCCTGGTGGCGCGGCGGCCCAGCGGCGAGATCCGCACGTGGCCCGTGGTCGAGTCCGTGCAGCGGGACGGCGTGTGCGCCGAGGTCGTCGCTCCGGCCCCCGGCCTGGACCCCTCGACGCAGGCAGAGGCCCTCGACGTGGCCACCCGGATCGCCGCGGGGCTGGGCGTCACCGGCGTGCTGGCGGTGGAGCTGTTCGAGGTCGCCGACGGCGCGGGCGGACCGCCGCGCGTGCTGGTCAACGAGCTGGCCATGCGACCCCACAACTCCGGCCACTGGACCATCGACGGTGCCGTGACCAGCCAGTTCGAGCAGCACCTGCGCGCGGTGCTCGACCTACCCCTCGGCGACACGTCGGCGCGCTCACCGTGGACCGTGATGGCGAACGTGCTCGGCAGCGCGCTGCCGGACCCCACGGACGCGCTCGGGGACGTGACCCGGCTCGACGCCGGTGCCAAGGTGCACCTGTACGGCAAGGAGGTGCGCGCGGGGCGCAAGCTCGGGCACGTGAACGTCAGCGGCGACGACCTCGACGACGTCCGGCGCCGCGCGGTCGCGGCGGCGGCGGTGCTGCGGGGCGACGCGTCCGCCTGACGCGAACAGGCACCGCGCAGCGCGCAGGCTGGGTGATGATGGGCGCGCGGCGTCGCCGTAGCTGATCGGGTGCACGGACGGAGACGGTGATGGCAGCGCAGGCCCTGGTGGGGATCGTCATGGGCTCCGACTCGGACTGGCCCGTGATGAAGGCCGCCGCGGAGGCGCTCGCCGAGTTCGACGTCCCGGTCGAGATCGACGTCGTCTCCGCGCACCGCCAGCCGGAGAAGATGATCGCGTACGGCCGCACCGCCGCGGACCGCGGACTGCGCGTCGTCATCGCGGGTGCCGGGGGAGCGGCCCACCTGCCCGGCATGCTGGCCGCGGTGACCACGCTGCCCGTGGTGGGGGTGCCGGTGCCGCTGGCCTACCTCGACGGCATGGACTCGCTGCTCTCCATCGTGCAGATGCCCGCAGGCGTGCCCGTGGCGACCGTGTCCATCGGCGGTGCGCGGAACGCCGGCCTGCTCGCGGTCCGCATCCTGGCCTCGGGCGAGGGCGAGCAGGCGGGGCGACTGCGCGCCGCGATGGCCGCGTTCCAGAAGGACCTGGAGGGCCAGGCAGACGGGAAGGGCGAGCGGCTGCGGTCCCAGACGACCTCCCGGCCGAGCGTGGGCTTCAGCGTCTGACCGTGTGAAGGCTCCGTGCGGAGCCCTCGCTCGGCGTGCGGGTCCGGCCCGGGCTGCCTAGCGTCGAGCGGATGACCTCTGCGCCCCGCCCGCGGCTCGCCGCGCTCGACGCCCTCCGGTTCCTCGCGGCCGCCGCCGTGGTGCTCTACCACTTCACCGGCCGCACGAGCTCGGCGTGGGGCGACGGACAGGCAGATCGTCTCGGCGGCATCGGCCGGTGGACCGGCTACGGCTCGCTCGGGCCGGAGCTGTTCTTCGTGATCAGCGGCTTCGTCATCCTGATGACGGCGTGGGGTCGTCCGACGGCGCAGGTGGTCGCGTCCCGCGTCGCCCGCCTCTACCCGGCGTACTGGGTGGCGGTGCTGGCCACGGGCGCCCTGCTGCTCCTGGTCTGGCCCGAGGGCAAGCACGTCACCCCGCACCAGGTGCTGGTGAACCTCACGATGATGCAGCCGGCCCTCGGCGTCGACCATGTGGACGGCGTCTACTGGACCCTCTGGACCGAGCTGCGGTTCTACCTGCTGCTCGGCGTGTTCTCCCTGGTCGGCATCACCCGTCGCCGCGTCGTCGGCGTCGCGCTGGCGTGGCCGTGGGTCGCCCTGCTGACCGAGCGCACCGGGGCCGACGGTCTCGCCTCGCTGCTCATCGCCGACTACGCCCCGCTGTTCGCCGCCGGGATGGCGCTGTTCGTGCTGGTCGGCGACCGTGAGTCCGCTGGTCGCCGCGTCCTGCCGTGGGCCGCGGTCGCCGTCAACACCACCCTCGCGGTCGCCCTCGTCGTCCCGTCCCGCGCGGCCGTGCTCGAGCGGACCACCGGGTACGCGCCCTCGACCGCGCTGCTCGGCCTCGCCGTGATCGGGTGCGTCGCGCTCGTCGCCGTCGTCGCCCTCACGCGGGTGAGCCGCTGGCAGCACCGCCACCTCGTCGCGCTCGGCACGCTCACCTACCCGCTGTACCTCGTGCACGAATACTGGGGCCTGGCGGTGATCCGGCTGCTCGCCGACCACGTGCCCGCGGCGGTCGCCCTCGCGTCGGCCCTCGCGGTGGTGACCGTTCTGGCGTGGGCGGTGCACCGGTACGTCGAGGTCCCGCTCGGACCCCGGCTCCGCAGCGCGACCCTCGCCGCCCTGGAGCGACCGCGCGCGGCGGTGCTCGACCGCGTGATGCGCGGACCCCGGTTGGTGGAGGCGATGGCCTGAGGGCTCAGGCCCCGGGCATCCCGCCGACCGGACCCGCCGGCAGGGACCCGTCCCGGATGGCCACCCAGAACGCGGGCGCGAGGTCCGGGTCGAGCAGGACGGTCGAGCCGACGTTGCCGCCGGGGCGGTAGTCGATGCTGGCGATCGGCGGCGTGCCGGTGATTCCGTCGTTGCCGTTGGCGGCCCGGAACGCCAGCGCCAACCTGCCCATGTCGACGATGCCGGTCTCGTCGCTCACGGTCAGGGCCTGCGTCCCGGCGTCGATGAGCGCCACCTGCTGGGTCGGGCGGAACAGCAGCTGGCTCGGCCTGACCTTGCCCATCACGGCACCGATGAGCTGGCGCTGACGCTCCGCGCGCCCGACGTCCCCCGTGGGGTCCGCCTTGCGCATGCGGGCGAATGCGAGCGCCTGCTCACCGGCGACGTCGTGGCAGCCCGCCGCCCAGACCATGCCGGAGTCGGGGTCGTTCACGTCGGCGTCGTGGCAGAGGTTCACACCCCCGACCGCGTCGACGATCTGCTCCACGCCGGCCATGCCGATCTCGGCGTAGTGATCCACCGTGAGGCCCGTCAGGCCCTCGACCGTCTGCACCAGCAGCGGTGCCCCGCCCCACGAGAAGGCGGCGTTGAGCTTCGACGGGTCGTGCCCGGGGATGTCCACGTAGGTGTCCCGCGGGAGCGAGATCAGCGCGGTCGGACCGCTGTCCGGCACGTGCAGCAGCAGGATCGTGTCGGTGCGGGCGCCCTCGGTCCCGTCCTCGCCGACCGCACCGTCGGCCCGTGAGTCCGAGCCGGTCAGCAGGTAGGTGGTGCCCGGGGTGTTCGCCGCGCCGCTGAGCGCCGGGGTGTGCTGGACCTTGCCGTTGGCCCAGACCGCGAGACCGATCGGCCACGCGATCAGGGCGACCAGCACCAGCACGGCGACGGCGGCGACGAGGGGCTTGCGGTTGCGGTGAGGTGGGGTTTGCGCGCCCGGAGCGTCCGGTCCGCGTGGCCCCGCCGGCGCGGGCTGCGGACGCGCCGTGGCGGGCCGCGCCGGCGGTCGACCGGTGGCGGGTCGGGAGGACGTCGACCTGGGTGCAGCGGCGGGCGCTGGTCTCGTGGGGCTCGTCGCGCTGGCCGGCCTCGTGGTGCGGCCGGGGACCTCGACGGGCGCCGCAGCGCGAGCAGGGCGGGCGGACTGGCCCGCCGGGGTGATGGTCGGCGGTCGTCCCGCATCCGCGGACGAGCCGGGCTCGCGTGGCGACGCCGACGGCGCAGGGCGCTCAGGGCGCGGCGTGCGCGCAGGGGTGGTCGGTCGCGGCGGGGTGGTCGGACGCGCGGGACGCCCGACGACGATGGGCTCCGCGTCGGCCGCTCGGGCCGGTCGCGCCGGAGCGCCGGGGGCGAAGCTCGGAGGTGGGGTGCGCGGCGACCGCTCGTCGGAGGCCATGCCTCAGCAGACGTCTGTGGTGTCTTCGGCGCTGAACGCCTCTTTCCCGGCGTCCTTCGTCTCCGGCGGCGCCGGCGTCACGGGCGTCTCCGGGGCGGTCGTCGCGCCCGGCGTCGTCGGCGGGGTGGTCGTCGCAGGCGCGGCAGGAGTCTCGCCGAGAGCCGGGACGTCGTTCACGAGGTTCGCCCACACCTCGTCGGCGGCGGACGTCCACTCGACGCGGTTCGGGTCGGACTTCGCCGCAGCGAACGGGATCGTCATGAAGGTGATGTTGCCAGTGCTGATGTTCCGGAGGTTGTAGGCGAGGCCGGTCATGTTGCCGATCGACATCCCGCTGTCCGTCGTCAGCGAGGCTGTCGCCGCGGTGAGGAACGAGATCAGCTTCTGCGGGTTGGTGAGCACGTCGCGGGACAGGACCTCGCGCACCATCGCGGCGATGAGCTTCTGCTGGTTGCCGATCCGGTTGGTGTCGGAGCCGTCGCCGATGCCCTGGCCCTTGCGCGCACGGGCGTACGCCAGGGCGGTCGCGCCGTCGAGCGTCTGGAAGCCCGGCGCGAGCGCGAGCCCGGCGTCGGGGGAGAACATCGAGTTCTTGATGCACATGGGAACACCGCCGATCGAGTTCACCATCTGCTGGAAGCCCGCGAAGTCGACGACGACGAAGTGGTCGATGGTGACGCCGGTGTTCTGCTGGACCGTGTTGATCGTGCAGGCGGCGGCCGACGTCATGTCGCCCCCGTTGTCCCACCCGGTCGCGAACGCGCTGTTGAACATGCCGTGGGTGGCTCGCGTCGTCTTGCCGTTCGTCATGGTGCACGACGGGATGTCGACCAGCGAGTCGCGCGGGATGGAGATCAGCTCGACGCGCGACCGGTCCGCGGAGATGTGCAGCACCATGGTCGTGTCGGAGCGCATGCCCTCGACCGCGCCACCGATCTCGCCGTTCTCGCCGTCGCGCTGGTCCGAGCCGAGGATCAGGATGTTCACGGCCTGACCGGCGTTCGGGTCGTCCGGGTCGGGCTCCTTGGTGGGCTCCGCGATCGGGTTGACCAGGTTCGAGACGTCGACCTTCTCCATGTTGCCGTTGAGCTTGGCGGCGACCGCCGCGACGCCGCTGCCGCCGAACACCACGACAGCCGCCACGCCGAGGGCGATCGTGCGGAGCACGCCGTGGGCGTGCAGGGTCCGGGCATGCCGGGCGGCACGAGGGCGTGGGACGGCAGCGTGGCGGGAGGTCACGCGTCGATCGTAGGAGAGCGCCCCGGACGTGCGGGGGAGTGCACGCAGTGGCGTCGTGGAGGATCTGTGCAGATCAGCGGCCCAGGCGGGCCTGGGACGCTCGACCCCGGCTACGGACGCAGGTCGAACACGACGTAGCGGCCGTCGGCACCCTCGACGACCGGGGCGCCGAGGAGGTCGCGCCAGGCTTGCTCGACCCCGCCGTCGTCGTCACCGAGCGCCTGGGTGTCGAGCACCACGGCCGAGAACCCGGCGTCGCGCATCGCCGCCGCGGCGTCGGCGACGGGCATGCCGGCGACGACCGACGGCCACGCCGACTCCGTGCGCCCCTTGATCCCGCCGCCCGACCAGCGCAGCGTGTCCGAGTGCAGGAACGGCCTGAGCTGGTCGGTGTCCGAGACGCCGTTCACGGCGGGCGACTCCGGGTAGCTCATGAAGGGCAGCTGGAAGACCGCAGCATCGTCGCCGAACGTCTCCTCGACCTGGCCGACCCAGTCCGCATCTGCCCGGAACGAGGCCTGCACGGACTGGTGGTCAGGGCGGTACAGCGGGCTGGCCTGGTCGAGCGTGCCGAGGACGATCAGGGCGGCGCCGCCCGCCACGAGCGTCGCCATCGCGACCGGACGCGAGGTGCGCGCCCGGAGCCGACCGGCGGCGTGGTCGAGGAGCAGGCCGACCGCGGCGAGCGACAGCAGGGCGAGGACGATCGACATCCGGTTCCAGCCCCGGACGTTCGGTGTCAGGAACGAGATCAGGGCGCCGACCCCGCCGACCGTGCTCATGAGCAGCGCCACGAGCGCGATCGCGCCCAGCGACACCAGCATGGACAGCCGGACGCCCGGGTGGGACGGGTGCGACGCAGGCCGGGCGACCTGGACGACGACGATGACGAGGAGCGCGATGAGCCCCGCCGCGGCGACGAACCCCAGCGCCGGGAGCTCGCCCGGCAGCGGGAAGTCGTCGTCATAGGTGGTACGCACGTCCGCGAGCAGCTTGATCGCATGGCCCGGCACGGGCAGGAGCAGCGCGGCCAGCTTGAGGGCGTACACCTCGGAACCGGCCTGGTTGCGGAACAGCGAGCCCTGGTTGGCGCCGTGCGCCCGCGCGTACAGGAGGTCCGGGACCATGAGCAGTGCCAACGTCGCCACCGTGACGGCCCCCGCTGCAGCCGCGCCGAGGAAGCGTCGATCGTCCCGGTGGTAGAACAGCGCGACGAGCGCGCCGATCCCGAGCAGACAGAGCGTGAAGACGGCGTAGTACGTCGACCCCGTCGCGACGAGCACGAGGGCCAGGCCGGTCGACACCGCGCGCGTGTCGAGCCGCCACCGGCCGAGCCGGAGACCCGCGCCGGTGCCGCCGGACCACAGCGGTTCTCCGCGCCACACCCGCACGACGACCAGGAGCGCCGCCGGCAGCACCCAGTAGGACGCGAGAAAGAGGTGCGTCTCGCCGCGGGAGAAGTGATAGGGCGCGAGCGCGAAGAGCGTGGCGCCGACCACCGACATCGCACGGCCCACACCGATGCGGCGCAGGAAGTAGGCGGCAGTCAGCGCCGCCAGCGGGAAGCCGAGCACGAAGTACACGTTGAGCGTCACGGCCCAGTCGCCCAGCACGGCTCCGAGGAGCTTGATCAGGAGGAGGTGCAGGTCCTCCGACAGGGGGTAGTCGTGGTAGCTCTGCCCGGCCGGCCACCCGAGGAGGGGCTGGTGCTCGTACCAGCCGGTGGCCAGCGTGGTCTTGACGTGTGCGGCGATCGCGACGGCATCGCCGGAGTACGAGAAGGGGACGTGCCAGTCCACCCGCGTCAGACGCAGCGCCCAGGCGGCGCTGACCAGTGCGAGCGTCGCGGCGGTCGCGTAGACGAGCACCTCGGACAGCCGTGCTGTCGTCGCCCGTCCCCGCACCGGAGCTCTTCCCGTCGTCATCCCGCTCGACGGGAGGGTTGCCGCGCGTGGTGCCCACGCTGGTCGCACAGCATAGGCGACGTCCGTCGACCGGCGACGACGCGACAGCTAGCGTCCCAGCTGCGCGTACTTCGCCTCGGTGGCGTCCTTCTGCGGACGCCACCAGGCCTCGTTCGCCTGGTACCAGGCCACCGTCGCCTCGAGCCCCGCGCGGAAGTTCTCGTACCGCGGCGCCCAGCCGAGCTCCTCGCGCAGCTTGGTGGAGTCGATCGCGTAGCGCAGGTCGTGGCCGGGACGGTCGCTGACCAGGTCGTAGGCGTCGGCCGGCTGCCCCATGATCTCGAGGATGTCCTCGACGACGGTCTTGTTGTTCTCCTCGCCGTCTGCCCCGATGAGGTAGGTCTCCCCGAGGCGGCCGCGCTCGATGATCGCCCAGACCGCGCTGTTGTGGTCCTCGACATGGATCCAGTCGCGCACGTTCTCGCCCGAGCCGTACAGCTTGGGGCGGACGCCGTCGATCACGTTGGTGATCTGGCGCGGGATGAACTTCTCCACGTGCTGGAAGGGGCCGTAGTTGTTCGAGCAGTTGGAGATCGTGGCGCGGACGCCGAAGCTGCGGGCCCACGCGCGGACCAGCAGGTCGGACGACGCCTTCGTCGACGAGTACGGGCTGGACGGGTTGTACGGGGTCTCGGGCGTGAACTTCGCCGGGTCGTCCAGCTCCAGGTCGCCGTAGACCTCGTCGGTCGAGATGTGGTGGAAGCGCACGTCGTGGCGGCGGACCGCCTCGAGCAGCTGGTACGTGCCGATGATGTTGGTGCGCAGGAACGGCCACGGGTCGTGCAGCGAGTTGTCGTTGTGCGACTCGGCGGCGAAGTGCACCACCAGGTCGACGTCCTTGACCAGGCTGTCGACGATGTCCGGGTCCGCGATGTCGCCCTTGGCGAAGACGACCTTCCCCTCGACCGGGTCCAGGCTCCGCTCGTCGCCGGCGTAGGTCAGCGCGTCGAGCACCGTGACCTGCACGTCGGGACGCTCGCGGACGGTCTGGTGGACGAAGTTGGAGCCGATGAAGCCGGCTCCGCCGGTGACGAGCACGTGCACGACGGAAGACCTCCGAGCGGGGGACAGGTGTCGCCAAGCCTATCGGTGCGGGTCTCGACGGCTGACTGCGCGACCGACGCGAAACGGACAAGTGCGCGGCGGTCTTTGACAATGCGGACGGCCCAGGTGAACCTCGACGGAAACCGTTGTCTGCGTCAGGACCCGCCATGCCATCACGTACCGCCACGATCACCGCGGCCGTCGTCGCCGCTGCGGTGCTCGCCGTGCCCGGCCTCGCCCAGGCACGCACGGCCGAGCACCCGGCGCCCGGTGACGGCGTGGTCCGCGCGGCCACCGCCAGCGCAGTGACTCCGGCCGCGTCGCAGGACCCGGACGTCGTCGTCGAGGAGGCGCCGCTCGTCGTGGCGACCGAGGCCGAGGCCACACCGAGCACCGGTGAGAAGCCCGCCACCGTCGATCCCGGTGACGGCACGCTCGTCGCCGACGCGCTGACCCAGGACGGCCGCGTCGAGACCGACGTGATCGCGACGCCCGACGCCCAGACGATCGGGGTGACCTGGCCCGCGGGCGCCGCACCCGCCGAGGACGCCCAGGTGCGCACGCTCGACGACGGGACGTGGACGGCGTGGCAGGCGCTCGAGGGCTCGGACGTCGCGCCGGATCTCGGCACCGTCGACGCCGCGCGCACCCGCGACGGCACCGACTCGTTCTGGATCGGCGACGCCGACGCCGTGCAGCTGTCCTTCGCGGCGACGAGCACCGGCGGACCTGACGACATGAGCCTCACGCTGGTGGGCTCCCAGGAGGTGGCGCCGGCGGGCGCCGAACCGCTGGTCGGCAGCGCGGCGTCGACGGGCAGCGCTCGGGCCACCGTCCGCAACGCGGCGCTGACGGCCCCGGCGGCCGCGGCGCTCCCCACGGCGGTCGCAGCGCCCATCGTGTTCACCCGCGACGCGTGGGGTGCGCGTGCCCAGGTCTGCTCGCCCGACGTCGCCAAGACGTTGGTCGGCGCCGTGCTCCACCACACCGCCGGCAGCAACACGTACGCCTCGGTCGCCGAGGCGATGCAGCAGATCAGGAACGATCAGGCGTACCACATCGACGGTCGCGGCTGGTGCGACATCGGCTACAACTTCATCGTCGACAAGTGGGGAAACCTCTACGAGGGTCGGCAGAACAGCCTCACGCAGCCGATCATCGGGGTCCACGCCGGAGGGTTCAACACGGGCACCGTCGGCGTCTCGATGCTCGGCGAGTACGGGGCCGTCGCGCCCTCCCCGGCGATGCAGGAAGCCGTCGCCAGGATCATCGGCTACCGCCTGGGCGTCTACGGCAGGAACCCGGACGGCTCCATGGTCTACACCACCCTCGGCGGCGAGAACTCGCGCTTCGCTGCCGGAACGACCCTCCAGCTCCCTGTCGTCTTCGGCCATCGGGATGTCGCCTACACGGCCTGCCCCGGGAACCTCGGCTACTCGACGCTCCCGGGGATCAGGCAGCGCGCGCTGCGCGTCGCGTACGCGGAGCCGTTGGTGCGTGCCCTCTACCACGACATGCTCCAGCGCGTGCCCGACCCGACCGGTCTCCAGACGTGGACGAGCATGATCCTGACGGGTGCGACGCCGGCGTCTGCGCTGGGCACCGCGATCGCGCACAGCCGGGAGTACGTCCAGCGCAGGGTCACCGAGGCGTACGTCGAGGTGCTCGGGCGCGGCCCGGACCCGCAGGGTCTCGAGGTCCAGACGCTGGAAGTCATGGCAGGCCGCCTGCGGGTCGAGGATCTTCGCGGACGTCTCATCGCCAGCGACGAGTACTACCTGCGCGCGGGTGGGACCAGCACGGCCTACGTCCAGCGGCTG
This sequence comes from Cellulomonas sp., assembly GCF_965229465.1. GTDB lineage: Bacteria > Actinomycetota > Actinomycetes > Actinomycetales > Cellulomonadaceae > Cellulomonas. The sequence continues at coordinate 343,740 of NZ_OZ245882.1, read as the reverse complement.
TACCGCGACATCCTGCACCGCGAGGCCGCGGCGTCCGAGGTCTCCTTCTGGGTGATCACGATCGGCACGCGTGGCCGCTCGGCTGCGCCGTCCGGCGTCTGGTGGTCGCTGGAGAGCGCCCAGATCCGCGTGACTGAGATGTACGTGATCTACCTGGGCAGGGGGCCCGATCCCACAGGATTCGCCACCTGGGCGCCGTACTGGATCACGAACGGTGAGGACGCGCTGCGTGCCGGCGTCGTCGGGAGCGAGGAGTACCTGGCCCGATCGCCCCAATTCATGCCGTGAGGCCGAGCGGGCAGGGGAGCGTGCCCGACGCGGCTACACTCACCTACCGAAAGCGGGCATCCACGAGTCGGAGTGGGTTCCGGCATCGACGAGAGGCAAGCCCACCACGATGAAGGCCGTTCTGCTGGCGGGTGGTCTCGGTACCCGCATGCGCGAGGAGACCGAGTTCCGTCCCAAGCCCATGGTGGAGATCGGCGGCAAGCCGGTCCTGTGGCACCTGATGAAGACGTTCGCGGCGCACGACGTCACGGACTTCGTGATCTGCGCCGGGTACAAGGGCGAGCAGATCAAGGAGTACTTCCTGAACTACGCCGCCCACAACACCGACTTCACGATCACCCTGGGGCGGTCGGGCAGCGTGGAGTTCCACGACGACCACCTCGAGCGTGACTGGACCGTGACGGTCGCCGACACCGGGCAGTCGACGCTGACCGCCGGGCGGGTCGAGCGCATCGAGCCTTACGTCAAGGGCGAGCGGTTCATCGTGACCTACGGCGACGGCCTCGCGGACATCGACATCAGCGCGCTGCTGTCGTTCCACGAGGCCCACGGGCTGAAGGCGACCATCACCACCGTGCAGCCGCTGTCGCGCTTCGGGCTCGTCGAGCTCGACGACCAGAGCCGTGTCACGCGCTTCCGCGAGAAGCCGCAGATGGAGGACTGGGTGAGCGCCGGGTTCTTCGTCTTCGAGCCCGAGGTGTTCGACTACGTCCGCGACAGCGACGAGGTGATGCTCGAGCACGAGCCGCTGGACCGCCTCGCGGACGAGCGTCAGCTCGCCGCCTACCGGCACGAGGGCTTCTGGCAGCCGATGGACACCTACCGTGAGTCGCAGATGCTCAACGAGATGTGGGACACCGGCAAGGCGCCGTGGAAGGTCTGGCAGTGAGCGCGGACATCGAGGTGTCGACCACCTCCGCCGGTGCGGCGGTCGGTCGCAAGCTGATCTCCGTCGTGATCCCGGCGTACAACGAGTCCGACTGCGTCGACGAGCTCGCACGTCGTCTCGCGGACGTGGCGGACGGCGAGAAGGACCAGTACGACTTCGAGGTCATCATCGTCGAGAACGGCTCGCAGGACGACACCTGGGAGAAGCTGCAGAAGATCCACGCCGACGACGGGCGATTCAAGATCCTGCAGCTCGCGCGGAACTTCAAGATGGACGGCGGGCTCACCGCCGGCCTCGCCTACGCCACGGGTGACGCCTGCGTGGTGATGACGGCCGACCTCCAGGACCCGCCCGAGCTGATCCCCGAGTTCCTCCGCAAGTGGGAGGAGGGCTACGAGAACATCTACATGGTCGTGAGCGAACGGCAGGGCACAGGTCCGCTGCGCACGTTCAACTCGAAGGCCTTCTACTGGCTCGCGGGCAAGCTCACCGACGGGGCGATCCCGCGCAACGCGAGCGACTTCCGGCTCGTCGACCGCGGCGTCTACGAGACGATCAACCAGATGCAGGAGCGCAACCGGTTCATCCGGGGGCTCTTCGCGTGGGCCGGCTACAAGTCGATCGGCATTCCGCACCGGCGGCCGCCCCGCTTCGGTGGAGAGTCGAAAGCGCACTCCCTCAAGGTGCTGGACCTTGCGTTCAAGGGAATCTTCGCGCATTCCTATGTCCCGCTCCGGCTCATCACCGTCACCGGGCTCGGCGTTTCCGCCATATCGGCGATCGTGCTCGTCGCTTTCACGCTGCAATTCCTCTTCTCCGGCGTTCCCTTCGCGGGTTTCGGCACCCTGATCGGCTTCATCCTGCTGCTCTTCGGAATTCTTTTCTCGATGATCGGCATCGTCAGCGAGTACGTCGGCCTGATCTATGAAGAGGTCAAGCAGCGCCCCAACTTCGTCGTGCGACGCCGGCTCGGTCTGTGACGGTCGCACCGGTGGACGGATCGTCGGCGGGCCGGCCCGGCTCCCCGGCGCCGACCCGGCTGCGCGCGCTGCTCGACTCCGAGGGGCTGCGCTTCGTCCTCGTCGGCGGTGTCAACACCGTGTTCGGGTTCGGGATCTTCGCTCTGCTCCAGTCCACGCTCGGCACGGTCGTGCACTACCTCGTCGTGCTGGTCGTGGCGCAGGTCGTCGCGGTGCTCGAGGCCTACGTCCTGCAGCGTTACGTCGTGTTCCGGGCTCGCGGACGCTGGTGGCGCGACCTCGTCAGGTTCAGCTCCGTCTACGCGGTGGCGTTCGCCGTCAACGCCGCCGCGCTGCCGCTCCTGGTCGAGGTCCTGCACATGGCCGTGATCCCGGCGCAGGCTGTGGTCACCGCGGCGGTCGCGCTCGGGACCTTCCTGGTGCACCGCAACTTCACCTTCCGACACTCCCGGAGGTCGGCCCGCGAGGCCGTGCCGACCGCCACGACCCGAGGGGCAACGCCTCAGGTCACCGCCCTGCCCACCGCCGGCGCCCCTGCCGACGACACCACGTCCCCCCGCGTCGCGCAGACTGACGACGCCGCACCCAGGAGTACGATCCGACCATGAGCGAATCCGTCGTGACCGGCGCCGATGCCGTCGCCGCAGCCCTCGAAGAACTCGGTGTCGACATTGTTTTCGGTATCACCGGAGCAGGGAATCTCGCCATCTGTGACGCGATTTATCGGCGCGGGGCGACCCGGCTGATCTTCGTCCACCACGAGCAGGCGGCGCTCATGGCCGCCCAGGGCCTGGCGCGCACGACCGGTCGGCTCGGTGTCGCCCTCGTGACGACGGGCGGCGGCTCGACGAACGCGCTGACCGGGATCGTCGGCGCGCAGATGGACTCGGTGCCGCTGCTCGTGCTCTCCGGCAACGAGAGCTCGATCCACACGAGCACCGACAACGAGCTGCGGATCTGGGGCGTGCAGGGCTTCGACTCGCGCCAGGTCTTCGCGCCCGTGACCAAGGCGGCGCACCGTGCGCGCAACGCGGACCAGATCCGCGACCTCGTGGTGAACTCGGCGCGCACGGCGCTCGAGGCGCGAGCCGGCGCCGTGACGATCGACATCCCGATGGACCTCCAGCGCAAGCCGCTCAGCACCACGCTCGCGGGGTCCCCGGCCGTCCCGGTCCTCGACCTCGGCAGCAGCGTGGACTACGGCGACGTGCTCGACTCGTCGCTGGACCGCCTGACGGCGGCGCTGCGGCGCAGCATGCGCCCGGTCCTGCTGCTGGGGAACGGCCTGCGCAACGGCATGGACCGGCCCGAGATCCGCTCGCTCGTCGCGGACATCGGCATCCCCACGCTGCTGTCCTGGTCGGCGATCGACCTGCTCGACTCGTCGCACGCCATGAACTTCGGGCGCTCGGGCATCTACGGCGACCGGTACTCGAACATGATCGTGCAGAACGCCGATCTCGTCATCGCCATCGGCTCGCGCCTGGCCATCCCGCAGCTCAGCTACGACCCGGCAGACTTCGCTCGCGACGCGCAGGTGTTCGTGGTCGACGTCGACGGCAAGGAGCTGGAGAAGTTCGTCGGGGACCGGTGGGTCCGGGTGCAGGCCGACGCGGCGCAGTTCCTGGAGCAGTTCGCCAAGCTCGGGCCCGTCGCCGCGGACATCGACACGTGGGTGCGCAAGTGCGAGCAGCTGCGCACCGACTTCCCGCGTCGTGCGCAGACCATCGAGGCGATCCCCGCCGCACAGCGCGACCAGTTCGTGAACTCCTACGACGTCGTGTACGAGATCAGCGACCAGGCGGGCTCGGACGACATCTTCGTCACCGACATGGGCACCGGGCTGCTGTCCGGGTTCTACGGTCTGGACGTCAACGAGGACCAGCGCCTGGTGACGTCGCTGGGGCTTGGGGAGATGGGCTACGGCCTGCCCGCAGCGGTCGGTGCGCAGTTCGCGCACCCGGAGGCCCGGGTGGTCTGCCTGAACGCCGACGGCGGCATGATGCTCAACCTCCAGGAGCTCCAGACCGTCGCTCACCACAAGCTGCCCATCAAGCTCGTCGTGTTCAGCAACGACGGGTACCTGATGATCAAGCACTCGCAGCGCAACCTCTTCGACGGCCGGTACGTCGGGTCGGACCTCGACTCCGGCGTGTCGTGCCCGGACTTCTCGAAGCTGGCGGACACCTTCGGGTTCTCGTACGTGGGGCTGTCGGAGCAGGGCGACATTAGCGCGAAGGTCGCCGAGTTCCTCGCGACGGACGGCCCCGTGCTCCTCGAGGTGTTCATGCACCCCGAGCAGCTGTTCATCCCCCGCGTCGGCACGCTCAAGGGCGAGAACGGCACGCTCATCTCGCCGCCCCTCGAGGACATGATCCCGCTGGTGAGCGAGGCGGAGCTGAGTGCTGCGATGAGCGGGGCGCTGCACCCGGAGTCGACCAGGATCCGCAGCGTGCCGGGCGTGCTCCCGGTACAGGGAGGCAAGTCATGAGAGCCGCGATCATCGGGACGGGCAACATCGGCATCGACCTGGCCGAGAAGCTTCTGCGGGAGCACTCGCTGGAGCTGATCGCCATGGCAGGTCGGCGAGCGAGCTCTCCCGGCCTGGCGCGCTTCGAGGGCCGGGTCAAGTACCTGACGGCCGACGGCGTCGACGGGCTCGAGGAGCACTTCGACGAGATCGACGTGTTCTTCGACGCGACCTCGGCTGACTCGCACCGTGAGCACTGGAAGCGGCTCGAGGGGCTCGGCAAGGCTGTCGTCGACCTGACCCCGTCGCGGGTCGGTGCGGCGTTCGTGCCCGGGGTGCTCGACCACGAGAACCAGCCCGGCAAGCCGATCCACAACATGTCGATGGTGACCTGCGGCGGCCAGGCCTCGGTGCCGATGGTCAGCGCCCTCGCGCGCCACGTCGAGCGCGTCGACTACGTCGAGGTGTCGTCGAGCATCGCGTCGCTCTCCGCCGGACCGGCCACGCGCGCGAACATCGACGACTACATCCGTGCGACGGAGAATGCCGCGCGGCTGGCGTCCGGCGCCGACGTCGCCAAGTCGATCCTCGTGCTCAACCCGGTCGAGCCGCCGACGATCATGCGCACGACCGTGCACATGAAGGGCCTCCTGGGTGACCTGGCGACTCTCGACCGCACCGTCCGCGACGCGGTCGACCTCGTGCGGGAGTACGTCCCGGGCTACCGGCTGCTGGTGCCGCCCGTGCAGCATGCCGCCGACGTTCTCACCGTCTCCATCGGCGTCGAGGGCGCCGGCGACTACCTGCCGCCCTACGCCGGCAACCTGGACATCATCACCGCGGCCGCGGTGAAGACCGCGCTCGACATGGTCGCAGTCGCGAGTTAGGCATCCCATGACCACCACCACCACGCTCACCGCGCAGATCACCGTCTACGACGTCACGCTGCGCGACGGCAACCACGCCCTCCGGCACCAGGCCTCGCGGGAGCTCGTGCGCGACTACTGCCAGCTCGCCGACGTGTCGGGTGTCGACTACGTCGAGGTCGGCCACGGCAACGGCATCGGCGCATCGTCGGCCCTGGTCGGCTTCTCGCTCGAGACCGACGAGGTCCTGCTCACCACCGCGCGTGAGGCGCTCACCCGCAAGAAGCTCGCCGTGCACTGCATCCCGGGTTTCGCGACCGTCGAACGCGACGTGCTCCCGGCGCTGGCGAACGGCGTGGACCTCGTCCGGATCGGTACGCACGTCACGGAGGCGGACACCGGCGCCAAGCACCTCACCGCGGTGCGCGAGGCCGGCCGCGAGGCCGTCTCGGTGCTGATGATGAGCCACATGGCCACCATCGAGCGTCTGGTCGAGGAGTGCACGAAGGTCGAGGGCTTCGGCGCACAGGCCGTTGTGCTCATGGACTCGGCGGGCCACTTCTCGCCGGCGGACGTCACGGCGCGGATCTCCGCGATCGTCGACGCCGTGGGTATCGACGTGGGCTTCCACGCACACAACAACCTCGGTGTCGGCATCGCGAACGCGCTCGCCGCCCTGGACGCGGGTGCGACCATCGTCGACGGGTCCTCCGCAGCGCTCGGTGCCGGTGCAGGCAACGCACAGCTGGAGTGCCTCGCGGCGGTGCTCGTCCAGGAGTACGGGGTGGATCTGGGCGAGCTCACGCCGTTCTTCCGGATGGGCAGCCTGATCGCCGAGCGCGCGGCCGGCCACCTGCCGAAGACCACCAGCTCGAGCGTGATCAGCGCGCTGGCCGGTGTGTTCAGCGGCTATGCGCCGCACGTCCAGGCGATCGCCGAGGAGCTCAACCTCGAGCCTGCTCTCCTGTGGCGTGAGCTCGGCGCGCGCAAGGTCGTCGCCGGCCAGGAGTCGATCATCCGTGAGATCGCCCGCGATCTCATGGACCTGTCCTAGTCGTGGTCGGGGGGCATGTGGTCGTCAGCGAACGCGCTGTCCGGCTGGTCGCAAGGGCTTTGCGCCCGGACGACCGGGTTCTCGTGACGGGTGCAGGCGGATGGTTCGGGTCGACGGTCGCAGCACTGCTGCACGGGAATCCAGCGCGGGCGATGTACGTGACTCAGCGTCCCCGGACGGTAGACCACGGCAATGGATCGATCGATGCGGTGGCGTGGGACTGGGCGGCCGTGTGCGACTTTGCACCGACGGTCGTCGTGGACTGCGCGTTCGTCCTGCGAGACTACGTCGACGACATGACAATCGAGCACTTTGTGCACGTGAACACCGTGCTGACGCAGCGACTCCTGCACGTCGCGCAGTTACCGGGCGTGCGCACCGTGGTGTCCGTGTCCAGCGGCGCTGCGGTGCACCCGCTCGATGCGTCGCACCATGAGGTCGATGTCGACCCGTACGGCTATCTCAAGCGGCAGGCGGAGCTCGCGCTCTCAGGGCTGGATCAGCGGGTCGACGCCAACCTCCTGGTAGCCCGCCCTTATAGCCTGTCCGGGACGCTGGTGGGACGGCCGCGTCGATACGCGTTCTCAGACCTGATTTCGCAGGCGCGCGAGGGAGCAATCCGGGTCCGGGCTGGGCACGAGGTCTGGCGTCGCTACATCGGGGTCGACGACTTCTTCGCAGTGTGCCTCGCCTACGGTGCGCTGAGCTCGGGAACGGTGAGTTCGGCAGGCGAATTGGTGGAGTTCGGGACCCTCGCCGCACGCGTAAACGACGTCCTCGGGACGCGCGCTGAAATCACCCGCGCGGAGCAGTCGAGGGCGGCCGTGGATGACTACTACACACGCGACACCACCTGGGACCAGGCTTGCGCCGAGTTGGGCTACGAGCCGGTCAGCTTGGACGAGCAGATCCGGACGGTAGACGCCTATTTGGCCGTGGCCGCGTGCGCATGACGCACGTCCACGCGTACGACTCTCTTGGGTCCCACCAGGTAGCAAGCAGGATCCTCTCGGTGCGCGCCGACCGGGCGCCTAGGGCCATCGCGTGGACGCGCCGCACGACGCCGCGGAGGTGCCCGGCGCGGTCGGGGTCATGGCCCTCGACGACTGCTGCGTGGTGCCGGTGCAAAAGCGCCGCCACAGTGTCGGCCGTCGACTGTGGGAGATCCCGGCGGTGCATTACTCCGCGACCGAGAAACCCCAGCGGGACAACGAGAGCGCGGAGCCGACGAGGACGCTTCCTGGAACGCGCCGTGCGCGCAACCCAGCGATACAGGCTCGTCGAATCGTTGACATCGCCCGGGGAGTCCAACAAGGCCGTCCGTTTCCTGCTGGCGCGTGACCTTATGCGCATCGGCGTGGTAGCCGGCGGCACCCGGTTCGATGAGGGGCAACGTGTGGAGCACAGGTGTGTCGCCGCCGGCTGCTGCCCGGACTGGCTTATGAAGAACCGGATCGCGATTTCGTGCTTGGGTGCGGGCTCCCTTGTCCGCGTCGACGAACTCACGGCGGCGCGCGGGCCTCGCTACTCGTTGATTGGTCTATGCGGATGAGCCTGGGACCCGCCAGCCCAGCGGCCAGTCGCCTCGGCGAGCGCATCGCGTCGGACCTGCCCGGTGACGTTCCGGCGCTAGAACGCGCGCATCGAACTCGTACGCGTCGAATAGAGATGATTGGGCCTTACGCGATTATCGGAGTGGCAGTGATCACTGCGGCCCTGGTGACATTGGGACCGGCGCCACATGCCCAAGCTCCGACGACGGAGTTCTCCGCACCAGGTCTTGCCGAGCCGACGGACAGGTTGCTCGTCCTTGCATGGTGGGCGTGGGCAATGGTGTTGGCTGTCGCGTTCCTACCCGGGGGCAAGCTTGTCCAGCGATTAGTTGCTGTTGACGGTCGTTGGAAGTCCACCGCGATCGCCGTCGCAGCGGCCGCGCTGGCGATCGTCCTCATCGTCGCCTCGCTGAGAGATGCATCTGATCCGACGGGTATGTGGGTCGGGCTCCCGATCAGCAGCGCCATCGTCGGAGCGGCCTTCGCGGGCGTGACTGTGGTCGTGTTCGTTGCACGCTCTCGGTGGGTCTGGGCTTCAGTCTCAGGCTTCGTCGCCACGGTTGCCCTGCCGTTCGTGTTGCTCCTCTGGGTACAGACGCCCGGAGCGATACGGGACCCATTCCATTTCGCATTCACGTCCGATGAGATTGCTGCCACGGCCGCACGACACGTACCTCTGTCAGATTACATCCCGCAATACTCGGTCTTGCTGAGCTATCCGGTCGCCGCGATCGACTACCTATGGCCTGGACACACGACGGCATTGACCCTCGCGTGGTTGCTGGTTCTTCAACTTGTTTCGATTGGTACCGCGATTGTAGTGTCGGTCCTGCTCGGGGGGCTGCGCATGGCAATGCCTGCTGGAGTCGTCCTAATCGGCCCCGTTGTGGCGGCATTCTCAGGCGGCGGACTAAGCGCGTCCACCTATTTCGCGGTGCTGCCGATGCGGGTGGTCCTTCCAGTTGTAACGATTCTCGCTGCATTTCTCGTCTTGCGTCACGGGATCGCGGCCAGTCGTTGGTGGCATTGGATCCTCCTTGGGCTGTGCGTAGGTGTTACGACCCTCAACAATCCGGATTACGGGCTGCCGGCAGCGCTCACGATCACGGTGACAATCTGTCTGGTCGCGGGACACCCGCGATCAGCGTGGCGACCGTTGGTCTGGCTAGTAACCGCATCAGCGGCGGTCTTCGCCGTCTACACTTGGCTGGGAGCATTGTCGGGCCATCCGATCCACTGGGAGTATTGGCTCCAGTTCACGCTAGTCTTTGGTGACTACGGCTTCGGGGCCGCGCCGGTGGCCGAGTTTGGAATCCATATTGCGGTAATTGCGCTGTTCGTGGCGGCGTCCGCGACAGGTTTCGTGCTCGTGCGGACGAGTCCCGCTGCCTCGTGGCGCGGCCAGCAGGGTCTCGGTTTGTGTCTCGCGGGCGGATGGTCCCTGCTCACGATCCCCTACTTTGCGGGCAGGTCATTTGCCCCGACAATCGTTGGTGGGTATGCATTCTCGGTGGGTCTAGTTGTCGCGTGCATGCTGCCGATGCTCCGCGTGGGCCTCCGTGGGTTGCGCGCTCGTCGTGCGGATGGTCGAGTGAACCGTGTCATCGGTGTTGCCTTCGTGCTAATTGCCGTTGCTGCCGCGGCGGGCGCGGGCGTCCTTGCTCTTCCGCCGGCGTTGACACTCGGATGGCTACAGTCCGGCGACCGCGCGGAGTTTCCCCCGGTGACCGAACAGGTCGCCTCTGTCGAGCGTGTGGCGGCGGCGAACGGCAACGAGCGCCTCGCAAGCGCGCTGGCCTCCGGAGCGGTGGTGCAAGCATTGCCGATGTCGAGCCTCGTGGCCACCAGTTCTGGCCTCGGCTCGGTCAGCGTTGCTAGCAGCGACGGCTATCTGACGATCAGCCGAGTGTTCACCACGGCGCAGTGTGCGGCCCCGTGGCCCGGCAACGCATCCATGCTGCTTGTGACAACACCGGTGGCGGCCTCCCTCGCTGCGGATCCTTCGTGTCAGGGGTACGTGGACTTCAGACGAGCCGAAGAGTTCTCCGACGGCGACTCCGCTCTGTATACGTTGCTGCCGCGTGCGGTCTTGGGTGTACGACCCTGACGCGTCTTGAAGCAGCGCCGGTCCGATCCGGTGAGGAGCTCCCGGTCTCGCCAAACGCGAAAGGTGAGCGCCCGACACCCATCGGAGCCTGACCCACTCTTCGGAACACCTGCCGCCAGTACCGGACAACACCGAGTACCTCACCAGCGCCCGGGCGGTCTAGCGCGGTGCTCGACGTGTTCGCCCGCACGGTCGTGGGCTAACTTGCGATCTGGCGCCGCCAACCAGTACCCGGCGAGATTGTGCATGCCTGGCGTGGCAGCTACTACGGGTCTTGGATCTTCGGGCACCGGTTACGCGCAGCCGGCTGCTCGGGTCCATGATTGGCTCGCCTCGAGCGTGGACAACACGAAGATGGAGTCATGCTGGTCGAGCCTGCGGCGCGAGCCTTTAGCCTGCTGCTGCTTGGTCAGCTGTGAGGACCTTGCCTCGGCGCTCTTCGAGTGGACTGAAGGTCTCGGCAACGACGTGCGCCGCCAGGCCGGTCGGCCCTTGGATACCGGTCCTGAGCGACGTCGAGATCTTCTTCATACCGTCGCGATCGCCGCTGCCTGAGCACGCTCCGAAATGGCCGCGAATGCCGGGTCGTGATCCGATCGGTGATGTCGACTCGGCGAGAGACCAGAAGTCACTGCAGGCGGGAAGTCGGCCCCTGGTGGTGAGGCTCCTGGTCCCAGCTGGAACAGCGGTCCGCCGGGCACGGGGTCTCGTCATCATCGCGTTGCAGCTAGTGGACCTGCGAAGAGGGCAAGCGACTCGCCACTCGCCTACTGCCAGCCGCTGACCAGGGGCGTGTCGACGCCGATCAGTCCGAGCGCCTCGGCGCCGCCGGGGTTCCCGAGCGGCTCGGGGCGACCGGGCAGCGGCAGCTCGAAGAACGCCAGGTTGTCCGCGGCGAACGCCTCGCGCTCCTCGTCGCCCTTGGCGCGCCGCGCGGGGAAGATGGCGACCTCGGGGCAGGCGAGCTCGCACGCGCCGCAGTCGATGCACTCGCTGGCATTGATGTAGTTCTTGCGCTCGCCCTCGTAGATGCAGTCCACGGGGCAGACGTCGACGCACGAGCGGTCCAGCGCGTCGATGCACTCCTTGCCGATGACGTAGACCATGGCTCAGCCTTCCGATCCGGCAGCGACGAACTCCGGCTGGAGCTCCTCGTCGGTGGAGTGCCCCGGGAACAAGGACAGGTCGGGGTCGATGAGGACTGCGGCGTTGTTGACCGCGGTCGCGGCCTCGCCGAACCCGGTGGCCATCAGCGCGACCTTGCCGGGGTACGTCGAGCAGTCTCCCGCGGCGAAGACGCCGGTGACGTTCGACTGCATCGCGGAGTCCACGAGGATCTTGCGGTCCTGCATGGCCAAACCCCACGCGGCGAACGGCGAGGGTGCGGTGACCAGGCCCAGCGCACCGATCACGGTGTCGGCGGGCATCTCGTGCTCGGCGCCCGACGAGTCCCGCACGACGACCGCACGGACCGCGTCGTCGCCGTGGATCGCCTGGATCTCGCTCTCCGTAAGCAGCGTGACGCCGAGCGACTCCGCGCGGCTCATCTGCGACGCGTGCGCCCGGAACTGGCGTCGGCGGTGGACCACGGTCACGGAGCGCGCGATGGGGGACAGCTGGATCGCCCAGTCCAGCGCGGTGTCGCCGCCGCCCACGACGACGATGTCCTCGTCCTCGTGCGACGACGGGTCGTGCACGACGTACGTGACGCCCCGGCCGTGCCAGCCGTGCCCGAGGGGGAGCACCCGTGGTCGGATGCCCCCGACACCCGTGGCCAGGATGACGGCGCGGGAGTCGATCGCGGAGCCGTCCTCGAGCGAGACGGACAGGCCGGCCTCGCGCTCCTCGCGCACGATGTCGACCACGTTCTGGCCGAAGATCGTGCGGGGCTCGTAGATCTCGGCCTGCGCGCGCAGCCCGGCGATGAGCTCGGCGCCCGTGACGCCGACGAACCCCGCGACGTCGTGGATCGTCTTGGCGGGGTAGAGGGCGGCAACCTGGCCACCGGGATCCGGCTGGGCGTCGACCAGGGTCACGCTCAGGCCACGGAATCCCGCGTAGTACGCAGCGAACAGTCCTGCGGGTCCGGCACCGACGATGGTCAGGTCACACGCCGTGCGGTGCGCGAACACGTCCTGGTCCTTCATGCGGGCCGCCCCGCGAGCTCGAGGTACTCGCGCACCTGCGCGACGGTCTGGCTGCGTGGATCGGTGCCCGCGCCGACCTTCTGGGCCCACTCGACGGTCCAGGCCAGCGCGTCCGGCAGACGCAGCGCGTCGTGCCAGCCCAGAGCGAGCGCGGCCTTGCGGGAGTCTAGGGCGAGCAGGCCCGCCTCGTGCACCTGGGGACCCTCGTCGAGCTCGACGGTCGCGTCGCTGCCCCACAGGGCTGCCACCGACGTCGCGATGTCGCCGACGCGGACGAACGACTCCGTGCCCGGGCCGAAGTTGAACGCCTCGCCCGCGAGCCGGCCGTCGAGCAGCGCGTCCGCCAGCAGCAGGTAGCCGTGCAGGCAGTCGAGCACGTGCTGCCACGGACGGACCGCGTCGGGGTAGCGCAGCCGCACGGGCTCGCCGGCGGAGAAGGCGGCCACCAGGTCGACCATGAGCCGCTCGGAGCAGACGTCGCCGCCACCGATCACGTTGCCCGCACGCGCGATCCCGGTGGGCACCGTCGAGCCGGAGCTCTGGATCCAGCTCTGCGTGAGCAGGTCCGCCGCCGCCTTCGAGGCCGAGTACGGGTCTACGCCGCCGAGCGGCTCACCCTCGCGGTAGCCCCAGATCTGGTCGACGTTCTTGTAGACCTTGTCGGTCGTCACGATCACCTGGGCCTGCACGCTCGGCGTCGACTGCACCGCCTGGAGCACGTGCAGCGTGCCCATCACGTTCGTCTCCCACGTCGTGCGCGGGTCGCGGTACGACTCCCGCACGAGCGGCTGGGCGGCGAGGTGAAGAACGACGTCGGGGGCGACGGCCCGGACGGCGGCCGACGTCGCCGCCGCGTCCCGGATGTCGACCCGCAGGTCGTCGCGCAGGACCTCGCCGAGACGCGCCCGCTCGTACACCGAACCGGGCGCCGGGTCGAGCGACAGCCCGGAGACCGTGTGCCCCTGCTCCGTCAGCATCAGGGTCAGCCACGCGCCCTTGAAGCCCGTGTGACCGGTGACGAGGTAATGCATCAGCGAGCGCCGTCCTTGCCCGTGACGTAGTTGATGAGCGTGTCCGCCATGTAGTCGATCATGCTCTCGGTGAGGCCCGGGTAGACGCCCAGCCAGAACGAGCGGTTCATCACGGTGTCGGAGTTGCGCAGGTCGCCGACGACCCGGCGCTCGATGTTGCGGTAGGCCGGCTGGCGCAGCAGGTTGCCCGCGAAGATCAGGCGCGTGCCGATCTTCTTGGTCTCCATGTGCCGCATGAGCTCCTCGCGGTCGACCGCGAGGTCGTCCGCGAGCGTGATCGGGAAGCCGAACCAGGCCGGGTCCGAGTTCGGTGTGGCCACCGGGAGGATGAGTCCCTCGGTGCCCTGGAGGCGCTCGTACAGGTAGGCGAAGTTCTCCTTGCGCCGCTTCACGAAGAAGTCGAGCTTGCGCAGCTGGCTCAGGCCGAGCGCGGCCTGCATGTCCGTGCCCTTGAGGTTGTAGCCGATGTGGCTGTACGTGTACTTGTGGTCGTAGCCGAGCGGCAGGTCACCCAGCTGCCACTGGAACCGCTTGCCGCACGTGTCGTCCTGGCCGGTCTCGCAGTAGCAGTCGCGGCCCCAGTCGCGGAACGACTCCACCTGACGGGTGACCAGCGGGTGCTTGGAGAAGACCACGCCGCCCTCGCCGGTGGTGATGTGGTGGGCCGGGTAGAACGAGACGGTCGCGGTGTCCCCGAAGCTCCCCGTGCGCTGGCCGCGGTACGTCGAGCCGAGCGCGTCGCACGAGTCCTCGACCAGCCAGAGCTTGTGCTCCTTGCACAGCTCCTGGACCAGGTCGAGATCGAACGGGTTGCCGAGCGTGTGGGCCATCATGATGGCCTTCGTCTTCGGGCCGACGGCCTCGCGCAGCTGGTCGCCGATCGCGTCGTACGTGCCGAGCTCGACGTCGACGAAGACGGGCATGAGCCCGTTCTGGATGATCGGGTTGAGCGTCGTCGGGAAGCCCGCGGCCACCGTGATGACCTCGTCGCCGGGCTTGAGCTGACGCTTGCCCAGCTTCGGGCTCGTCAGCGCCGACAGGGCGACGAGGTTCGCCGACGAGCCGCTGTTGACGAACGACGCGGCCCGGGTGCCGACGTAGTCCGCGAGCGTGTCCTGGAACTCGGTGGTCCACCGGCCGGCGGTGAGCCAGCCGTCGAGCGACGAGTCGACCAGCGCGACCATGTCGTCCGCGTCGAGGACCTTGCCGGACACGGGGACGGTGGACTCCCCGGGGACGAACTCTCGGGCGGCGAGCGAGACGTCGGCGAACTGACGCACACTCTCCAGGATCGACTCTCGGCGAGCGGTCAGGTCGTCGTTCACAGGTCTCCTCGAGGCGGGGCGGAAGCGGCCATGATCTTACCTCCGCCCGGTCGGTGTCCGGGTTGCGGGCTCGGCGGGGTCAGTCCAACGGGCTGAGGTGCAGGTCGATGATCTGCTGGCGCAGGTCGCGGGTCTCCCCGGGGGCGGTGGTCGGCGCGGAGTCCGTCACGAACGCCAGCGGGGTCGTCCCCGGCGGAGCGACGACGGGGATCGCGAGGGTCGCCACGTGGTTGACGACCCTGAGCTCGTGCTCGTCGTCCCCCACCGTCACGGTCACGTCGGCGCGGGGGTCTGCGATGACGATCGAGCCCGTGAGCATGACGTGGACCGGGTCGTCGGTCGGGTTCAGGATGACGGCGTCAGCCTGCGCCCCGCCCCAGCGCCACGTCTTCGTCGCATCCGCCTCCGGGTCGAAGAACCCGGTCCCGTACTCGATCCGCACGGGATGCAGCACCTGGTCGAGCGACGGGATCTGTGCACCCTCCGCGCGGAGTCGCGACGCGTACGGGCGCAGGTCGTACACGGCGAGCGTGTTGTCCGGGTTGACGAACGGCACCTGCGGGCCGATGGTCGCCACGATGGCGGCCTCCTCCGCGACGCCGTGGTCGGCGTAGCCGTTCCGGTTGACGTAGATGGCCTGGAACCCTGCGCTGACGAGCTTCGGCAGGGTGCTGGGGATGCCCTCGCTGAGCGCGACCTCCTGCCAGCTCGTGAACGCACCCTTCACCGCTCCGTAGCTCCACGCCAGGTCGGAGTGGACGTAGGCGCGCAGGTGGTCGTACGGCGCCATCGAGACCACGGGTGGGGCCTCGGGGAAGTCCGAGTACGGGATCTGGAACACTGCCGCGCCGGCCCCGTACCGGTCCTCCAGCTGCTGGAAGTAGTCGGCGTCCGCATTCCAGGCGTTCGACGTGTGCGGGTAGTCCGGCCGGATCGCCGGCCCGGTCTGGTCGAAGAGCGCGATGCCCAGCACGACGGCGGCGACCCCTGCGCGGGCGAGCGGCCGTCGAGCGACCGGCCACCGTCGACCCAGGCGGTGCAGGCCGCGGTCGATCAGGACGGCGAGGCCGGCCAGGGAGAGGAACGCGATGTTCACCGACATGCGGTTCCAGGCGCGCAGCTGGTCGAACGCGAGCGCCGCGGCGACGCTGTTCAGCCCGGCGACCGTCGAGAACAGCAGAGCGACGACGGTCAGCACCCCGAGCGGATGCAGCTGGCGGCGCCAGAGTGGCCGGTGCGCCGCGACGGGGACCAGGACGGCGAGGAGGACGGCGACGAATCCCACCAGTCCCAGCACGCCGAGCGTCTCGGTGTTCTCGCCGGGGATCACCGACTCGCCGGTGACAGCGCGCAGGTCGGCGAGCGCGGGGATGCGGTGGTACCAGGCGGGGAGCACCAGGTTCACGATCTTCAGGCCGAAGAACTCGCTCGCCGCGTAGGACCTCCCGGTGACGGCAGCGGAGTCGGCGTCGGCGGACCCCAGGTACAGGAGGTTCGGGAGCGCCGCGAGGCCGATGCCTCCGACGACGATCACGAAGAACGCCGCGGCCGTCGCGAGGGGCCGGACGGTGCGTTCTCCGATCGCGCGCAGCAGGGCAGCGACGACCGCCAGGACCAGGCCGAACGCGGCGTAGTACATGCCGCCGCCGATGAGGACCACGGCGGAGGCCAGGACCACGTACTCACGCCATCGGTAGAGCCGCGGGCTGCGCCACAGGTCGACCTGGCGCGTGTAGATCCACATGGCGACGAGGCAGCCGATCGGCGCCGCGTAGTACGCCGAGAGGAAGAGGTGCGGCTCGCTGCGCTGGAAGTGGTACGGCAGGATCGCGTACGCGGCACCGAGGACGATGCTGATCGGTCGCGAGATGGACAGTCCTCGGAAGCACAGGCATGCGACCGCGGCGACCAGCGGGAACCCCAGCACGAAGAAGACGTTGACCGACGCGGCGGGGCTGAGGACGAGCGACAGGGCCTTGAGCGACAGCAGGCTCCAGAGGTCCCCGACCGCGACCGGCCACGGCCTCAGGTCCTGACCGATCGGTGCACCGAGCAGCGGCGTGCTCTGGAACCAGCCGGTGAGCTGCATGTTCCGGACCAGCATGAGGTTGAGCAGGGCATCGCCGGAGCCGACGAGCGGCACGTTGAGGTGCGCTGCCCACAGTCGAAGTGCCCAGACCGCGGAGAGGCCGCCGAGTGCGGCACTCGTCAGTGCGGTGACGATCTCCTGCCACACGACGCGCGAGGTCGTGGGGACGACCGCGCCGCGCGTCTCTGCGCTCTCGGCCGGCGGCTCGTCGGTCCCGGAGGGTGCGCCGTCCGCCGCCCCCATCACTGCCGCGCGAGCCATCCTTCTCCATACCGTGCGAATCGTCTCCGTCGGCGGTCCGCCGACAGAGAACGATACTCGACGGCCCTGCGTGTCCGAACACCACCAAACCGCCCCGCGCGGACGCCAGCACACCGGTGAGGTCGGCGACATGCCGCCGCCGTCGTTGACGTGCGGGTTCATGCGTCCAAAGATGAGCAACCCGTGCGGCTCATGGCCCCGCGAACGACATCGTGAGGAGCGAGACACCGTGCAGGCTACGCAGGTCCGAAATCCACGGCGCGGCGGCTCGCGCTGGCTGGCGGCGGTCGTCGCCCTGGTCGCTGCAGCCGCCACGCTCACGTCCGCGGCGTCAGGTGCGGCTGCCGCGGCCGACGACGTGACCATCACCGGTCACGGGTGGGGTCACGGGCGTGGCATGGGCCAGTACGGCGCGCTCGGGTACGCGCTCCAAGGAGCGTCCTACGCCGACATCGTCCGCCACTACTACGGCGGGACCACCTTGGCGTCCGACGCGGGGAACCCAGAGATCACGGTCGAGCTGTCCGCGCTGACCGGCAAGGACACGATCCTGACCGGACCCGGCCTGTGGGTGAACGGTGAGTCGACCGGCACCGGCGCGGTCCTCGTCCGGGCCGACGGGGTGGGCGGGCTGAACCTCTACACGGCGGCGTCGTGCGCGGGTCCGGCCTGGACCCTCTGGAAGAACCTCGGGTCCGGACTGACGGTCGGCAGCTCTGCCGACACGACTCAGCAGAGCCAGCAGACGCGCGTGTGCGAGGCGACCGGGTCGCGCGGGTACCGCGGTGTCTTCCGCGTCGTGCTCGCCGGCGGCGTCCAGTACACGTGGAACCAGGTGACCGCCGAGGACTACCTGCGGGGTGTCGTCCCGCGCGAGATGCCGTCCTCCTGGTCCACCCAGGGCGCTGGCAAGGGCATCGAGGCCCTCAAGGCTCAGGCGGTCGCCGCGCGTGGGTATGCCCTGAGCGGCTCGAAGAGCTCGTCAGGCGCGATCACCTGCGACACCACCGCGTGCCAGGTGTACGGCGGGTCAGCGACGTGGTCCGCCGACGGCTCGCAGGTGACGTCGCTCGAGGCGGCGTCCTCCGACACCGCCGTGGCCGCCACGCGCTCGCAGGTGATGCGGACGTCGGGCGGGGCGATCGCGCGGACCGAGTTCAGCTCGTCGACCGGTGGGTACACGGCCGGTGGGGTGTTCCCTGCCGTCGTCGACGACGGCGACGCGATCGGCGGGAACGCGAACCACAACTGGTCGACCACGCTCTCCCGGGCATCTGTCACCAGCGCGCTCGGCGTGGGGGCGATCGCGTCGATCCAGGTCACCGGGCGCAACGGCCTCGGTGCGGACGGTGGGCGCGTGACCCAGGTGACGGTCACCAACATGGCCGGCACCGTCAGCACGTTCACCGGCAACGCCTTCCGCAGCCGGCTCGGGCTCAAGAGCGACTGGTTCTCCGTCACCGTCACGGCACCGGTCGACTACTGCTCCGGGTCGGGCGGGGCCGGCTACTGGATGGCCGCCTCGGACGGTGGTGTCTTCGCGTTCTGCGGTGCCGGGTACTACGGGTCGGCGGGTGGCCTGCGTCTGACCTCTCCCGTCGTCGCCATGGCCTCGACCGCGAGCGGGCAGGGGTACTGGCTGGTCGCCTCGGACGGCGGCGTCTTCTCCTACGGTGACGCGGCGTTCTTCGGTTCCACCGGCGCGATCAAGCTCAACAAGCCGATCGTCGACATCCTGCCGACGGCGACCGGGAACGGGTACTGGCTCATCGCGACCGACGGGGGAGTCTTCGCGTTCGGCGATGCCGCGTTCCGCGGGTCCACGGGCGCGATCAGGCTGAACAAGCCGATCGTCACCTCGCAGCGGACGCCGTCGGGGAACGGCTACTGGCTGATCGCCTCGGACGGAGGAGTCTTCGCGTTCGGGGACGCCGGCTTCTTCGGCTCCACAGGAGCGATCCGCCTCAACCAGCCCATCGTCGCGGCCGTGGCCCCGGCCGTCGGTGGGTACGGGCTCGTCGCCTCGGACGGCGGTTACTTCGCGTTCCCTCCGGCGCAGTTCTACGGCTCGACGGGCGCGATCAAGCTGAACAAGCCGATCGTGACCGCGTCGCTGACGCGCTCGGGCGCGGGCTACTGGATGTTCGCGTCCGACGGCGGGGTCTTCGCGTTCGGTGACGCGCCGTTCCTCGGTTCGCTCGGTGCGCTCAAGCTCAACGCGCCCATCGTGGATGCCGCGGCGCCCTCTCGCTGACGCAGAGAGGGCACTCCGGGAGCGACGCCCCCGGAGTGCCCTCCTGCGGACCGGCGATCAGCCGACGAGGTACTCCCAGACGTCCGCGGCGTAGTCGTCCCACGTGCGCGCGGGCCGACTGGCGGCGTCAGCGCGCAGACGGTGGTACTCGTCCTCGTTCGTGAGCAGCCGGCGCAGGGCGTCCGTGACCGACGTGTCGTCACGGGGGTCGACGAACAGGACTCCGCCGTCCGCGCCGATCTCGTGCATGCTGCCGTAGCCGGAGGTGATCGCTGGTGTGCCGGCCGCGATCGACTCGGCGACCGGTAGCCCGAACCCCTCGTTGAACGACGGGAAGATCGTGCACCGCGCGAGCCGGTAGGCGGCCCAGAGCATCTCGTCGCTGATGCCGCTGGCGCTCTCGACCGGCCGACCGGCGGCCTGGAGCTCGGTGAGCCGGGTGCTGAAACGCTGCCCGCGCCAGGAGTGGCCGCCGATGAAGGTCAGGCTGAACTCGAGCCCTTCGCGCCAGAGGATCTCGGCGGCGTGCAGCACCGCGCCGTGGTTCTTGCGGGGCTCGTGCGTCCCGACGCACAGGACCATGGGCATCCCCGCGACGCGGAAGCGGCCGCTGGCCCGGGCGAGGACGTCGTCGTCGACCGGAGGAGCCTCGGCGGGGAGCAGGATCGGTGTGATCTCAGGGCCGACCATGCCGATAGCGCCGAGCATGGTGCTCCAGCCGCCGTACTCGCCGCCGGCCGCCTGCGAGATCGTGGTGATCCGGTCGAAGTGGCGGACCGTCGCGAGGTGGTCGGCGAAGAAGTCGGGCACGCCGACGTCGCTCGTGTCGCCCGAGGTGATGGGGATGCAGTCGAACCCGATGGCGCCGGTGCGGTTCGGCGCGTACCGGGCCATCGCCAGGATGCGCTTGTTGCGCTCGCGGTCCGCGACGAGCTCCGGCAGCGCGTACGTGCAGGTCCACGGCACGACGATCGCGGCGTCCGTGCGAGCAGCGGACTCCTCGGGTGAGCTGTCGGTCCCCGGAGGCAACGGCTCACCGGTCATCCGGGCGTCCTCGCGCGCGGTGAGCTCCCGCATGGCGTGGAAGTGGTCGATCCACGCGACCATGGTCAGCGGGTGCGCGGCCGACCATCGCCGCGCGGTCTCGCGGGCCACCCGCTGGATGCCGGTCGCCAGGTCGGTGTGAGCGGTATGGTGCACGTCGACCACGACCGCACCGGTGACGATCCGGACGGGGCGGTGCAACGTGTCCGCGGTCGTCGCCGCGACGATCTCCGCCATCAGCGGCTCGGCGCCCGAGAACTCGGCCTGCCGGCAGACCGCGAGCACGGTGCGGTCGATGGGGAGCTGTCCGGAGATCGCTGCGAGCGCGAGCCACGCCTCGCCGCGGTCGGTCGGCTGGACGACGCGGCCGAGCTCCGCGGTCAGCTCGCGCATGGACGGTGTCGCGCCGGGTGCGATCCGGCACGGGCGACCCAGGGTGTCGGCGACCTGGCGGAGGCGGTCCGCCCAGGCGCGCCGCTGGGGCGCACCCGTGGGGTCCGCAGCCTGCCGGGACAGGACGGCAAGCCGGCTCATGCGCTCACCACGCCGGACATCGAGGCCTCCCAGAGCTCATCCGCATATCCCTGCCACGTCCGTTCCTCACGCGCCGCGATCTCGTCCCGCAACGCCCTGCGGCGCTGCGGGTCGGTCAGGAGCGTGCGCATCGCCGCGGTCACCGCGTCGTCGTCCCGGGGGTCCACCGTCACGCAACCTCCGCCCTCGGCGATCTCCTGGAGCGACCCGAAGTTCGACGTGATCACCGGAGTGCCGCAGGCGAGCGACTCGGCGACGGGGAGCCCGTAGCCCTCGTGCAGCGAGAGGAAGACGGTGAACGAGGCGCTGCGCAACGTGTTCGCCATCTCCTCGTCGCTGACGCGGCCGAGGTTGCGCACCGGCCGGCCGGCCTTCAGCAGCGGCGTGAAGCACATGTTCTCGGGACCCATGAACCCGACCCCACCGATGAAGACGAGCTCGAAGTCGACCTTCTCGCGCCAGAGCCGCTCCGCAGCCTGGACGAGGACGGCGTGGTTCTTGTGCGGGTCGTGCGTGCCGACGCAGACGACCACGGGACGCGCGTCGTCCGCGGGGCCGGCAGCGGCCTGCACCCCGCGGTCGGGCGGCGAGGCCGGCAGGAGAACCTCGGTGACCAGCGGCCCCGCGAGGCCCTGCGCCCCGAGGGCTTGCGAGAAGCCGGCGAACTCGGTGGTCGCCGAGCGGCTGATCGCGGCGATGTGGTCCGCGTGCTTCACGACGTTCAGGTACCGGGCGAACCGGGTCGCCTCGAAGCCCGGCCGCAGGTCTGCGCTGACGATGGGGATCATGTCGTAGCCGATGGCGACGATCCGGTTGTCGGTCCACTGGGCCAGGGCCGCGTAGCAGTCGCTGGCCTCCGGTTCCGGGATCTCGGGAAGGATGATGCTGCTGCCCAGCGGCACGACGAGCCGCGTGACCCCCTGGTCCGTCCGCTTCGCGGACGACCCACCGCCCGGCTGGTACGCCATGACGTTCGGGACCTCCCACGGGTGCAACCGCCGCAGGGCGGTGTAGGAGTCGGTCCACGCGACCGGGAGGATCTCGTGCGCCTCGTCCCACCGCGGCACGGTCTCGCGGACCACGCGCTGGATCCCCGTGTGGAAGTCGCGGCGGGCGCAGAAGTCGACGTCGACCACGACGGCATCGCGCACGATGTCCAGCTCGTAGGCGCCGTCGGAGTCGGACGCCAGCTCGAAGGCGATGTCGAGCAGGCGCGTCTGGACCTCGCGGTCGGTGCCGAGCGCCATGTGCCGGGAGGCGTCGCGCAGGTCCTCCTCGCCGGGCATGGCACCACCGAGCGCGGTCATCAGGAGCCAGAGGTCCTGACGCGAGCCCGACCGCTGGCAGGCGGCGATCAGCTCGGGGAGCAGCAGGGCGCCGACGCGTCCCGGGGCCGACGGCCGGGGGTCGCGCCCGCGACCCAGCAGCACCGTGCTCGCGGCGCGCAGCCGCTGGTCGAGCGCGCCGACGGCGGACTCGGGGTCGACGTCCGCGATGGTCACTTGCGGCCCGCCCGCAGCCGGGCGGACTGGACAGCGCGCAGCGGAGCCGTGACCCGCCACGAGACCGTGCTGTACGTGGCGTTGAGCAGGTGGTGCAGGTGGGCCACCTCGTCCTTCAGCTCCTTGTTCGTCCGGCCGCTCTCGACCGCGGCCCGCTTCGCCCATCGCGTGAGCGCTGCCGTGCGCCAGTACACGATCTCGTCGACGAGCTCCGAGCGGGAGCGAGACGACACGCCGTCGGGCCACCGCTCGCGGTCGGACGGCGCGAACGAGAGGACCGGTCCCAGCTCGTCGACCCTGCTCTCGTGGGCGTACAGGCACCAGTCGGCCGTCCGGAGGCAGCCCACGTAGCCCGCCGCCTGCGCCGGCTCGTCCCAACCCGGCCACGGCCGCTCGTCGGGCGCGTCCGAGCGCCGCACGGCCAGGATGGCCGGCGACGTGGGACCCGCCGTCGCGAGCGCGTCGGTGACGGAGTCCTCGAGCGTCAGCAGGACGGACGGCGCCGCGTCCGACGCCCACCCGCGGACGTCCAGCGCGGCGACCACGGAGCGGACGGCGTCGTCGGACGTCCCGACGACCGCGTACGTGCTGGGCTCCTCCGTGCGCAGGGCACGCACCAGGACGAGCACCTCGATCGGCACGTCGGCCGCCGCGGCAGCGTGGGTGAGGGGAGTGGGCGAAGCGTTGGTCATCGAAGTTCCTCGTCCGGTACTAGCGATCTCATGGCGGTGCTCGGGGCGCTAGGCCAGCGAGCGGTCCTGGGTGGAGCGGGTCTCGATGAGCGGTCGAAGATCAGCCGTGCCGACCGCCCGGGTGTCGGAGTGAACGGTGAACATGGCGGCCTGGGACTTCCAGTCGATCGCGGTCCCGTCGGCGTGCTCGAGCGCGGCCGTGACGTAGTACTGGCCCGTGACCAGGTCGAGCCGGGGAATCCGGAAGACCACCTGACGCTCTCCCATGAGGGTCGGCAGCTCGACGGCCGCGAGCTCCGTGTTGGTGCCGTAGACCACCTGAGCGAGCGGTGTCTCGATCGAGATGCCGGCGCGCCAGCGAGTCAGCGGGGTGGGGCTGCGGAACGTCAGCGCGACCTCGAGGGAGTCGCCCGCGTCGAACTCGGAGGCACGGGATCCCGTGCGGTCGAACAGCTCGACCTTGGCCAGCGTCGCCTGGGTGCTGGGCGCGACGATCGCCTTGATCTCGAGCTCCTCCTGGCGCGCGTCCTCGTACCCCTGGCGCAGGACCTGCAACCCCCGCTGGGGGAGCCCGTCGAAGATGACTCGTCCGTTGTCGAGGACCACGGCACGGTCGCAGAGCTCGCCGACCTGCTGCGCGGAGTGCGAGACGAGGATGATCGTCCTGCCCTCGGACTGGAACTCGTGGATGCGGTCCATGCACTTGCGCTGGAACGGTTCGTCACCCACGGCGAGGACCTCGTCCACCAGCAGGATCTCCGGGTCGACGTGCACGGCGACCGCGAACGCGAGCCGGACGTACATCCCTGACGAGTAGAACTTGACCTGGGTGTCGATGAACCGCTCGATGCCCGAGAAGTCGACCATCTCGTCGAAGTGCTTCTCGGTCTGCTTCTGGCTCAGGCCGAGGATGGACGCGTTGAGGAAGACGTTCTCGCGACCGGTCAGGTCCGGGTGGAAGCCCGCTCCGAGCTCGAGGAGGGCAGCGACCCGTCCACGGTGCTCGACGCTCCCGGTCGTCGGCTGGAGGATGCCTCCGATGAGCTTGAGCAGCGTCGACTTGCCGGACCCGTTGTG